>JBBAOD010000228.1:0-4007 GCA_040401635.1 Phycisphaerales bacterium
TGTCCGCCGTGGCTGGCTGCATGGGACCGCCCTCAAACCAATCCTTCGGTTTTTCCTCGGTGGACTGGCAACCAGCAGTCAGCAGCACGGATGCAAACGCGGAGGCGGCCAGAAGTTTCATGAGGCGTGTCGGCATGTTCATGGTGCTCATGGTGTTCATTGCTTTCCTTGCATCGTGCTGCCGCCACCTTGTGGATTGAGTTTTTCGCCAATCGGGTTGGGCAAGGCGATACTTCGAATGTCCTTGCGAATGACCAACGCCTCCGCCGTAGCCTCGCCCGGGCCGCCAGCGTTGCGATCAACCAGCTCAATGCGTTCCACGTGAACGCCCGCCGCTACAAGGCGCGCGCGTACTTCCGCGATCCGCGCCGCATAGAGCTCAGCGCTGGCAGAACCCTGGCGCACCGAAATGTGACCGCCGTCTTCAATGACAGCCTGCGCCAAGATAGTGACGTTTTTGCGACCGAGCGGAGAGAGCGCGGCAGAGTCCATCTGAAAGTCCGCCTCAAACAGCGTTCGTTGGCGCAGCACGCCGAGGCGAGTCTGCTCATCGAAAGGCTCGCGCACGAATTGCTGATCCGCGGCGTACTGCACGTCATCCTTGATCACACGACGATCCGGCTCTTGCTTTGGAGGGCTGCTGCAGCCAATCAGTGCGAGCAGCGTGCTGCCGATCGCGAAGGCGGTGTGAAATTGTTGAGGCGACTGTTTGAATGACATCGGTATGGATTCCTCTTGCTGAGTACGTGCTCAGCTGTTGTTAGCGTCTTGCAGCGTCTCGAGGAGCATGGTGAACATCGGAACCAGAATGAGTAGGAGTGTGGACGGCAGCAGCAGTACGCCAATCGGCACCAGCATCAGCACCGAGGCTCGATGCGCGCGCTCTTCGATTGATTCGATTTCCTCGTTACGCAGTGAATCGGAGAGCACCTGAATAGCTTGCGAAAGCTCCGTGCCGAATCGTTCCGTCTGTTGCAGGAGCGATCCGAGTGATCGGAAGTCTGGGACGCCAGTTCTTTCCGATGCAGCACTCAGGGATTGCGACCATGTTGTTCCGAAATTGACTTCAAAGGCAACCCGGCGCATTTCTTGCGCCATGGCATCACCCGTTCCTGACAGGTTGAACGCCACTACATCCCACGCGGCGGGGAGCCCCATACCTCCTTGCAACGAGATCTGCAGGAGGTCAAGCATCACCGGAAAGTCACTGACGATTTCAATTCGTCGTTGCGTCTGCTTCCATTCAAGCCACGAACGCGGTAGCCACCATCCGGCCAGTGCTCCCATCGTGAGCGCAGGGAACCACGTGGCGATGGAAGGATGCGTCCCCAGCACGAACCAAACCGCGGCGAGCGCGCCCACCGTAACCGCAAGCGCGTGGAGCACCAAGAAGTTGGTCTGTGCTTGTGGACCGACGATGCCAGCATCGGTGAGCTGCCGCCGATACTTCGCAGGTATCCGCGTGGCTACCGTGAGCACCAGTGCCGGCGCGCTTGAAACCGCGGCAGTCGCCACCGAGAGTGTTGGTGAATTGGCGGCACTCATGCCCAATCCTTGCTCGGGGTAAATTCAATGCGACTGATGCGATGAACCCACACAAGACCGGTAGCCAAGAGTATTGCGGACACCGCCAAGAGCATGTTGCCAAGCGGCCTGTCCAGAATGAATTCCGAGTATCCGGTCACATTGATCGCCATGAGGGGCGTGATCACGACTGGCCCGAAGGCAAGCGCGAACGCCGTAGTGCGCCCGTACGAAACAATGGTCTTGGCCCGCCGGCGGATTCGGCCGCGGTCGATGAGTGAACGCGCGAGACGATCGGTGGTGTCTGCAATATTGCCACCCGCCTCAAATTGCACCAACAGTGCAAGGCCAAAGGCGCGAAGTGCCGGTAGCGGCGAATTCAATAGGACGCCTCGAACGCTCGTGGGTAATTCCTCACCAAGGTTCTCGCGCTGCACGATTTCCTGAAATGCTTTGCCGGCATCACCTTCGCCTTCGTTGGCAAGAATTTGCATCATGCCGGCGATCGGGATACCTGCGCGCAGCGCTCGACTGGCAGTGGTGATGGCGTGGAGCGCGCATCGCTCCTGCTCAAGGGACAGTCGGTTGCGTTCACGTGCGCGTAGGAGTGCACGGCCGGCGTACCAGAGTGCCAGGAACGCAATGGCAAGACCGCCGCGTCCGCCGACCATCCAGATGATCGCCGCGACCGCGATGCCGAGGTACGGCCGGACGCGCGGATTGCTGATCAGCGCCGCGACACGCGCTTGCGTTGAAGGTGTGGGCGCTGCGGCGGGCGCGTCGAACATGCCGGGAATGCTGGCAGTTCCGGGCAGACTGTCCATGATGGCCACATCAATGGTGCTATCCAACTCTTGCTGCCGAGGCTTCGGTCTTACTGCCACGAAGTACCACGCAGTTCCAACGGTGGCGGCCGCGAGCATGGCTGCCCAGAGTGAGCCGCTCATGCCGATCATGGCGCTCCTCCCGATCGTTGTCCAGGCAGTGGTCCGGCGGCAAAGTCGCTCGCGGCGACGGAAATTCCGCGGGACGCCAAGCGTTCAAGGAACTGTGGTGTGGTTCCTGTTGCTTCAAACACGCCTTCAACTTCTTCACCCTGCACTCGGATCAGGCGGAAGGTGTGCAACATGCGGACCTGCACGCCTTCGTCGTTGGCACTGCCAACTTCGCATACTTCGCTGACCACGCGTCGCCCATCAGGTAAACGCGTGACATGCACTACCAAATTGATGGCGGATGCCACATAGTCGCGCAGAACGCGCAGTGGCATATCCATGCCGCCCATGGCCAACATGGATTCAAGGCGATGGAGCGCATCACGCGCACCGTTGGCGTGCAGAGTGGTCATGGACCCCTCATGGCCAGTATTCATTGCTTGCATCATGTCGAACGCCTCCGCGCCGCGGCACTCGCCGACGATGATGCGATCTGGCCGCATTCGCAAAGCGTTGCGCAGTAGGTCGCTGGCAGCGACCGCGCCGACATTTTCAACATTGGCCGCGCGCGTTTCTAAACGCACTACATGCGAGCCTTCAAGGCGAAGTTCCGCCGCATCTTCAATAGTGATGACGCGTTCGCGCGGACCAAGTGATGCAGAGGCAGCATTCAGTAGCGTGGTCTTGCCAACACCAGCGCCGCCCGAGATGATGATGTTCAAGCGTCCAGCGACAGCGGCGCGGAGGAGGTCAGCGGTGGCCGAATGCAAGGTGCCACGTTCAACCAGCCAATCGAGACCGAGCGCGCGTGGTGGAAACCGACGGATACTGAGTTGCGCGCCATCCACCGCAAGCGGTGGAATGATGGCGTTGATGCGCGAGCCATCGGGTAGTCGCGCATCAACCATCGGTGATCGTTCGTCAATTCTGCGTCCGGCATTGCGAACGATGCGTTGGATCACATGCATCAGGTGCGCGTTGTCACGGAATTTGGCGCCGCTTTCGTACAACTTGCCACGCCGTTCGATGAATACACGATTGGGGCCAGCGACCAAAATGTCAGTGATTTCATCGTCGGCGAACATCGGCTCAAGTGGGCCGAGACCAAAGATGTCATCGAGTACGCCCTGAACCAACTGGGCTCGCAGCTCATCGCTAACCGTCGTTCCGGACTGGCTGACAAGTTCTTGAATGCGAGCTCCGCATTGCGCAACGAGTTGCTCGCGGTTCAGCTTACCTGCAGCTACGAAGTCAAAGGTTGCAAGCAGGCGCTCGTGCAATTCGCGCCGCAGTGCGGACGATTCGATGTTTGCAGGAGTCGCTGCGTCGCCGGGGCTCACGGGGTGATGGTCTCACTCTTGGTGGCGGAAGCAACTGGCGCAGCATGCGTGGCGCTACCTGCGGTCGGTAGGGGATCAGCGGCGAGCGTTCGTGACTCATCGGGGCGACGCCATGCTCCCGGGCCGCGAATGCCTTCAAGCCCAAGTGACTTGAGACGTGCCATTGGACTGCCGATGGCAACGGCACCGGCGGTGTGACCGTGCGTGA
>JBBAOD010000229.1:0-3995 GCA_040401635.1 Phycisphaerales bacterium
CTCGGTCGTCATCGGCGTACTGCGGTCAAGCTTCACGCCACCGTCCTTACCAACGAGCCGCACCCGGAACGCTGGCGCTGATGTTTGGGTGATGACTTCCAGGTCGCGTTCCTTCAGACCCGTCACTGCTGCATCGAAGGCACTGATTTGTTGCAGGTAGGGGGCGGCCTGCATGGACGGCGTATCGATGATCAGCACGCGGTGCTTCCACTGGTGTGCGGCGAGGTCGGGCAATGCGAGACCGGTTGTTGATTCGCCGGTACAGCCGTGCGCCAGGCAAGCGGCGAGGCTGGCGAGACTCATCTTAAATGCTGATGCCATGCTCTCTAATCTAGTCAGCGCCGCCGACGGCTGCCGCGGGGGCTAGCGGCTGGGTTTATTCCCGTCGAATTCAACGGGATTAGAAAGCAGGCGGGTGTCAACAGATTGACCGTCGCGCCGCGGCCTTTACGGGGCATCCGCCGGCACCCGCACGCCCACCGCAACCACTTGCTGGCCGCCGTTGACGCGCGTCAGGTGGCCTTTGGTGCCCATGTCGTCAAGGCGGATGACGTCGCCGGCGTAGAAGCGGAGGTATAGATGCGGGATGAGTTGCCAATAGACAACCGCCCCCACGTAAATGGAGGCGGTCGGAACTTACAGAATCAAGACAGCAAACACTTAGCGTCGGCGTCGTGCCATCAAGGCAGCAACCGCGAGCAGTGAAACTGCACCAGGGGCTGGGATTGCGGTGCCACTCACCGTGACCAAGTCAAATCCATATGTTCCGGTAGCGGCGTAGGTGTTAGTGCTCTTCGCGGCTGCATATGCAGAAGTGCCCGGTGCAAATACGGAAACAACACGGAAGGCGAAGGTGCTGATGTTGTCGGCGGCTGTCAATGCAGACAGATCGCGTGATACGGACGTCCACACATCGCCAGTGCCAGTGATCACGTCACCAAAGTCGGTGAAATTTGTACCGTCGGTTGAGTACTGCAGCATGGCGTACTTGCTGGATGTGTTTGAGTTTCGAAGACCGAACGTCACAATCACATCTTCATATCCAACTGTTGAAACCGCAAACTGTGCGCCAGCGGTGCCGCTTGCGTTGCTTGCCGTTGGGAATGTCGTCATGGTCCATCGATTGTTTACAACTGGCGCGACGGCGGTGGTGTCATCAGCCCACCCGGTTGCAATTCCAGTGCTATTGGCAGCTGTTCCACCCACATACGTAGCGGTTCCGGTGCCGATGTAGGGAGTGAGCGTGAGAGCTGCATTTGAGGAGTTAAAGGTCCACTGAGTAACAACAGCGCCAGAGGCTGCATGTGTCAGTGCGACCAATGCGGTGGTGACAACAAGCGGAGAAATCAGTTTCATAGAGGTGCTCCAAAGGGAAATGGGAGTGGTGGAACAAGATGACAGCAAGAGAAATCTCCCGCCTCTTGTGGTAACGCAAAGCGGAGTGCGTCACCATCACGAAGTTGTGTTAGGTGTGCGCTCAGATTGCGTTCATCGCAACGGGCATGTTTCGTCGGCCCGGGGAACTACATGTGTAAACGAGCAAATCCCAACGAGTTAAACACTCGGCCAACGCCGGAGGCAGCCTGCGCGCCGTCCGGGCACATGGGTAACAGGTAGCCGTTAAGAGCGCGTTATGCGGTAGTCGACACCCGCACCCCCACCGCAACCACTTGCTGGCCGCCGTTGACGCGCGTCAGGTGGCCTTTGGTGCCCATGTCGTCAAGGAGGATGACGTCGCCGGCGCAGAGGGTGCGTTCGGTGCCGTTGCCGTCGGTGATGGTGAGCGAGCCGGCCAGCATGAAGAACCATTGTCGGTACGGCGAAGGGTGCCATGGTCCGGACCAGTCGCCAGCGAAGCGCACCACTACGAATCCGGTTGCTGGGAGGAACTCGGACGCTTCAAGCGGCGTGGTCGGCGGCGCGAAGCTGCGCGTGCCGAGTGGAAGCGTGCAGGCTTCAAAGTGCGAACGACCAGTGTTGTCGACGTAGAGGCGGAGGTAGGGGTGGGGGATGAGCATGGGTAGCGCTGGCGGCGGTCGCGGGGCAAAGAGCGGTAGTGTACGAGTGCCTAATGAACCGCATCATGGCCAAATCCAGTGCTCGCGCCCGGCTGGGTGTTG
The DNA here is from genome assembly GCA_040401635.1 of Phycisphaerales bacterium. Classification (GTDB taxonomy): domain Bacteria; phylum Planctomycetota; class Phycisphaerae; order Phycisphaerales; family SM1A02; genus UBA966. The sequence goes on from JBBAOD010000229.1 coordinate 2,121, forward strand.
GCATGACTCAAACGCAACTGGAGCTGTCGTCTGCTACTGCGCTTGATCGCGAAGATATCTATTGCATTCGACATGACGTGTACGCGCGCGAACTTGGGCAGCACCCAGTAAACGGCGCAGGACGATTGCGGGACCCGCTTGATGATCACAATCATTACGTTGTCGCAAAGATCAACGGAGTGGTGGTTGGATTTATCTGTATTACTCCGCCCACTGCGCCTTCGTATTCAATGGACAAGTATGTGGCGCGCGAACTCCTTCCGTTTGCATTTGATGATGGTTTGTATGAGCTTCGGCTTCTGACTGTCACCAAGTCGGCGCGCAACACGGAGGTGGCAACGCTTCTGATGCACGCGGCGCTGCGGTGGGTTGATTCGCATGGCGGAACGCGAATCATGGCGATCGGGCGTCAGGAGATTCTTGACATGTACCTGCGGGCGGGGTTGGAGTCGGTTGGCATTGAAATCCGGAGTGGCGCGGTGACATATCAAGCACTGCACGCCAGCATGGGTGTGATGCGTGCGCGGTCCGTGCAATTTTCAAGGATGATTGCTGGTCTTGAAGCAAAGGTCAGTTGGAAGTTGAGCTTTCCGTTTCAAAGACCGGTTGGATGCTTCCACGGCGGCGCGTTCTTTGATGCCATTGGAACCACGTTTGACACGTTGGAGCGGCGCGAAGAGATTGTGAATGCTGATGTACTTGATGCGTGGTTCCCGCCATCTCCGCGGGTGATTGCGAAGTTGCAAGCGCATCTGCCGTGGTTGTTACAGACTTCCCCGCCGACATCGTGTGATGGACTTATTGAGGCGATTGCTACGGCGCGCGGAGTATTGCCATGCAACATTCTGCCGGGAGCGGGCTCTTCAGACTTGATCTTCCGAGCGTTCCGGCACTGGTTGACGCGGGAATCGCGTGCACTAATATTGGATCCAACATACGGCGAATACGCGCATGTGTTGGAGCAAGTCATCGGCTGCACGGTTGACCGGTTCCCGTTGCACCCAGCGGACGGGTTTGCGGTTGACCTTGAGAAGTTGTCATGTGCACTTGAGCGCGGCTATGACCTGGTTGTACTGGTGAACCCCAACAGCCCGACTGGTTGTTTCATTCAGCGCGAGCGTCTGCAGGCGTTACTGAATAGCGTTTCCGAACGAACTCGCGTATGGGTGGACGAGACCTACGTGGAGTATGCGGGCGTAGCGCAGTCGATTGAGAAGTTTGCAGCTCAGTCTGAGAATGTGATTGTGTGCAAATCAATGTCGAAGGTCTATGCATTGAGTGGCGTGCGTGCTGGCTACTTGTGTGCCGGTGCGCATCAGTTAGAGGCATTGCGCGCGTTCACGCCGCCTTGGATTGTGAGTTTGCCGGCACAAGTTGCGGCAGTGGAGGCGTTAGCTGATCCCGAGTACTACGCCGCGCGCTATGTTGAAACGCACCAGTTACGAGCCGAGCTTGAAGCGGGATTGCGTGGCGTGGGATTGAAGACGTTCCCCGGGGTGGGGAATTTCGTGTTGTGTGAGCTGCCGGCAGGGCCAGCGTGCGTGGATGCGGCGACGTTGGTCGCGCGGTGTCGCGAGCGTGGGGTGTTTATCCGCGATGCGTCGGGGATGGGCCGGGGCTTGGGCGGTGGCGCGGGCTATGTGCGGATTGCGGTGAAAGATGCGCGGGGGAATGCGCGGGTGGTGGAGGGGGTGTCCGTAATTCGAGTGGAAGTCAACGCGAACTCTGGCGGTTAGACTCACTGAGGCGAATCAAGAACTTAGCTCTTGCCGATGATTTAGTGCGGCGGGTGATTCGCTGAGCGAACTGGCTTTCAAGCTTGTTCGGGGTATTGCCTTGAGGTCCAGGATTTACGATTCATGTTCCTCACACCGC
>JBBAOD010000230.1:0-3974 GCA_040401635.1 Phycisphaerales bacterium
AAGGCCACCGGATTCCCGATCGCGCGCATCGCCGCCAAGCTGGCAGTCGGCTATGCGCTCGACGCACTCACCAACGACATCACCGGCACCACCAGCGCATGTTTCGAGCCATCAATCGACTACGTGGTAGTGAAAATGCCACGTTGGACGTTCGAGAAATTCCCCGAAGCGGACGAAACGCTCACCACGCAGATGAAGTCGGTCGGTGAAGCAATGGCCATTGGCCGCACCTTCAAGGAAGCCTTCCAAAAAGCCATTCGCAGCATGGAAGTGAAGCGCTTCGGATTTGGCCTCGACAACAACGATCGCTGGCTAAAGCAACAACGCACCAACGCAAGCGCGGGACTTGCCGCAGCAAGTGCCGCGGCCGCTGGAATCACCGCGACTGCAACGAGCTCAGAGACAAAGGTCCTCCGCCCAACCGAAGCCGCGTCCGCTGACTGGCCAATTCCAGAAGACACGCTGCTGCGCAAACTCGCGGTTCCCAGCCAAGGTCGCCTGTACTTTGTTCGCTATGCGCTCAAGATGGGCTGGAGCGTCGATCGCGTTTATCAGATCACCAAGATCGATCGCTGGTTCCTCCGGCAATTCGCCGAACTGGTTGCATTTGAAGATCGCATCCTTGAAGCCAAGACGCTGGAAGGCTGCTCGCGTGACTTGATGTTTGCTGCAAAGAAAGCTGGCTACAGCGATGCGCAGCTTGCAAACGTGTGGCTCGGCACCATCAACCCAACCACCATTCTGCAAGTCCGTGCCGCTCGCAAGGCCATGGGCGTGCAACCCGTCTTCAAACTCGTCGATACCTGCGCCGCAGAATTTGAAGCCGCCACGCCGTACTACTACAGCACCTACGAAGAACCCTATTTTGTAGATGGAAAGCGCATCACTGAAGACGAAACGCGCATCTCCGCTACCCCCAAGGTGATCATCCTGGGCGGCGGACCCAACCGTATTGGTCAAGGCATTGAGTTCGATTATTGCTGCTGCCAAGCCGCATTCGCCGCCGACGAGATGGGCCTCGAAAGCGTGATGATCAACTCCAATCCAGAGACGGTCAGCACCGACTTTGATACCAGCGACTTGCTGTTCTTTGAACCACTGACACTTGAAGATGTGCTCAACGTTGTCGAGCGACTCAATGGCGGCGGCATCGATCAGTCCGAGCGCTCGGGCGGAGTGATCGGATGCATCGTGCAATTCGGCGGGCAAACGCCTCTCAATCTCGCGCACGGTCTAGTGACCGCTGGTGTGCCAATTGTCGGCACCAGCGTTGAGAGCATTGACCTGGCGGAAGACCGTGATCGTTTCAAGGCCATTCTTGAAGAACTTGGTCTCAATCAACCACCATCGGGAATCGCGCGCAGTCTTGACGAAGCAGTCACCGAAGCAACCCGCGTTGGATATCCAGTGCTGGTTCGCCCCAGTTACGTTCTCGGCGGACGCGGTATGGAAATTTGCTTCGACGAGCCCGCGTTGCGCCGCTACATGACCACTGCCGTCAATGTCAGCGACTTGGCAAACGCCCCAGTCTTGATTGATTGCTTTCTGTCCGACGCCATTGAAGTTGACGTCGACGTCGTCGCTGACTTTGAACCGCACGAAGCCAGCCGTTCCAAGCAAGTTGAGCAACGCAGTGCGCGACCGCGCGCGCTGGTGTGTGGCGTCATGGAGCACATCGAAGAAGCTGGAATTCACTCCGGCGACAGCACCTGCACTGTTCCACCCTATAGCTTGCCGCCAAGCATCGTCAATCGAATCCGCGATCAAGCGCGTGCCTTGGCCGAACGCTTGCGTGTGCGCGGCCTGATGAACGTGCAGATGGCCGTCAAGGACGAAACCGTCTACATCATTGAAGTCAATCCGCGCGCCTCGCGCACCGCACCGTTTGTGTCAAAGGCCAAGGGTGTTTCTTGGGCCAACATTGCCGCTAAGGTGATGATGGGTGCATCGCTGGAAGAACTTGGCACCAAGGAAATTCCTGACACGGGCTTCTATGCCGTCAAGGAAAGCGTCTTCCCGTTCTCCAAGTTCCCGGGTGTCGACGTCGTCCTCGGTCCAGAAATGCGTTCCACCGGCGAAGTGATGGGTGCCGACCGCAGCCTGCCCGTTGCATTCGCCAAAGCACAGATGGCCGCCGGCGTGAAGTTGCCCACCTCTGGCAAAGTGTTCTTGAGCGTGCGCGATTCCGATAAACAACAAGCAGTCGAAGTGGCACGCAGCCTTGCCAGCATGGGTTTCGAAGTGCTCTGCTCGGAAGGCACCGCGCGCATATTGCACCAGTACAGCGTGGCATGCACGGCCATCCCCAAGATCGCTACCGGTCAGCGGCCCAACGTTGTTGACCTGATGTCCAACGGTCAAGTGCAATTGGTCATCAACACGCCCACCAAAAAGGGCGGAAATACTGACGAAGGTCGCATTCGCGCCCAAGCGGTTCGGGCCAACGTGCCCATCATCACCACCATGGCAGGCGCACGTGCTGCCGTCCAAGCAATTCAGGCGCTTCGCAGCGGCCATTGGCAGGTGTTTGCCATTCAGGACTACTTCCCAGCACTCGCCCGCACCCGCGCTGAAGTGCCAACCACCGTCTGACCGCACCTTCATATACTTCCGCCACTCATGCAGACCTTGACCGATTTCCTACCCGCGTGGCTTCCAACCGGTGCTTCACTCGCCCAGTTGATCGCAAGTGTCACCGTGGTTGCCCTTGCGCTCCACGTCATCCTCGGCGCATGCGCCTACACCATCTGGCTCGAACGCCGCCTCTCCGCATGGATGCAGGATCGCGTTGGACCAAATCGCGTGGGGCCGTTCGGTCTCTTGCAGCCCATCGCTGACGGCCTGAAGTTCTTCATGAAGGAGGACTACACGCCCAATCACGTCGACAAGGGCCTGTTCACCATCGCGCCCGCGCTGTTGGCGATTCCGTCACTGATCGGTTTCGTGGTCATCCCTTGGGGCGGCATCCTTGATCTCTCCACGATTCCATTCCTTGGTCTCACCGGCCAAGTGAAGATCGTCGGCGCGGACGTCAATATCGGCGTCGTCTACATGCTTGCCATCGCCAGCCTCTCCGTTTACGGTGTAGCGATCGGCAGTTGGGCATCGAACAACAAGTTTGCATTCCTTGGTGGTCTGCGTGCTTCCGCACAAATCATCAGCTACGAAATCCCGATGGGCGTCTGCATGCTCGCCGTCATCCTGATGTGCGGCAGTTTCACCCCGGGCGGCATCATCGCCGGCCAGCAGGCCAATGTCTGGAACATCTTCCAGCAGCCACTCACAGCGATCCTCTTCTACGCATGCATGTTGGCGGAGACCAACCGTCTTCCCTTCGACCTTGCAGAATGTGAAAGCGAGCTCGTCGGCGGATACCACGTCGAATATTCAAGCATGCGCTTTGCGCTGTTCTTCTTGGCTGAATACTTCAACATGATCGCCGGATCGGCACTCTTTGTTGTGCTCTTCTTGGGCGGCTGGAGCGTCAATCCATTCGGCGCATTCCTGCACTGGGATCTCCCGCTGGTTGGTGGTCTGCCACTGATCGTCACGCAGATTGGCGTGATGGCTGGCAAGACATTCCTGGTGGTATCTCTGGGCATCGCATTGCGCTGGACGCTTCCGCGCTTCCGCTTCGATCAACTCATGCGACTCGCGTGGGAGGGCATGATCCCGACCGCGCTGCTGATCCTCACCTGCACTGCGGTGTTCGTGTACTTCGGTATCACGCAGTGGATGTGGGCGGGCAGCTTGCTGTGCCTGATCATCGTGTGGTTCGTTGGCCCGCGCTTGCCAAAGAGTGCGAGTCCGAACGCGAAGATTGGGATGCTTGGTAGCCGCTTCAGTCCGGCGTGAGTTGTGGCATCACGCTTGCGTACTGACGGCGTTGTGGCATGACGATTTAGTACTGGCCCGCATCCGCCTTACGAGGACGGCCGCTGAGCGCGGCCCTGTCCTCTCCGGCGCCTGCGGCC
>JBBAOD010000231.1:0-3936 GCA_040401635.1 Phycisphaerales bacterium
CAGCTACTCGTTCCAACGCCTCATCAAGAGCGGCGAAATCCGCCTCGAGGACACGCCCAAGCTTGCACGTGAGTGCGGCGCAGATTGCATTGAAATCGCGACGGGCGGCACGCTCGGCCCGGTGCTTGATGAGGCCCTCGCGGGCCGGCTTGCAGACGCGGCAGACGCCGCTGATGTGGCGATCGTCGGCTTCGCGATTTATGCCAACCTGATTACCCCTGACAATCAACTTGACGATGCTGCTATTGAAGCGGTCATGAACCAGTTGGCTGCTGCATCGTCCATCGGTGTTGATCGTGTTCGGCACGATGCTGCATGGCGCGGTCCATCGGACGACCATTCCGATGAAGCATGGGATGCAGCCCTCTGGCCATTGACCAAGGCGTGCCGTTCCATCGCTACCCGCGGCGCATCGCTGGGCGTGCGCACCAGTATTGAGAACCACGGATTGTTCTTGGCGCCGGCTTGGCGTGTGGAACAACTCTTGAACTCAGTGCAACATCCGAATTTCGGTGTGACCCTTGACCTTGGCAACTTGCTGTGGGCGCCTCAGGACTTGGTGGCATCCACCCGGTCATTGGCTCCATTTGCAGTGACCATCCACGCGAAGGATTTCAAGAAGGGTTCCGATGATCCTGCTGCATGGCCAACCTATCCAGGCGGCCCGCGTGCATTGGCAGTAGCGCTCGGTGCAGGCGATCTACCACTGGTAGCGCAGATTGATGCATGCCTCGAAGCCGATACGAATCCACTATGGGTTGCTGAATTTGAAGGTCCGCACGGCGACGTGCGTGCTGAGGTGAAGCGCTCATTTGAGTGGCTTCGCAAGCAGCTTGGTTGACTGGCAGATACGTTGAGTAACTTCCAAGTCCCGCACTCCGGTGCGGGACTTGTGTTTTTGAGTCATCACAGCAATCACCATTCAACACAGCGGGGTTGCTGCACTACAATCCCGCTTCCGATGCACCTGAAACATTCTGATCATGAACATGGCCCTCCGATTGTTCCGGTGACTTTCATTTTGGAAGAGCCGGAGATGCTGACGGGTACGAAGCAAACCGAGTGGACGCTGATGGGCGGCGAGCATGAGTCGGTTCTTGAACTGGCCATGGAGCACGGCATCAATATTGAGCACGCGTGCGGAGGCGTCTGTGCCTGCAGCACCTGCCACATTTATGTTGAGCAGGGGATGGCATCGCTGACAGAGGCCACCGAGGCGGAAGACGATCGCGTTGAGGAAGCCCCTGGCATTCAGCGCAACAGTCGATTGAGTTGCCAGTGCGAGATTCGCGGCACCGGTCCAATCATCATCCGCGTTCCGGCATGGAATCGGAATGCTGTGAAGGAAATTCCGCACTGAACCGGATGAATGCTGCCGTTCGGCGCGCGTTGGTAGTGGCCATCGGCGCCACGCTGATGTTGTCCGGGTGCGGTGAATCGGCGAGTCAGCCCGTGCAGGCGCCCGCGCCCGCGCTGCCCCTCGACGCTGCAACCGTTGCCGCTCTCGATCGCGGTGTTGGTGAGATGGGCATGTTTGAGTTCGCGGCGGCTGAAGCAACGTTTGCTGCGGTATTGAAGACCCATCCCTCGCTCTATGAGGCTCGCATTGATCATGCGATCGCGATCCTCAACCAGTCGGGCGATGGATCGCAAACACGAGCGATCGAACTGCTTGACGGCATTCTGAAAGATCATCCGGGTGACTTCCACGCGGAATATTGCCAAGGGCTTGGCTACCTCTTTCTTGGTGACCCTGGCCGCGCCTTGCCACGATTTCAGCGTGTGGCTGCCCAGCAGGGCGTCGATCCATATGCGCAGTTCTATGTTGCCCAGTGCAGCGAATTACAAGGTGATTTAGAGGCAGCGCGCGGTTTCTACACACGCGCTGCGGAGCTTGATCCGTACCTGCGCAGTGCACTTCTTGGACTGCAGCGAGTGCAGGCTCGACTTGGTCATGACGCAGAATCAGCCGCCGCGCTTGACGAGTTTCAGCGCTTGGCGGACAACCCGCGCAGTCACTTGGCGGAGTTTAAGTACACGCGCATGGGTTCCATCGGTGAAGCGGTGCTTCCGGAATCACCGCCGCGCGCGGTGCTGCGCCAGCCGGGCCCCATCATGGCTGCTCTTGATGCCATGCCGATTGATGGATTGCCAGCGGCGCCGGGAATAGTTGTGGCCTTGGTGCCCGCCGCGGATATCAACGGTGACGGAACGCTGGATTTCGTGGCGCAAGTTGATTACGTTGAAGAGTCGCGTGTTGAGCGACGCTTCGTTCGGAGTGGTGCCAACGGTCGTTGGACCATGGACGCAAGCACCGCTGACGCACTCCGGCGCGGTCGGCACATGTGGGGCGATCTGGATAACGATGGCCTGGTGGATGTGGTCTTTGGGCGCGTTGATGCGGCCACGCGCATCATTGGGGGCGGTATGTGGCTCGGTTGGGCGCAACAGACCGCGCCCGGAAGGTGGCGGAGTTGGACCTTTGCCGGTGTGGCCGAGCCGGGCGACGACGTTGTCTTGTGTGCCGACCTTGACCATGACGGTGACTTGGATTTGCTATTCACCAATGCAACCGGCAGCGGTGTAATGTGGAATCTTGGGCGCGCGGGTGCGGTGGAGCCCATCGCATGGGAGCGCCGAGAAATTCCGGGCACCCTGACGTCTGCGCGTGCCACCGCTGCGGATCTTGATAACGATGGCGACCTTGACTTGCTCTTGTGGTCCGCCGGCGGCGCAGCTGCGCAAGTGTGGAAAAACGACCGCCTGTGGGCATGGTCGCGTGAGCCGGGTTTAGGTGCATTTGAATCAACCGGACCAGGTGCAGTGGTGGTATTCCGCCGCAACGAGGACGGACAGCCGGCCATCGCTACGTTGGTGGACGGCTTCGGTGGCGGCACGCACCAAGCGATGCAACTGTGGGAGTCATCGCAAGGCGCGTGGACGGCCGGCCCTCGTACAGCGGTCACCAATGCGCTGGCCCTGTGGGTGACCGATCTTTCGGGAAGTGGTCACGCGAACATTGTGGTGCTAGAGAATGACGCTCCGATCGGCCCCGTTCCAATAAGTTCGATACCGGTGATTCCTGCGCCAGCGAGTGCAGCGCTTGCGATTCTTGACGCGCACGGCGGTCTGGTTGAGCGCATCAACGGAGTGCCCGCGGGCTTAGAACTCGCGGTGATCGATGCGCGCGGACCGGTTGGTGTTGCCCCGGCGGTCACGGCGGGTGGTCCGGCGCGATGGATGGCGCCCGGTAGCGGTCGTTGGCCGTATGCCGCACTCTCGTTCCGAGGTCGCATTGATCCATCGCAGCAGATGCGCACGAACGCAAGTGGTATTGGCACGCGCATGGACGCTCGCATCGGTGGTGAATGGGTGGCGCGCGATGCACTGCCATGGCGCGGCGGCGGCAATTCACAAGCGCTCGAACCGATTGCGGTGGGTCTTGGCGATGCTGCGAGCGCGGATTTCGTGGCGATTGATTGGCCAGATGCGGTGACGCAAACCGAACTTGGTATTGCTGCCGGGGCGCGGACCGTGGTCGAGACGCAGCGACAGATTTCCAGTTGCCCAGTGATCTTTGCATGGAATGGTTCCACGTATCAGTTTGTTACCGATTGCTTGGGCGTCGGTGGCATCGGCTTCCTTGCGGGCATTGAGCGTTCCGCGTCTGGTTCGCTGCGCGCGGTGTATCCGCCCGCGCGACCATGGGAACGCGTGGCGATCGGTGGCGCGGATGCGCTTGTTGCGCAGGATGGCGCGTATCAGATTCGACTTGGCGAGCCAATGGAAGAGGCGTGCTACTTGGACGCCGCGCGACTGGTTGCATGGGATGTTCCCGCTGGCTGGCAAGTAGCGCTTGATGAACGCATGGGAGTGAATGGGGCGCCGCCAACTGGGGAGGCGTGCTTCTTCCGTGCATCGGCGCAGCCGATGACC
>JBBAOD010000232.1:0-3930 GCA_040401635.1 Phycisphaerales bacterium
AGCGCAGTGGAATTGCTGGCTCCGGTACCGCCTCGGACCCATTGATGCTCCGGGTCACCTGCCGCACGCGCCTTGACGCGGTGAGTGGGTTTCCTGGGAACAATGATGACGACAACTTCACTTCAACAAACTCACCAAACGACTACCAAGCAGGCGTCCTCTACGTAGCCAAGGAGAACTCCTCCACGGTTGGTAAGGACGAGGGCCTTGGAGTGCGCGCATTTGCAACCAACACGAGCGGCATCCGCACGACTTCGGGTGGTGCAGCCAAGATCACCGGTAACAAGGAAATGAGCGGCGGCACTGGCTCGACCGTCTTTGACCCCACTCCGAGCGACGAACCCGGCGACGAAGAAATTCTTGTTGAATTCAACGGGGCATCATCGACGCCCGGCATGCTCGGCGACAGCATGACCGTCACCCTTTCGAAATTCAAGTCGGGCAATCTCCTGGAATTGACCATCAATCTTCAAGGCGGCGGCGTGCTGCATTTTGCATCACTTGGCACTTCAAGCGGAGCGTTTACGTCACTTGGAAGTGACGTGCAACGGCTGGCATTCTCGTCGCTGGCTGGGCTTTCCTCCAGCGCGATCGTCAGTTCCTTTGCCATCCGCGCCATTGAGGACAACGCATCGCATCCGAGCGTGAACGCCGAAGGTCTGCTGCTTCAGGGCATCTCAGGAACGCTGGTTCCGGCTCCGGGAGCCATAGCGCTTCTGGGCTTGGCTGGCATCGTTGCCGGGCGGCGACGCCGCTGACTGTAACGAACGCTGATTGAAACAGAAACTCCCGAGCCGTCGACTGACGACTCGGGAGTTCTTTTATTGGAACACGGGTGACCGGCACCGACATCGGTGCGGAATATATCGTGATGCCTTATCCGGGTAGGGATTTGGCGCGGTTCGGATAGGCAACCAGAATGATCGCGAAGCAACCAATGGCCATCCACATGGGGACGGTGAACAACTTTGTGTAGTCCATCGTGCCGCTTGCGCTTGCCCAATTTCCGACGATGTTCGCTGCAACAATGCTGCCGACAATCGTTCCGATACCAACGATGACCAGATTGAACAAGCTCTGCGCCGTGGCACGAATGTCGCCCGTGGTGTTCTCGTCAACAATCATGAAGGCCACGAAGATGAAGCAGCCGAAACAGAGGCCGTGCAGTGCAATGCCCGCCATAACGAATGGCAAGGTTGGCATGAAGGCCCAGAGAGCCATGCGCAGCGCGTAGGCAGCCAGTCCGATCAACAAGAGATGCTTCCGGGTGAACCACTTGGTGAGAAACGGCATCATGGCAAGCACCAGAATCTCCGTCATCTGACCGATGGTCATCAAGCCACCACCAACGCCGAACACCTCGCTGATGGTCTTCTCAAATGCGCCCTTTTCCACAATGGATGCCTGAACGCTGCCAATGAATGCGTCCGCCTGCACAAAGTAGAACTGGTGAATGATGCTGACCGGGACTGCAATCAGAAAGAGCAGTACGAGCGGCATCTTGGCAACCTCGCCAAATGCCTCGAGCCATGCCGTGTTCTGCTTGGCATTCCGCGAAGGCGGCGTGTTGGGAAGGATGAAGCAATACAGACCCATCAGTACGCCAAGGCCCGCACTGATCTTGAACGCAACCGCGCGTCCGGCATTCTGAGCCGCGGTCACTTCGTCAGCACTCACGCCAACCGGCGTGCGGTAACGGAATAAAATCTGACCAACTGTGATGCCCACCGCGATCCAACCAACCGTGCCCCAGACGCGGATCGGCCCAAAGTCAGTGTCGCGATTTGGAATGTGTGCGAACGCCAGCGAATTGGTCAAGGCCATCGTCGGCGCGTACACCAATCCGTACAAAGCAGAGAGTGCGAGGAAGTAGTTGAACTCGCCAGTCATTCCCATAAGGAAAACTAACAATGCACCCGCCAAGTGGCTGACGCCCAGAATCTTCTGGGTGGCGAAGGTGCGGTCGGCAAGCTGTCCCGCAAGGAACGGGCCAAAGATCGCGCCGAGCGCACCGGCAGAGAAGCAGTATCCGATCTGTTCGCCGGTGAACTTCAAGTGTCCAGAAAGGAACGAATAAAGAATCGGAAGCCATGCGCCCCAAATCGCGTACTGCAGAAACATCATCACCGACAGGCGCGTTCGAAGGTAGGGGATGCTGCTGCCGGGGGCGGTAATGGTTGAATTCATGAACGCGGATCATAACTATGCCCTCCGCGGAATGTCAGGCGGGTTCATGCGCACGTGGATACACTCCCCCACCTATGCAGGACCGCAGAAAAACACGCAAGGTGGCAATCGGCGACGACCGCGTCGGACGCTTATTCATTGGCGGCGACTCCCCTATCTTGGTGCAGACCATGACCGCTGGCTACACGTATGACATCGATGCATGCGTCGCCGAAATTGAGCGCTACCGGCTTGCCGGCGCCGATGTGGTGCGCGTTGCCGTCCCAGAGCGCAAGGACACCGACGCCCTGCGCGAGATCATCAAGCAAGTGCAGATACCGATCGTTGCGGATGTGCACTTTCACTTCCAGCGCGCACTTGAAGCCGTTGAGGCCGGGGTCCACAAGATCCGCCTCAACCCAGGCAACATCTCTGACCGCGACCAGGTCAATCAAGTCATTGATGCGTGCAAAGAACGCAAGATCCCCATCCGTATCGGCGTGAACGAGGGCTCAATCATTGAGCGCAAGGACAAGCAGAAGCGCATGGAGGAGTTGGGCAAGTACTTCGCGGGACACAAGTCCGGCCACTTGCTCGCACTCATGATCGCCAAGCTTGAGGAATACGTGGAGATCTTTGAGGCGCGCGATTTCCATGACGTGGTCATCAGCGCCAAGAGCATGGATCCCGCCCTGGTGATTGACGTTTATACGGAAATCGCTGCGCGCTTTGATTACCCGCTGCACTTGGGCGTGACCCACGCCGGGCCAAAGTCAACGGGGGCCATTCGCTCGGTTGCAGCGCTCAGCACGCTGATCGCCAACGGCATCGGCGACACGCTCCGCATCAGTTACGCAAGTGATCACGTGGATGAGGTGAAGGACGGCCTGGAAATCCTGTATTGCTTGGGCAAACGCCCGCGTAAGGGCATCGAACTGATTGCCTGCCCAACCTGCGGACGCATCCAAGTTGACCTCTTCACACTGGTCAAGGAAGTGGAAGAGAAGCTCTCCACGCAGATCACCCTTCCGCTCAAAGTCGCCGTCATGGGTTGCATCGTGAACGGACCGGGCGAAGCTGAAGGCGCTGACGTTGCAGTGTTTGCTGGCGACCGCCGCGGCATCATCTACGTTCAAGGCCAACGCGTTGCCAACGTTCCTGAGAACGAAATCATGGAGCGCCTCCTCAAGGAGTGCCTGGAGTTTGAAGCCAAGGTCAAGCGCGGCGAAGCGAAGCTCGGCGAGAAGATGGTGGAGATTGTGCCACCAGATCCGATCGGCGAACTCGGTTCCGGCAAGGCCAAGATCATGGCTGGTCAAGTAGAACAAATCACCGTGCGCGCAACCTAACCGCAGCCGCACGGAGCGCCCGCGTGCGCAGACAACTTATTTGGTGGGGTGGCTGAGCGGTTGAAGGCACTCGACTTGAAATCGAGCAGACCCGCGAGGGTCTCAGGGGTTCGAATCCTCTCCCCACCGCTTGCACAACAGGCGAGCGCATGACGCGCTCGGGCGCACTGATCAGACGGGTCGTGCGTCATCGCAAGCGAGTCATTTCTCCAGCGAATCACTTCCTGAGCGATTCACTTCCCAAGCGATTCACGTTCCAAGAATTTATCTCGCCGCGGGGGCCGCGACCGCAGCGCTTGCATCCACCGGGACAGGCTCAACTTCAACGGGCGACTCGCCACGCATGATGTGATCCCATGCGTTTGATCCAATCAGACTTCCGATGAACCGGTCATAGCCACGCTCGAAGCGTTCG
>JBBAOD010000233.1:0-3920 GCA_040401635.1 Phycisphaerales bacterium
GTTCTTGCGGCAATGGTGCCGGCGGCAGTGTCCGGTGCCTCAGTTACCGCGAAGGTAACGTCAGTCCTGACTGATACACTGACCGCCGCCGTGTCCGCCGCCTCAGTCGCTGCTAGAGATGCGTTGGTGCGCGCAGAAACAGCGATAGCAGCCGTATCCGACGCCTCAGTCGCTGCTAGGGATACGTTGGTGCGCGCAGAAACAGCGATAGCAGCCGTGTCCGCCGCCTCGGTTACGGCAAAGGTAACGTCAGTCCTGACCGATGCGCTGCCTGCCGCTGTGTCCGCCGCTTCAGTCGCTGCTAGGGATGCGTTGGTGCGCGCAGAAACAGCGATAGCAGCCGTGTCCGCTGCTTCTGTAGCCGCCAAATAAATGACGGTTTGCATCTGGAAAGCAGCGCCGTAGAATGCAGTCGACTCGAATGCGTTAGAAAAATCAGCTTTAACAACTACACTTCCAACAGCAGTATCTGCATCTTCAGTTACTGAAAGAGTTGAGCCATTAAAGTTACCAAAAACACTGCCCGAGGCCGTGTCCGCCGCTTCAGTCGCTGCTAAAGATGCGTTGGTGCACGCTGCAACAGCGATAGCAGCCGTGTCCACCGCCTCAGTCGCTGCTAGGGATATTGTGATATCCGGCCGTAAAACTAAGGTTACGGCAGTCCAAGACTGCGCAGTGGTATCTGGGCTACAAACCCATGCTACCGGATCATAACTAACACCAGCGGATTGCCCTGTGACATATCCTATACCACCCATACCGACATATGTTCCAGAAGCAGAACATATAGAGCGAAAGTCGATTAGATATCCCGGAGTAGTATATGCTGTACTGCCGCCAGTAGCTGTTGCCCCAGTGACAACAATCCAGTTATCCGTTGTCACTGGAGTGATTGCCGGAGGATTTGGAGCGCCTGTATTTGGTGCGACTGCGGTAGTTGAAGTTACATCGAGCGGAGTAGTAGCTGATACCCCGCGAAAAACCTGAATGAGTACGACGCCGCTGTAGGTCGTGTTTGTGGTTGGTCCAACGACTACCGTCGTATCGGGCGTAGTGCCCATAAGTTTGTAATACACGCCCTGATTGGCAGCGCGAGTATCAGTCTGAAAAAGATCAGCTACTGACGTATAGCCAGCAGTGATCATTCGCGTCGACATAACTAAATTTACAGCATTTGTGCCAATGCTGTAGGAGACAACTACTAGGTCTCCGGCGGACGGGGTACTCGCCAATCCGCCGGTTAGAGCCAGCGTAATGGTTGTATTAGCCGATGCTACCCCGCCGATATCGACGGTTTGCCCGCCGACATACTGAATAGCCATACGTCGGTACCTCCATTAGGCGCTAAGAGAGGTACGCCCTCTCTACTGCATTAAGCGTGCGTAATGGTACCAGAGTTAAGCTGAACAGTCTGCCCGGACGTAATTGCAGTTGTGGAGATGATGATGTCGGTAGCGGATGTGCCAACAGTCAATCCCGATACGATTACAGTGCCAGCGTTGTTGCGGAGTTCGGCAAGGGCCGCTGTACCAGTAGCGGATGCAGTCGCGGTTAGCGGTACACCTGCAATGGTCAACACTGCGCCAGACACTATGGCAGCAGGGTTTTGCAGAGTAATCGAGGCTAGTACACCGGTAGCACCAGAAAGAGCGGATGTACCAATAACAAGTGTTCCGGCAGAACCAGCACCAGACCCGACGACGTATGTCTTCGAGTTAATGGCGTCGTTGACGTTTCCGAGTCGGTTCGTCTTGATGACGGTAGCATAAGTGACTGACATTAGAGTTACCTCGCGAGGTTATGATCGTAGGTTAGTAGCGCAAATTACGTTATAGTTCCAGCCCGCGTTCCGAAGGCAATCCACGTGATGTTGGAGTTTCCAACCAAGCAAGCACCTGCCGCGCCGCCGGAACCACCTGTATCACCATCGCGATCTGGGGCGGTTGTTGTGGTATTGCTGCCTGAACTACCCGCTGTACCCAAAGCGCCGCCAGCGCCGCCAGCGCCGCCATTAGCGCTTGTATACCCGCTATTTATGACGCCGTTAGTGGTAACACTTGCACTACCCTGTGTGCCTCCAGTGCCGCCAGAAGTATAAGTACCGACTCCGCCGTTAGTGCCTTGTGTGGCTGTGCCGCCTGTTTGCCCCCCTAATGTAGCCGAATTACCACGGCTCCCGCCACTGCCAACCCCAGATCCGCCGCCACCGCCACCGCCACCTGCTGCGGAGTAAGCATTGTTTCCGCCACCGCCCCAGTCGACATAAGATCCTTGACCCGCACCGCCTCCGCCGCCGCCGCCGCCTCCGCCGATAACCCCCGAGGTGTTATCAATTAATACCGCGGACGAAACAGTAAGTGCAGGGCCACCGGCTGATCCGGCTGTTCCATTTGTTGCTACAGGTGGGTTACCTAGGGAGGAAGTTCCGCCGTTACCGCCTTGACCGCCTTTGCCAACAATGTTGCCCCAGTTAACCAGCGTAACGCCGCTAGGGAAAGAACCGTTAATTGTTAGAGCATATGTTCCGGTAGACGTAGAATATACTGTGACACCAGAAGAGATTTTTACAAGTAGCGGAGACGATTGATCCCAACCCGCTGATACTGCTGCCGTGCGTAGGTTTACGTCTGCGACATCTGCTAGGATATTGAGTGCAAACGGTCCCGGCGGCATAGCCGGCATCAGCGGGAAACTCATTGTAGGGCCACCACGTTTGCCAGTTTGTACCCGTTGCAAACGGTGATGTAGACAAAGAAATTATTAGCGTTTGTAGTCGTGAACGACCCAGTGGTTTTATTAAACCCAGTTAGGGTAATTGCCCCGGCGCTTGCTCCGTTTATGACAAGGATCACCATCGTAAAGCTGCCACCCGACGGAGCCGCAAGCGTGAAAGCGCCGTTGTTTGTGACGAACCGCATATTACCGCCGGTGGTCGGCGGAGTATAGGTGCCGCCTGTGTACGTCCCATCGTCAACCGCTGCGGTTGTTACACCACCAAACGTGCTGGCGGTTGTTGAGCCAGTGATCGTTAGGCCCGAAGTTCCGTTAAGGACGATCGCCATAATTAGACTCCTTCGGGCGCTGGTTCGGGCGCTGGTTCGGGCGCTGGTTCGGGCGCTGGTTCGGGGTAGCGGGATTTGATTTCAGCCACTTTAGCCAGCCACTCGTCCATCGTTGCTTCACCGCGCTGGGCTTTGAAGAATATCGGGTCGGCTTCGTTGCGGTAGGCTTGGCCGCACAGAAAGGAAGTCTGTTCGTAGGTCAAAGGCGCTGGCGGTACATAGACGTATGGCGCTGTTTCAGGATCGTCGGCCATTACAGCGTGAAGTGCTGCGGTGTCAAACGCAGCGCCCGTGTCGGTCGGATCACAAGTAAATGGTATCCAGCCAAAGGTAGGGTGGTTAATCTCGCAGTCAATGCGAGCGCCGTCTAGGTATTTTGCGTTGCGGTATTCCATCATGCTGTCCTCAACCAAACTGAACCTTGGTTTGTTCCTCCGCTTAAATTCCCCATAAGCATCCACGTTCCTGATGGGGCAGCACCAGTAGAAACACCACCCGTGTTTAGACCAAAATAAAATAAAGATGATCCTGCCACAGACGCACCAGTTGCCCTAGTTAACGCAGATGACAACATGGCATAACTACCAACACTACCAACTGCTGCTCCTGCTGTTGCAGACAGCACCTGAGCAGTCGTAGGCGCTGGCGTCAGTGCGGCAATAGCCTGAGATGCCCGCAACGGCGTCATCATGGTCGTGTTGTCGGTGCCAGCGATTGCCTGCGCCTGTGAAGAGAACGCAGGGGTGATCCCGTTGATCGTGGCCGTGTTGCCGCCAACGGAGTCGAGGTAGGCGTTTGCTTTGATCGTTGACATGGATCAGCTCCTTTCCAGTTAAGCAAAAACCATAATGGAGTTCC
>JBBAOD010000234.1:0-2039 GCA_040401635.1 Phycisphaerales bacterium
AAGACGCCGCCATCAATCGAACTCACCTCGGGGCGCGGATACACGGTGGCTCCGGCCTGCCATCCGGCGGGGAGCGTCAACTCAAAGGTCGGCGGATTGCCATTGTCGCCCGGGTTCTCCCAATACACATGCCAACCGGGCGTGGGACTGATAGTGGCCACCAGGATCCATGACTGATCACTCGCCTGCGCCCAGCGGAATGAACTGCGCTCAATACCTTCGGGCGGAGCCTGATCGGCGGTCTCTGTATTCGGTGGCGAGTCAGCGGTTGGAGCCGATTGTGGTGCCGACTCTGACGAATCTTGCACGACGGCGGTCGCGCGCAACGAGTCTGACTGCGCAGCCATCGAGACACAGGAAATCAGCAGGGCAACCGGGAGCGCGGAGATCATCAGCATGCCAACAGTATGCCCGCATTGGCACGTTCCCGGGCAGCACCTTGCGAAATTCAGTGATAACGCGGACACTTCCCGCATGACCACCCCACTCCGAGTGCTTGGCACGCGATCCGTACTACTTGCAGCGATTGCAGCCGCCCCCCTCGCCGCGCTCCTTGGATGCGATATTAAGACCAGCGACCGCGACTTGGTGTTCCTCGACCCACCGTCAGCGGTCGAAAAAATGCATCCACGAACGGGCATGTTCGAGAAGGCCATCGTTTCATGTTGGGTCGATCCGCGCTCCGCGGACGACTACGCCAAGGGGCACATCAATGGCGCCATCAGTGCACCGCTCGTTGACATGACCGAGACTGCAGCAGCCCGACTCGCTGGTCACAATCTCTTTGTGGTCTACGGCGACGCGTTTCAAGATGCGCTCGCCAAGGCGGGAGCGAAGCGACTCTTGGAACTCGGATTCAAGAACGTCTACGTCTTAGAAGGCGGCATCCGCGCGTGGCAGAAAGATGGCTACACGCTTGTCACCGGTACTGAGCCGGGCGGCGGCAGCCCACCGAAGAAGGATGCAGCAGGAATCAAGCCAGCGGAACGCGGTGGCGTGGAAGTTCCGGAACAAGGCGTCCGTTAAAAAGTCTTCGCGCTGGAATCACTTCAAAGCTTCAACACCAGCCACGATTTCCGTGAGCTCGGTGGTGATGCGCGCTTGGCGAGCGCGATTGAAATTACGCTTGAGTGTGCGACCAAGGCCGCCTGCGTTGTCAGTGGCGGCCTTCATGGCCACCATGCGCATGACGTTCTCGCTCACCACTGCATCAAGAAATGCTTGGTAAAGCGAGACCTTGAGCGAGCGCGGCAGCAAGTCGTTCAGCAACTCGGGAGCAGATGGGCTGAAATCAAAGTTCGCGTTGGAGACCTTATCCCCAGCCACTTCATCAGCCTTGGGAAGCGTGAGCGGCAGGAGCTGCATCACTTCCGGACGCTGACGCGCCGCGGAGATGAAGCGCATGTAGATGACCTTGACGGAGGCGAATTCGCCCGCAACAAAGCGATCGATGTAATCCTGGCCGATTTTCTCAACAGCCTCGTATTGCGGCTTGTCGCCGATGGCATGTCGAGTGCTGACTTCCTGCTTCTGATACTTGAAGAAGGCAAGCGCCTTGCGGCCAGACACATCAACCACTACCTCGCGACCGTTGGCACGAATTTCGTTGAGGAGCTTGGTCACCGTGCGGAGCACCGTGGAGTTGTAGGCGCCGCACAAACCGCGGTCCGAAGCGATCACCAACACCAGGTCCTTCTTGGACGCGCGGTTGGACTGTTCAAGCATCGGATGACTGGCGTCACCGGCTTGCGCCGACACTTTGGTCACCAGGCCGCGAATCGTGTCGGTGTAGGGCCGGCTGTTCTTGGCACGCGCGAGCGCGGCCGTGAACTTGGCCGTGGCGATCATCTGCATCGTCTTCGTGATGCGCTGGATCGTCTTGACGGCAACGATGCGCTTCTTGATTTCGCGGAGCTGTGCCATAGGGGGTGAAATGATAGCCGATGGGGGTGACACCCCGCCCGGAGGCTGAAATCACTGGGGCGCAGGCGATTGCGGCGTTCCGCGACGCCCGGCGGCCGCCTGCAGCCCGGCCGGGG
>JBBAOD010000234.1:2049-3914 GCA_040401635.1 Phycisphaerales bacterium
GCGCTGAATCGTCTTCACGGCGCCCATGCGCTTCTTGATTTCGCGTAGCTGTGCCATAAGGGCAGGGATGATAGCGGATCAGGACCGCTCGCTGCCGAAGTCACGAATTGCCGGAGTTTCCGACGGTTCGCCTAGCACTGCATGCCGTCAAACCCAAGTTCCACCCCAGCAGGAAGCCGGGCGGACAGTTCGGCGTGGCGGACATCGTGGGTCATGTGCGTGAAAACCGTGCGCCGCGCGCTGAGTTGCGCGGCAACGTCCAGCGCCTCACTCAGGCTGAAGTGCGTGGGATGTTTGCGCTCTCGGAGCATGTCCAGTACCAACAGATCAAGCCCGGCGAGCGCCGACCATGACTCCGGCGGAATGGCATTGACGTCGGTGCAGTAGGCGATCGGGAGCGTCGCGTGCGTGCCAGCCGCCGGCAAGACACTCGGAGTCCCTGCTGCTGCGTCGAAGCGCCAGCCAAGAATCGGTAGCGCGCCATGCAAGAGGCGCACTGGCGTGGCATCAATTCCAAAGAGATGCACAGCGCGACCAGGCTCCACCACCGCTGTTACCACATCGGCAACAAAGCTCTTGTTGACATTGCGGTGCGGGCGAAAGATGTGATCATAAATGCGCGTCAATTCGTCAATCACTGTGCGCTCTGCGTACAGATTGATCGGCGCTTTCATGGTCACGTTGTAGAGACGCGCATCATCAAGTCCAAAGACGTGATCAACATGCGAGTGGGTAAAGAGGATCGCATCAACACGTCGAATGCGGTGCCGCAAGGCGTGCTCGCGATGGTCGGGCGGACAGTCGATCAGAATGACGCGCGGCGCGCCAGTGGGATCAGTGAACTCAAGTATCGCACCGACACGCGTTCGACGATCACGCGAATCCGGACTGGTGCATGTGGCACAATCGCAGGCGATCACCGGTATCCCAGAACTAGTGCCCGTACCGAGCAGCGTGAATCGCAGATCGGTGACGCGGGGCTGCGCTGCCTCAGTTGCTCTGGAATGAGCTGGAATACTGGCGGCGGCACCGCCCTCTGTACCGGCATCGATCATGACGCATCTGCTCCAGCGAGCACGTCGCGCAGTGACCGCACGACACGTGCAGGATCCTGTGCGCCGCACACCACCGAACTGACCGCCACGCCTTGGCAACCGGCCGCTCGCAATTCCCCAATATTTGCGGGTGTAATTCCGCCGATCGCCAAGTGTGGAACACGCCCGCACTCCGCGAGGTACGCGCGCAAATAGTCTGCCCCGCTCGGAGCGATCGCTGGCTTCACACTGGTAGCAAACATTGCACCGACGCCGCAGACATCGGCGCCCGCATCACGGGCAGCGCGTGCTTCGATGATGGAATGCGTACTGACGCCAACCAAGAGCGACGTCCCCGCCATCCGTCGAACATCAGCGATGGACATATCGCCTTGACCCACATGAACGCCATCCGCGCCGCATGCGAGCGCAATGTCCGCACGATCATTAACAACCACGCTCACACGCGCAGGTCGCGCAGCAGCAATCACTATGCGCACACGTTCCGCAAGTTCATGTCCCGGCATGTCCTTCTCGCGCACTTGAATGCAATCAGCACCTCCGGCGATCGCTGCGGCGAGTACCTGCTGCCACGGATGAGCACATATCGATTCGGTGAGCAAGACGCACACGCGCCACTGCCGACGCGCGGCGCTTCCCATGCGCAGCAGGAGGTCGCGCTCCGCGTCGTAGGCGCGGTAGCGCAATTGCTCCAGCGCGCCCGCTGCGACCGGGTCAACCGTCTTCATGCATTCTTCAAGAGACCGCAACGCTTCGCCGAGACGCTTGCCGGCGGCGGCGGTCACATGGTGGTGACTGGAACGCGCGGAT
>JBBAOD010000235.1:0-3861 GCA_040401635.1 Phycisphaerales bacterium
TCTGGCGTCGTGCCGGAGACAGAGATCGTGCTGCGCGCGGTGCCCGTGACCGGCGCGTATCCGGACGGCACGAAATACGAACTCAATCGCTGGGAAGCAACGTTCGAGCAGCCCGCGTACGGCCCGCTCGGCGAGGTGCGGACATCGCTTCGCATCGGTCCACAGGTGATCGGCGGTGGCTTACTTGAAGCGGTGCCTGACGCCGCGATCGTCGCGCGTGCTGATCCGGAGGACCGCGACGGCGACGGCGTGACCGGTCGTCCGCACATGGTGACGGGCGCAGATGGCGCGCGGCGCGTGGGTAAGTTTGGCTGGAAGGCATCGCAGCCGACACTTGAAGGTCAAGTGATGGCCGCGCTGCACGAGGACATCGGTATCACCAACGACGCGCATCCGGTGGAATCACTCACCACCGGTGAACGAGCAGCGATCACGGCGCCGAGTGGTGGCAGCCCCGAGGCGGACGCGCACAAAGTCGCGCGGCTTGCGCATTACTGCCGCGTGCTAGCGGTGCCGATGCAGCGCGATGCGGCCACGCCGACGGTGGAGCGTGGGCGGCGGCTCTTCACCGACACGGGGTGTGTGACATGTCACACGCCAACGATGTCCACGGGCGATGCATCGCCGGTGACACTCCTGCGCAACGCGACCTTCCATCCGTACACCGACCTCCTGCTCCACGACATGGGCGAAGGCCTCGCCGACGATCGTCGCGACGGCGACGCAACCGGGCGCGAGTGGCGCACCCCGCCCTTGTGGGGCATCGGTCTCGTGCAAACGGTGAACGGTCACACACGTTTCCTGCACGACGGGCGCGCACGCAGCCTTGAGGAAGCCGTCCTCTGGCATGGCGGCGAAGCACAGCGCGCGCGGGACCGATTCATGGCAATGCCTGCAGCGGATCGCCAGGCGCTGCTTGCGTTCCTGGAATCACTGTGAGAGACGCGATGCAAGTTGCGACTGCATGTGGAGCTTCTCTCCGTCATCACGCCGATCGAACTTCCCCACAATCGGACTTCGGCAAAGGTACTCACGGCTCACCTCCGGTCTTTGACAAATCGTCTCCCCATATCCACTGTGGTGGCGGTCCGCTCTTCGTTACCCCAGGCGATGCGCGACGGCGCTCCTTCTTTCGCGAGCGTAGTTGTGCAATCGGACTCGACAGCGGCGGCGGAACAAATGCATCGAGATTGCCGAGCAGCCCGAGCGCGCGGACAACGCGGATGAGGTTGGTGACTTGGATCGATTCACCACTCTCCAAGCGGATCAGGGTGCGCTTAGAAACACCGGCCTCGCGAGCCAACTGTGCCTGAGTGAGGTTCCTCTGCAATCGGAGACGCGAAAATCGGTCCCCGAGTTCCGCCAGAACCGCCTCGTCCGTCATTTCATAGGTCGTTTCCATAAGTGACTCTTCTGGCAATGATGCGCTTTAAATCCGTACAAGAGGACATATTTGGCACTCATTTTTGCCCTATCAATGGCGCACTTGAGCGATGGCAGCGGGCGCGGCAGCGCAAGGCGGCCCTTGAACGCAGGAATCAGGGCGAATATGGACTCGACGACGCTGTCCCGCTGATCGTCTCGATCCACACTGGCGAAGTGGATTGCGGCGCAGGCGATGGAATGAGCGGCAGCAACTGTACCGCGTCGAAACCGCGAACGGCCGCGGGCTCGGTGCGGTCAAAGTCACGGTAGTGGCTCTTCGTCGTAACCAAGTGATGCTCAACGATCCACCGACGCAGGTCGGCGAGCGTTCCGACAAACCACACGCGAGATCGATGGGGTGCTTGCGACCATAGATCATCACTGGTCAGGTCGACGCGTGAGCCATTCGCTACCCAAATACTCCACGCATACATGAACATGAAATCACGTGATGAAGGTTCTTGTACACCGGTGGATTCATTCAGCGAGGTGATCGGTTCGGTTGCCCAAATCACCTTGACCGGCTCTAACCCCTGTGTGTCAGCGTTACGGCGGTAGAACGTTGTATCACCGTCGAAACCAAATCCGCGAAACCCAGCAATGCACGTTGGGTATGCAACGACACCATTGGCGTCCGGCTTGACAAGGGCAACACGTTTCGCCATTCCATCAATGGAGTTGGGTGGCATCCATCCACGGCCATCCTGAGATGGTTCGAGCGTAGGCGCTTCGATCACCAGCCCAACAAAGTCCCGGGGCAGCTCGATGACGAGCTTCAGCGATGGCCACAACAGAATTCGATACTGGTCGTCCGCGAGTTGCTCAAACTCTGGCGGCAATGGGTGTTGAGGGTCTAAGGACCAAGTGCCACGTGTCGCCGGACGATCAGTTGCAGCCGCATTGGGGCGAGAGAAGCGCCAAAGGCTGCTACGCCAACGGGCATAGACGACATCAAACAGTGCACGACCATCGTCACCAGTGGTGGCATCTGACATGATGGGCTTCGATATGTATCCCGTCTGCGACGATTGCTCAATATGGATGTTCGGAGCGGGCTTCCCAGTGATTGCATCGACAACAATCAATGTTGTTGGAACCCGGGTGTGCGCCATTGATGGACAGCCCGCGAGTGTGAGAACGCATGCTGCAAGTGTCATGAGCCAGCGGTGATTCACGTCTTGCCCCACCCCGGCAACTTGCTGGCTTGCTTTGCCCACGACGCGAACTGCGCGGCATCCAGTTTCTCGCCTTCGTAGATATGGAAGTAGCGAGTGTTCTTGTCCTTGCTCTCGACGGGCGGAAGTGGTTTCAGTGATACGCCTTGGAAGAATGCAACCTTCAGGTACTTCGTGAAGCAGTGAACTCCGAGAAACCATCCCTGCCCTTCAATGCCATAGAGCGGCGAGTTCCATTTGACGGCCTTGCACGCGCCGGGGACGGCTTGCATGATGAGTGCGTCAAGCTGACGCCCGAGATCTCGCTTCCACCCTGGCATCGCAGCGATGTATGCCTGCACGGGGGCATCGCCATCGGCCTTGGCAATCTGCGGATTGCCGCCGGAGAGAAGTTTAGGCCTGGGCTTTGATTTGCGCGTAGGCTTTGCTTTCGGCGCTGATTTCGGTGCTGATTTCGCAGCCGCCTTCAACGCTGATTTCACCGCCGCCTTCGGCGTCAACTTTGAATTGCCCCGTCTCCTAGGAGTTGAATCCATACCCCGCAAGGTACCGTACAACACAGTCAATCGCGTATTGATTCGCCATCACTCACAGGAGCCCCGCACCATGAATTCCATTCTTCGATTGCTCGCGCCAGCGGCACTCCTCGCCTCCGTCGTTGCCTGCGCCGTTCCGCGCGCCACTCCGCAGATGGAACAGGAAAACCTGAAGTGGTCAGCAAACTACGCGTCCGACTTTGCAAAGTTGGTGCAGAGCTATGTCAACAAGGAGTTCGTTCCATCGCCCGACAAGGCAACGCTGTTGACACAAGCGGCCATTCTTGCGCATCACGCGCAGGTGCAGGCGAAGTCGGTTGCCGCATACACGCCAAGTAACACCAAAGAGTCGGAATTCATGTTGAGGGACCTGCAGGCACGCGCCGTCGGCCTGCAAGAAGAATGTAAAGCTCTGGAAATGCAATGGAACGTCTGGCAGGTGCAACACGGCCTGCAGAAGGTCGAAGACATTGAGATGGTCTATGTGCGCGCCGATCCGGGGTGCTGATCTACGGGCCGGGGTCTTAGATGCCTTTGACCTTGTTCGCCACCGCTTTACTTTCCACCTCGGCTAAATACTTACGCGTTGCAGCAGGCAGCAATGTCCACATGCGGATCGCGAAGATTAGTCCGATGATGGTGAACGGGAACAGGAACATCGGCCAGTAGGCCCAACTCTTTGTGGCAAGAATTCCCACGGCAAACGCCTGAATGGCGCTACCGAG
>JBBAOD010000236.1:0-1844 GCA_040401635.1 Phycisphaerales bacterium
CGTCCGAGGGTCCCGCGCGCAACGGAGGGGGCGGTGGACGCCTCAACTCACTTCAACGCACGCAACCACGAAATTAGGGACACGGGTGAACGGCACCTTTTTGATTGGAGCGGGTGGCGGTAACCACATTTGATTTCAGAACAATGACGAATCGTTTGTCCCGCAATGGATTGCAAGGCAATAAGTTGTGGCGAGGACGACTGCTGCTTGCACCATCGACGAACCGTTCGTCGGCAAGGCCAACGCCGCCACCCGCCGGATTGAAAGGATGCACATCATGGACTGCGAAAGCATGGCATCGCGCAAGCGTGCCCAAAGGATGTCACTTGGAATGTGCCTGGGAATTGCACTCGGAGCAATCGCTGCTGCCGCGGGCGACGCTGTGGCACAAGCGCCTCCACCGGTGAACCCCGCCATCAGCGGATCGCGCGATGGATGGCGCCGCGAGGCTCGCATTCGCAGCGCACCCCGGCCCGTGCAGGGACAGGGCGGCTTGCCTACTCCGCCGCCTAGTGGTCCGGGCGGCGGGGCGCCGCCGGTACCGGAGTTTCGTACCTATGACGGCAGCGGAAATAACGTGCAAAATCCCTCGTGGGGCACACCCGGCGTGAACTACTTGCGCGAAGGCAGCGGCGCTCGCTATGCAGACGGTAAGTCCGCACCGGCTGGTGCGAATCGTCCCAGTGCACGCGTCATTAGTAATACCTTAGTGGCGCAAGGCGATGTCTTAACGGCCGACGATCGAGGGCTCTCTACTTGCCTCTATGAGTTTGGACAGTTTCTTGATCATGACATCGGACTCGCTGCGGGTGGCTCTACTGAAGCGTTCGACATTAGCGTTCCCGCTGGGGATCCGTGGTTCGATCCGGCGAGCACAGGAAACAAGAAGATCTGGATGGATCGATCCGCCTTCAATCCGGCCACTGGGACTAACAATCCCCGTGAACAGATCAACACCGTAACGTCCTTCATTGACGGCTCACAGATCTACGGCGTCAATAGTGCGCGCGCCGCGTGGCTGCGGGCAGGAACAGGCGGGAAGTTGAAGGTTCGTGCCACCGAGTTTGGTGACATGCTCCCGTTGAATGATGGGACCTTGCCCAATGATGATCCGCTGGGAAATCCCGTGACCTCACTGGTTGTTGCTGGTGATGTTCGAGCCAACGAGCAGCCCGGTCTCACTACATTTCACACGGTGTTTCTGCGCGAACACAACATGCATGCCGCACGCATTGCTACGCGTCATCCGGAATGGAATGACGAACGTGTCTTCCAAGAAGCACGCCGCATCGTCATTGCTGAACTGCAGGCGATCGTGAGCAATGAATTCCTTCCAGCGCTTCTTGGACGTCCGCTTCCTCGCTATACGGGCTACCGGCGGAATGTCAATCCTGGGCTGGGCAATGTGTTTGCAGCAGCTGCATACCGTAATGGTCACTCCATGGTTGGTCCTGACATTGGTGTGATTGATGAAAACTTTGTAGAGATTGATTCGCTTCCTCTGCAGTCAGTGTTCTTTAACCCCGGCATCATTGCGCCAGTGAATGGGATCGATCCCTTTGTTCGCTATTTCGCTGTCGATACGCAACAAATCAATGACACCATGATTGTTGATCCGTTACGAAACTTCTTATTCGGCCCTCCCGGAGCTGGCGGCTTTGACCTGGGCGCGTTGAACATCCAGCGCGGCCGGGATCACGGATTGCCGGACTACAACACGGTGCGCCGCGACTTTGGATTGAAGCCAGTGAAGTCATTTGCGCAAATCACTTCGCAGGCGTCCGTTGCAGCAAGCTTGGCGTCGCTCTATGGGAATGTCAACAACATCGATGCATGGGTTGGCA
>JBBAOD010000236.1:1854-3855 GCA_040401635.1 Phycisphaerales bacterium
AGGATCACTTGCCAGGATCAAGTCTTGGTGCAACCCACGCGGCAATTCTGCGCGTGCAGTTCATGGCGCTCCGCGATGGTGATCGATTCTGGTACCAGAACGGCGGATTTAGTCCGCAACAGATTGGTGAGATTGAACGGACCCGACTCTCTGACATCCTGATGCGCAATACCGGCGTCACTGGATTGCAAGACCGAGTGTTCTTTGCAGCAGATCTGGCGGCGCCGTAAGGCGTCTTGGCGATCGGTGGGTGCCGGGCGGCGTGACGGTTGAATCCGCACGCCGCCCGGCGTATTTGCAGGGGGGCGCATGTCTGCGGAATGTGCCACTATTCAGTCACAATCTGCGGTTTCTGCCTCACGACACGGTGCGGCGTTTGAGTGATTTGTCAGCGTCTTAGCCGTACCAACACACTTCACGCAGCGGGCTGAACCGCCGATATGTGAGAATTCTGCTTGGGTACTGCGCATTGTTTCGGTACACTACGGGGCTCCTCGCGCTGCCCACGGATGTGGCTTCGCACTCACCAACGGACCCACCGCATGCCGCTTCGCAATGTTGCCATTATCGCTCACGTTGACCACGGTAAGACCACGCTCGTGGACGCGCTCCTCAAGCAGGCCGGCACCTTTAAGGTCGGTGCTCCGGATCAGGAGTGCGTGATGGATTCCAACCCGCTTGAGCGCGAGCGCGGAATCACCATTCTGGCGAAGAACTGCGCTGTGAACTATGTCTTCGGAGCCGGTACCGGCGACCTTGAAGGACAAGAGTTCCGTATCAATATTCTTGACACACCCGGCCACGCCGACTTCGGTGGCGAAGTGGAACGCGTGTTGCGCATGGCTGACGGATGCCTGTTGCTTGTTGATGCCGTCGAAGGTCCGATGCCGCAGACGCGGTTCGTCCTTGGCAAGGCGCTCGAGCTTGGCCTGCGTCCGATCGTTGTGGTCAACAAGGTTGATCGTCCCGATGGTCGACCATCAGCAGTGATTGACGAAGTGTTTGACCTCTTGGTGGATCTTGGCGCCGATGATGTTGCACTGGACTTCCCAGTGATCTACGCGTCGGGTCGCGCTGGATGGGCGAACCGCGATATCAACGTTCGCGACAAGGGCGTGCATGACATGTTCCGCATGATCGCTGAGCACGTCCCTGCACCAGCCGAGAATGTTGACGCTCCGCTTCAGGCGTTGGTGACCAGCCTGGTCTATAGCGAATACGTTGGTCGAATTGCCATCGGTCGCGTCTACAACGGCATCTTGAAGGCCGGCCAACAGGTTGCAGTCAGTAAGTCTGACGGCACCGTGAAGAAGGCCAAGGTCATGAAGGTGAATCGCTTTGAAGGCCTGGGACGCCGCGAAGTTTCTGAAATTCGTGCAGGAGACCTGTGCGCGATTGAAGGTATTCCTGACATTGAAATCGGCGACACCTTGATGGATGTCGAGAATCAAATGCCGATGGCACGCGTCAAGGTTGACGAGCCAACGCTGCACATGGTCTTCCGAATCAATGACGGTCCAATGGTGGGCAAGGAAGGAAAGTTTGTCACCAGCCGGCAGATTGCTGAACGTCTCGAGCGCGAGTTGCGCGGAAACGTAGCACTGCGCGTCTCGCCGGGCGATGGCTCTGATGAATTCCGAGTCTCGGGACGCGGACTGTTGCACTTGGGCGTGCTCTTGGAAAATATGCGTCGCGAAGGCTTTGAGCTGACCGTTGGTAAGCCAGAAGTCATTGAGCGTGAAATCGATGGCGTGCGCCATGAGCCGTACGAGCGCGTCAGCCTCGATACCGATACCGCCAGCATGGGTTCTGCCCTTGAACTGTTGGGTCAACGCGGTGGCGAAATTCTCAAGGTCGATCAGCGCGGCGTGCGCATGCACATTGATGCAGACATTCCTGCGCGTGGCCTGATCGGTTTCCGCACCCGTCTCCTGAATGCCACTGCCGGCGAGGCAGTCATGCATCACTCCTTCCTCGGCTATCGCCCAGTCACCAGCGCGG
>JBBAOD010000237.1:0-3839 GCA_040401635.1 Phycisphaerales bacterium
TTGTGGAGCGCAGCCGTCCGCGTCCGAGGGTCCCGCGCGCAACGGAGGGGGCGGTAGACGTCTGCACCCACTTCACCGGCGAAAATAGGGACAGGGGTGAACGGCACCTATTTATGTTTGCCCGACGAAATTGGGTAAAGCAGTGAACCGTTCCCGTTTCCCGTCTACGCTGATGGTTCCATGGACACGCGCGCCGTACTTCGAATTGGCCATTCTCCGGATCCAGATGATGCTTTCATGTGGTGGCCGCTGCTTGAGTTGAACGGGCAAGCGCCGCGGGTTGCTTCCAGCAGATTTCGGATCGTCGCCGTGCCCGCCGATATTGAGGACCTCAATCAACGCGCCATGCGTGGTGATGATCTCCTAGAGATCTCGGCGTTCAGTTGTGCAACCTATTCCCGTATTGCCGCTCGCTACGCGTTGACTGCGTGCGGCAGTTCCGTTGGTGATGGATATGGTCCCAAGGTAGTGGCGCGCGAGCCGCGAACGGTTGCATCGTTGCGCGGTGCGCACATTGCCATTCCAGGGCAGGGGACGACCGCGTTTGTGGTCACCAGTCTGTTGCTGGGGCCGGGCGCGTTTCGTGCAACGGTGGTTCCTTTCAAGGAGATTCCCGCACGGGTTGCGGCCGGGGACTTTGATGCGGGCGTGGTCATCCATGAAGGACAACTCACCTTCGCTGATGAAGGACTGGTACTTGTTGAGGACCTGGGTCGTTGGTGGCACTCGCAGGTTGGACTGCCACTGCCGCTTGGGGCCAACGGGGTCTTGCGCGCGCTGGATGATCGCCATGGGGCTGGAACCATGGCGGAAGTGGCCGACCTCCTTGAGCAGAGCGTTCGGTATGCGCTGAGTCATCGCGAGGAATCGATTCGCTACGCACTCACCTTTGCCGAAGGCATGACCGAGGCCCTCGCTGATGAATTCATCGGGATGTATGTGAATTCCTGGACTCTTGACTACGGTCCCACCGGGCGGCTGGCGGTTCGAACGCTGCTGGATCGGGCAGCGGACGCCGGACTGTTGCCGCGTGTTGAGGCACCGGAGTTTGTTGGCGGCGCGCAGTGAGCCCGTTCGATATGCTCACGCGCTCAAGGACCTGAGATTGAAACGCAATGAGTGCATCGCCCCCACCTGCCACTGAGACTGAATACGGATACGCGCCCCCAACGGTGCGGCAGTTCAGTGTGTTCTTGAACAACAAGGTTGGCAAGCTGCTGGAACTGCTGCGCACCTTTGATGAAGCGCCATCCACCCGCCTTGCCGCATTTTCAATTGTTGATTCAAGCGACTACGCCGTCGTTCGCATGATCTTCACCAATGCGGATGCGGCCCGGCACATTCTGCGGCGCAGTCAATACACCTTCGCCGAGACAGACCTGATCATCATGGAGCTTGGCGAACAGCAGTGCCTGAGCGGCGCGTGCCTGTATCTTTTGGGCGCGGAACTCAATATTCGCTTCGCGTATCCAATTATGTTGCGCGGCGAACATCCAGCGGTTGCCATTTGCGTTGATGACAACCACCTTGCGGGGCAGATCCTCCTCCGTAAACGGTTTCGTTTGCTTTCAGAGGAAGATTTGGCTCCCTAAGAGCGCATTCGAAAGTACCCCATGGCCCGCATCATTCGTCACGTCGCTGCTGCCCCCGTCAAGATTGAGCCTTCTGAGAAGCCAATCTTTGTATGCGCCTGCGGTCTTACCAAGAACTTCCCGATGTGTGATGGTTCTCACAAAGTCGCTCGCACTGAAGAAGCTGGTCAACTCTATGTGTACGGCGACGATCGCCAGCCCAAGTCGCATGGCGCCGATGATTTCACCGGCAACACTTGCGCTTAACTTAATCCGTCAGCGAACGCGCCGGATAGGTTGCGGAGGTCTTCGCGGTCTCCCACACTGTGACATGGTCCAGTGTCGCGCCAGCGGCGGTGATCTCATCGCTGAGGAGGGTGTGACAGACCTGTGCAATATTTTCCACAGAAGGGTTCAACTCCGCAAATTCCACGCAGTCCACATTGAGGTGACGGTGATCAAATCGATCAAGCACCGTGCGGGTGACAATTGCCTCAAGCGCTCCGGTTGTTAAGGCGGGTGCTCCGGCTCCAGTTCGCACGCGCACGGCCACCGCAATTCGATAGTTGTGACCGTGCCCGCTTGGGTGATTGCATTTACCGAAGGTGCGTTGGTTCTCGTCGTCGGACAGTTCCGGGCAATGCAGTCGATGCGCGGCACTAAACTCAAACTGTTCGGTCATGATGGCTTGATCGCGCATGCTGGTGCTCCAAAGAAAGTTAACGAACGGGCCGGGGAACCATTGAATGGTGGAAAGCGGAATTGCTTGTGGGAAATTCCGCTGTAAAGCGTCACCCATGTGTGCCACAGCATCAGCGGGATGAATGGGCTCTGAACTACGAAAGAATGACTCCAGCAGCGGCGCAAGGTGGGCTCTCACCAGCGCATCAATCTCCTGGATGCCGATCAAATACCCCGTGCGGGCATCGGGAACGCCTATGCACTCCACGGTCACCTCATGATGCGCCGTGAATCCATCGGAAGGGGGTATCCCCGCGAATCCGTTCCGATGCGGCTCCTTTGGAGAAATCTTCCTCTGCATCCCCGCTGCTGATGCGGGAATGCCGATTCGGACGGTGCGCCGCAGGGCTATGGATTTGCATAAAAGTTTCTTCATAATTGATCGCAATTGGTGAGACAAGCATCAGCATAGGTGCGCAACAACCCTATACTTTGACATTCTAGTGAGCCCCCGGAAGGGCTCGGCGTGAGCTTGTCTCCGCCGGGCCTTTTTAATTTTTCGGCTGCATTTCCGCCATTTCACTTGCTAACCGAACCCGCTCCTCGCCGATGAGTGAAGTGCGATGCATGCACCCATCCGGGTTCAACTCACCACTCCAACTCCGCGCGCTGCTCGGTGGCTGAGAGCGCCGGGAGCATTGACGCGCATGACTGGCATGGCGGTGTTGGTTGCCGCAGGTGCCCTTGTTTCGTGCGCGGGCCCTTCCAAGAGCGGGGCGTTGCCAGCTCCGCAGGAGCACCCATCGGTCGCCTTGACTGTGCCGCTTCCCCTTATTCAACTAGCACCTGGCATCGTGGTCGATCGCGCCGCTGGTGAGGTCCGCGTGGAAGCAGAGGTTGCTGCTGATCGAGGCTGGCTTGAACAGGCCGTATGCAAGGCGGGGACGAGGGAACACGAATCACTGCTGGCGGTGATCGTGGCACCAAGCAGCATCCATGCAGCGCTCCTCTTGATTGGACTGGAACCCGGCGCGCCAGGCGAGTGGCGTGCCGCCCCTGACGGATCGGGCGCGGTGCAACGCATCTCGCCCAGCGGATCGCCGTTGGAACTGTGGGTGCGCACCAGTGCGGGGGACATGCCGCTCTCATCGTGGATTCATGACCCCGTTCATGGACATTCGTTCCCCGTTCAGCCATGGGTATTCGCTGGTTCACGCGTACGATCAAATACCAAGAGTATGGGACCCGGCGAGCACTACGTGGCAGATCGAACCGGCAGCGTCGTGGGCATCGTGACCTTTGGCGACGAGACGATCGCCTGCACATCCGTCCTGTCGGATCAGGCCGAACTGGATGCGCCCGAGTGGCAGGCGAACTCGGAACGAATGCCCGAGCCCGGAACGCGCGTTGAACTACTTATTCGCCGCCCGGGTTATGTAGCGCCCACCACTGGCATGCAGCCCACAACTGCAACTCCGCCCGTAACTGGAACACCGTCCGCAACCCCCGTCATCCCCGCAAGGCGCGCGCCATGAGATTCCTTGGCATCGATCCTGGATTGCGCATCACCGGCTACGCCTGCGTGGA
>JBBAOD010000238.1:0-506 GCA_040401635.1 Phycisphaerales bacterium
CTCATTCAAGAGGATGTTTCTCGCACGGCCGAGGCCATCGACATGATGCAGATCGCCCAGCGCCTGGAGCGCACCGCTGATATCGCCACCAACATTGCCGAAGATGTGATCTTCCTTGTTGAAGGACGAATCGCCCGACACGGTGAGTGACGAAACCACGAGCGAGCACCGCTCGGTTAATTTCTGGGGGTCGCGTGTTTCCCGGGGAAATCAGGCTGATTTAAGGGCCTAGCGCTTCTCAGCCACGGCACCGGCAACTCCGATAATCCGATTTAAACCATTTCTATGCACCCCTTCCCGCCGCGCCGGGATTTGGTTACACTACGCGGCTCGGAAACAGCCATGCATTACCCGCACAGAATTAGTCGAATCAAGAAAGTCCGCAAGATTGGCTTCCGAGCTCGTATGAAGACGAGCAAGGGGCGCGCGATCTTGAATCGCAAGCGTCGTGTGGGTCGCAAGATTCACGTGCGCTAAAGCCGTGCCAGCAACTGTTCGCGTTGTGC
>JBBAOD010000238.1:516-1054 GCA_040401635.1 Phycisphaerales bacterium
GCGTTGTGCTCATCGGCCTGCGCGGATCTGGCAAGACCACGCTGGGGAGTTTGCTCGCGCAGCAACTCCATACGCAATTTATTGATCTTGATGACGTCACCATCGCTGGTTCCGGCCAGCCATCGGTGACGGCTATGTTTGGATCGGTTGGCGAGCCCGCATTCCGGGCGGCTGAGTGCGCCGCGCTGGAGCACGTGTTGACCAGTGCATCCACGTCTGGCGCTGTGATTGCCCTTGGCGGCGGAACGCCCACCGCGCCGCCCGCACGCGCGCTCTTGGAGTCAGCCCGTGCGGCGGGCACCATTCGCATCATCCTGTTGGAAGCGCCACCGGAAACGCTGGGCGCACGGCTCGCCAACAACCCAGGCGACCGTCCGCTACTCGCCGGCGCGTCGTTCGCTGAAGAAGCCCTGCTCCTTGGGGAGGCTCGCCTTCCCATGTACCGCACGCTCGCCGATGCCGTGGTTTCCACTGCCGGCCACGCTGCAGCCAGCGTCGAAATACTCGAACGCGCGGCGCGGAATTCGGCGGGGTGATG
>JBBAOD010000238.1:1064-3839 GCA_040401635.1 Phycisphaerales bacterium
GGTGGGCCAGGTAATGTGAATTTCGCCTTCGGGGGTATCGGCGGCAATCCCAAGTTCTTTGAGCGCGGCCAGTGCGGCCAACTGTTCGGACTGCTTCTTGCTCGGACCCCATGCGCCTGCAAAGCGGCGCGCCCCAGTCAGGACGCAAATCTCAAAGCACTTCGCGTGGTCGGGGCCTTGCTCGTCGAGCACCATGTACTGCGGCGCGCCCATTTCAAGTTGCGCAAGGCACTGCTGCAGCACCTGCTTGAAATTCTGTTGGTGCCCCAGTCGCAGCGCAGAATCAATCCGCAACGCCAGGCGCGGCAGCACGAATGCGCGCGCGGCTTCAAGCCCACCGTCCAGGTACAGCGCGCCCACCACGGCTTCAAATACTCCTGCTAGCAGACTTTCGGGAAGCCCTTGCGGACCGCGGACCCCCTTGTCAATCCGCATCCAACTTTCCATGCCACACTCGGCGGCCAGTTCAGCGCAGACGCGCCCACTGACAATGTTCGACTTCACCTTGGTGAGTTCGCCCTCAAGAAAGTCGGGGCGCTCAGCGAATAGGTGCGTGCACACAATGAACCCCAAGACGGAATCGCCAAGGAATTCAAGGCGCTCGTTGGAGTTCAGCCGCCCATCAGCTGCCGATGAGTGAACCAGTGCGATCGCAGCCAGTGATGGATCGCGAAACCGATGGCCAGTGATCGCGGCCATCTCGTCAAGAATTGCCGGGTCAGGCGTCAGCGCCACGCCAGCACCATCTGCATGAGATGCACCGCGGATGCCAAGAGCAATCCGCCGACACCGCCGAGCACAAACCAACCAGCCGTCTGCAGACGCTCACGGCGACGGCGAGCTGCGGGCCGATGAGTTGCGTCCGATGCCACCGCAGGAGCCAGACGAGCGGAGCGGGATGCGGTGGTCGCTGCGCCAGCTACTGGTGTCGCAAGTGCTGCAAGTGCACTGGCGTGCGTGCCAAACGACTCAGAAACTACAGCGCCGATCGCGCCTTCGTTTCCTGGGTATTCCGATGGGTCAAATCCAGAAAGGTCTTCACGCATCTGCGCGTAGGCGTCAGACGCTAACACCCACGCCGCGTGCCCCGCTGAGTGCGGTGCGCTCTGCGCCTCCTGCCAGAAACGATCGAATGGATCATGTCCAGCCCGCCCCGCTACCGCCATCTCAGCGGAAATAGCATTTCTGGCAGAGAGCGCAGCGCTCACCGCAGGGTGCTGAAACGGACGTTCTTGATCAAAGTGTGACACTCGCTGACAGTACTTTCGGTCGGATTCGCCTTCGCGTTCCAACTTTCAGTAACGAAGTGTGCGTTGGGCTCACTCTGGCCAGCAGCAAGCGCGGGCGGCAATGCGGTTGATCAGGCGCTGGCGGTCGCGAGGGGTGGCAAATGCCGTGAATTGCACTGCCATACGGCGCGGACCGGGATCGTCATCATGTGAGAAGACGCGAACCACCACGCCGTGCATTCGAATCGGATCCTGTTCGGCGGGCGGATAGACCTCTATCTGCACCTCCGTATTCGTGGGAAGTTCATCATCAAGCTCAAACCGCATACCAGTGAGCGAGACGTCGTAACCATGACCTTCCAGACCGCCCGTTGGGGTTGCAAGTCCGGAGTCAAAGTCTTCCAGGCCAAGGGCTTCCAAGCCAGGCTCATGGAGCTCATTTGGATTTGTTGGTGTTGGGCGGCTCGAGGCAGGAACACCGGCAACAAATGCTGCGAGGCTGACCGCTGAACTACTTACGGCAGGCGTCGAAGGGATAACCACTACCCGGGTGTAGGCGGGATCAAACCGAAAGCGATCGTCTGATCGCCGGTTCGGGGCTTCAACGCTGACCATTCCAGTAGCTCCTTGGCCGAACATTCCGTGGCCGCATTGATAATTCGAACCTGGGTGCTTCATAGGGAAACGTCCTCCGACTACTAATGGTTCGGTCATTCTGCTCGATAAGCATGAAATCCCGAATTTCGGACGTTCTGCTGGCAAGTTCATCCTTGAACCTGAGACCCATCCACCCCCCGACGAATCGCAACGAGCGAGTCAATTTCGGGTGTGAACCCTGACAGTCTGCTATTGCGAACCCCCTCGGTCAGGTAATGTGTGCCTTCTTTCTTCAATATTCATTCAGAATGTCATTTCTATGCACGTGCCTTCCGCTACTCGGTGGCACCAAATCGGCCAACGGAACGCCCCGCCCGCCACTAAGTAATCCCCCATGACTGACACGCAAACCCTTATGGAACAAGCAGGTACAGCCGATGCGCTCCTCGGCCGAAGGGTGGTCTTGGTGGGCTACGGCAACCAAGGACGAGCCCACGCCCTCAACCTGCGCGATTCTGGAATTCAGGTCACCGTTACAGGTCGCACCGGTTCGAATGCACGGGCGCGGGCGCAGATGGACGGATTTCCCACTAGCGATACCGATCGCGCTGTGGCGGGCGCAGATTTAGTAATCATGGCACTTCCTGACGAAGTGCATACCGAGGTCTGGGCGTCCGCCGTGGCGCCGAACGTGAAGCCCGGACAAACAATCGGATTTATCCATGGGTCAAGCGTCCACTTCGGCTTGGTGCGAATCCCAGAGGGAATTGGCGCTGTCCTAGTGGCACCCAAGGGACCAGGAACCACCCTGCGCGAGCGATTCGTGCAGGGCCAGGGCATTCCGGCCCTTCTTGCGGTTGCGCAAGAACGAGCACCAGGAACCGGAGGACCAACTTCACATGAACTCGCACGCGCATGGGCCGCCGGCCTTGGCTGCGCGCGAGCGGGC
>JBBAOD010000239.1:0-3836 GCA_040401635.1 Phycisphaerales bacterium
CAGAATTCGTCAGGCCGGACCAGTTTGTGACCAACGCCCATCGTGAATTCGGGATTGTGCCAGAGCACCCCGTCGCATTGGCGCATGTGCCCCATTTGCGGGAGGCAGTCGTTCAGGGCGTCGCCGCCAAAGAGAACCGTACTGGTGTCAACTGCATCAAGGTCAACGACGAATTCGGTAGCCACGGGCGTCTCCGGAGGGTCGGGAAGGGGGTATCGGGGATATGATAATGTGTCCATTCAGAACCTGCTGCGCAGCGCAGGGGCGTTTTTGGCGTCCTGAACCCGGTATTTTTGGCAGATCTACCCACTTGGAGCGTCCGCCCCGGGTACGCTTAGAGCAAAGGGGTCCTTGGGGGTCCCGATTCACGAATTGCCCGCCGCGAACCCCGCGGCGCACGTACGAAGAAACCTAATTCCAGAGGAGAACAGACCATGGATGCATACGAACGAATGAAGAAGCTCATCGTGGAGTGCGATGACGACATCAAGAAGGCCGTTGGCGGTAACAAGGCTGCGGGCACCCGCGTCCGTAAGACCATGCAGGAAGTCAAGGAGTGCGCCCAGTCGGTTCGTCAGGGCGTCCTGAACCTCCGTGATGCAGCAGAAGGCGGTCCTGCTCAGTAAGCAGGCGACATCTGGAGCCAGTGCTCCTGCGGCTCGGCGCGTGGGGCGCAAGTCAACTCAAATGAAATCCTGACGCGTCGTTGGCGAATTCCGCTGGCGACGCGTTAGGTGTTTTTAGGCACCCGCTTGGCCAGCTCCAAGATGTCGCGGAAGGACGGGTGTGACGCATCGCCGATCAACTCGTACATGGCTCCGAGCGTTCCGGTGGGAAGTGCGCCGGCTCGATCCATGCGGCGGAAGGCGTGTTCCACCTGGTCAACTTGACCCGCGGAAATTGCATCGGTGGCGTAGAAGACCGTCCAGCCGGCGGCCACCAAGTCCAGCACGGTTTGCAGAACGCACACATGTGCTTCGACACCACATACCAACACGGTCGGACGTCGTTGCGTTCGGAGTGCGGCGCGCACGCCATCCACCAGGGCGCTGAACTGTGTTTTCTCAATCACCTCAGCGGTCGCTGGGAGCGCTTCGCGCACGGTGTCAACCGTTCCCCCAAGGCCGCGCACGTACTGCTCGGTGCAGATGACCGGCATGCCCAGTGCACCGGCAGCGCGTGCGAGCAACGCACAATTGGTTTCCACCCGCTCGCGGGCTGCGATCGTGGGCATCAGTCGGTCCTGCACGTCAATCACAAGGAGCGCGGTGGATTCAGGGCGAAGTCGGGGGAGTGCCATAGTGGAGACCTTTGTTGCGATTCGCTGTTGCCGAGCGCGGTGTCAGTGAATGATGCGTGGGCGGTGGAGTTCACGCGCGTGCACGCGCGCTTACACCCGTACCTGCGGTTCGTCGGCGATGGTTGCGCGGTATCGGGTTCGAATGGGTTGTACGACGCTTGCAACAAACGCGTCCACTTGCTCCGGCGCGCGACCGATGTACGCGGATGCATCCAAGAGTCCATCAAGATCCAAACCTTCAAAGAGCGGCTCGTCGCGGAGGCGCGCCAGCAGATCGTTGGGCTTTCCTTCGCTCTTCACTGCATGTCCAGCGGCTTGACTATGAACACGAATCGCTTCGTGCGCATGCTGGCGATCCGCGCCGCGCGCGGTGGCGGCAAGGAGGATGTCTTCGCTTGCCATGAACGGAAGTTCGGCATCCAAGCGAGCGCGAATGGAAGCGCGGTGCACTACTAGTCCACCCAAGACATTGGCCAGAATGTCGAGCGCACCATCGAGTGCCAAGAACGCTTCGGGTAACGACAAGCGGCGATTAGCGCTGTCATCCAGTGTGCGTTCGAGCCATTGCGTGGCCGCAGTATCAAGACCGTTGCCGGAAAGATTCATCACGAAGCGTGCCAGTCCAGTGGCGCGTTCGCAGCGCATCGGGTTGCGCTTGTAGGCCATGGCACTGGAGCCGATCTGTTCGGCTTCGAACGGCTCTTCGATTTCCTTGAGGTTTGCCAGTAGTCGAAGATCGTTGCAGCACTTGTGGATGGCGGCGGCGGCAATCGCCAAGCTGGAAAGAATCTGCGCATCCACTAGGCGCGGGTAGGTTTGCCCGCATACCGGCCAGCAGCGATCCGCTGGCCAACCGAGCTTGGCTGCAAAGCTTCGCTCCAACGCTTCCACCTTGCTGGCGTCGCCACCCAAGAGGCCCAGATATGAAGCCTGCGTTCCGGTGGCGCCACGCAGACCGCGCAGGCGCATGCCATCGATACGACCTTCGATTTCGGACAGCGCAATCGCCAAATCCTGCGCCCACAGGGTGGCGCGCTTGCCGACCGTGGTCGGTTGCGCGGGCTGAAAGTGCGTCCAACCGAGCGTGGGCAGGGCGCGATGCTCGGCGGCAAACGTGCCGGCGCGATCAACAGCGCGCGCCAATTTCTCAGCGATGATGGTGAGCGCGTCGCGCAGTATCAGTGTGTCCGCATTGCACACCACGTCTTGGCTGGTTGCACCAAGATGGATGATTCCACGCGCGTGCGGCGCAGCGTCCCCGAAGGTATGGACATGCGCCATCACATCATGGCGGAGGCGCGCTTCGTGCGCGTCGGCGTTGGCGAAATCGATGTCATCTAAATGCGCGCGCAGTTCCGTGATCTGCGCGGCGGTCACTGAGAGTCCGAGTTCGTGTTGCGACTCCGCAAGTGCTAACCAGATACGGCGCCACGTACCAAACTTGCGGCGCGCGCTCCAGGTGCTGCGCATGCGGGCGCTGGCGTTGCGAGTTTCAAGCGGCGAGCGATATCCCGAATGCTCATCGACGGCGTGTGTTGCGTCCTTCATCACGGTGCAGATCGTAGTGCCCGATGCACTGCGTGGGCAGAGCGCGATCGGTTAACTCTTGCTTCCTAGGCGGGGTTCGGTCCCCTTCAGGATTCGTTGGAGATTACTGCGGTGTTTCCACACGACCAACGTCGCAACGCCCGCGGTGACGATGATGGCGGGCAGGGCATGGGCAACAGGCAACTCGCCGTCCGTGGTGCCGGTGCCGGTGGTCATGATGGCTGCGGCGGCCACCGTGAGCGGAATGGAAACGGCCGCCAGCATGCTGGCAATACTCATGGTCCGGGTGAGTGCAATCATGATCGCCCACAGCCCAATCGCCACCAAGAGCGGTCCGGTGAGCACCGGCCAGATCGCCAACATGGCGCCGCTGCCGGTCGCCACGCCCTTGCCGCCCTTGAATCCAACGAACGGACTGAACATATGCCCAAGCACTGCGGC
Source organism: Phycisphaerales bacterium (assembly GCA_040401635.1). GTDB lineage: Bacteria > Planctomycetota > Phycisphaerae > Phycisphaerales > SM1A02 > UBA966. The sequence continues at coordinate 3,290 of JBBAOD010000239.1, forward strand.
GATGGGCATCATCAACCACCACCACATGTCAGCGCGTGGAATTTCATCGGCCGGGTGCCCAAGAATGCCGGCCATCATGCCCGCGAGCAGTACCGGAGCAGCGCCCTTGATCGCATCAAGCAGATACACCAACACGCCCCATTTCCATCCGAGCGCCCGCGAAACATTGGTGGCGCCAATGTTTCCACTGCCAACCGTGCGCAAGTTCACGCCGTTCATGCGCGCCACGATCGGTCCAAATGGAATGCTTCCGCACCCGAAAGCGACGAGTGCTGCCATCGACCAGTGTGCTGGGGTGAACGCGTCGATCGACGCGAGTGCATCAGTGAACATAGGCGCGATGCTAGACAACTACCGAGTGGTTGTCTTCACTGGTTGCCGGCGCTGGCTCCGGTGTTCGGCCATCACCGAACCCCGTACCGATGGCGCGAGCAGCCTCGATAAGTGGGTTATTCAGCGGCACCAAGCGCTGCTTTCCAACAGCGTGCATGATGTCAACATCACCGAACACATTGCCTTGGCGCATCACCATGCGGCTTTGCTTGCC
>JBBAOD010000240.1:0-3817 GCA_040401635.1 Phycisphaerales bacterium
CAGCACTGCGCCCACCAGCTGTGGCACGGTGGAGACCAGGCCGGCAACGGCGTCGCCCTTTCCTAACTCCAGTGCAAAGACTGGAAAGTTCGTTTCGCCCAGTCCAACCATGAAAGCATGGGTGACGCCATCCCCCGTGCAGTTACGGAGGTCAGATCGAATGGTGCGATGGTCGTGTGCGCGAGCGCGTCCCGTCACGGTTTCGCGCCGGTGCCAGGTGTCGTTGCAGGCGGGGGCGTGCTGCCTTTGGCACCGCTTCCGCCTGGTCCCGTTGGCGCGCCGCCCGACGGAATGAACGAACCGCCGCCCGCACCTGTGCCGCCCGTACCCGCGCCGCCGCGTCCGCCAGCGCCGCCGGTGGTTCCAGTGCCGCCGCCGCCCGCTGCGCCGGTGACGGTGGATGTTCCGAAGCCGGTGACCTTGGAGACACCGATCGGTGCATTTATGTCAACGTATCGACCACCCGTGCGCTTCGGTCCCTCCGCGGGGAGTGAGCCGTAGCCAGCCACTTGCCGCTGCACGTAGTCCGGCGCGCGGACGATGATGGAACCGTCGTAGTAACGAATGGACGCAACGCTGTCGTCCAGCCACACATCGGGCTCGACCAGCGACTTGATGAGTTCGATGAGTTGGTCGGCCTTCTCTTCAGGACCACGGCGTTCCGGCGGCTCGCCGGGCGTACCGAACGGAACGCCTCTGCCGCCACCACCACCGCCGCCACCTCCGCCGCCACCACCACCACCGCCGAATCCGCCACCGCCTCCGCCGCTTCCGCCGCCACCACCACCGCCGCCGCCAGTTTGCACTGACTGGGCGAGGTTGAACTCGGGGGCATTGTCAAAGGTTGGCGCTTCGAACAGCAGATCACGAATCGGATAAATGCGAGTCTCTTGCGAGCCACGCGCGTTGAGTCGCGACTTTGTTCCCACTTCCAAGTAGCCCTGGCGCAGTTGCCACGTTGCTGGCTCGGTGGTTGACATGTCAATCATGCGCTCAAGTACCACGAGCGCTTGCGCGCTGTTCATCTCCAACGTCAGGCGAGCTTCCGGATCGAGTCCATCGCCCGCACCCGGATCATCAGACCAGCGCACCACCATTTCCACGCCGATGAGTTGTTTGAAATACGCGAACGCTTCCTTCGCCTTGGTGTCTTGAAACTTCACACTGATGCTGGTGGTCAGCAGCGCGCGAAGGATCGGGCCCTTGGCGGTTGCCTGTTTGGTGGCACGCTGCTCAAGCACCGTATTGATGCGCTCGGAGAGATTCTGACCGGACGCAGGAGCGACCGCCACAAGTGTGGCGAGCCCAAGCATGGCACTGAGAGTGGTCTGAATGCGCATCATGAAGATCTCCAAGCGAGGATCGTGCCGCGGAATCGTCCGCGCCGTGCAAGTGTACGGTTGGGGTAGGCGTTTCCGATCCGAGAATCGGCACGGATCTGTACGGTTGCTGCTTGCCGGGCTGAAATATGCACTCATTTGCCTTGAACGGGGTCAGTCTGCAATGCCAAACGCGCCAAGGCACGCTCGGACTCGGTGAGCGCCAAGATGGCGAATGCCTGCGCCGCCACTGGTTGCGAAGCGTCTGCCGGCGAAGCGAGCACGCCGCCGCGAGCGCGTTCCGGGGCGGGCGCGCAGTAGGCGATCGCTGCAGCAGCCTGCAATTGCTGCACAAATCGAATGGCCAGCGCGAGTGTCGCGCGGTCTTCTGCATCGCGCGCGGGCGATCGTGTTGCGGGAAGTCCAGCGATCATTGCCATGAAGAATTGCGACCGCGTGGACTGCGCAGAAATTCGCCCAGTACTGGAGCCGGCCATCGGATAGGCGCCCGGCATATCAAGCAGCGAATTGGGACGGTCGGAACTGTCTGCAGGTACTTGCGTTCCAAGAAGCACCGTTCGCGCGGCATCAAGTGTGCTGCGATGGGCAGTCATGCGTTGTTCGAATGTATCGGGTGCGCAACGCGCATTCGCATCGATGAGAAAGGGCGCCACGATCGGAAGTTCTGCGGGGTCGATGGATTTCCACGCGGCATCCAGTGCGGCGATCAAGTCCTTCTCGGGCATGACGGGAGTCCGCGCTGCATGCAGTGCGGCGGCGGCATCAAGGACAGCTGCTTGCACGTGCGGGCGCAGTGTGGCAAGGTTGGCGGGTGCAAGCAGGCGACCGAGTGCGGCGGTCATGGATGCGGCGAATGGCGCGTCGACAGACGTGTTGCTGGCAGCAAGTTCTGCCATTGCCAGTGTGGCGTAGGCAACTGCGGCGGGTTCGGAAGCGGGGTCTGACTCGGAGTTGTCGTGTTCCATCAACGCGCGGAGTACGGCAGTTGCCGTTGATTTAGACTGATTTCGCAGACTTTCCGGAAAGCTAGCGGTTGCCGAGGCGCGAGCGAGTGCCCACGCGCACAGTGCTTGTTCAGTAGCGCCGGCGGCAAATGGTTCGTAGCGATCGGCGGCAATCACGTAGTCGCCGCGCAAACCGGTGCGTGCAATTTGCGCTCCAGCATCGGCAGGAAGTCCTTCGGCAGCGGCAGCGGGTTCAAGTTGCGCGGCAAGGCGCGCGATGATTGCTGCGCATGCAGTCACTCCGTCCGCACGCGTTGCAGGCGCGGCGGAAATAGCAGGCAGCACGCGAGCAAGTGTGAACGGGCTGCTTATTGGATCAACTTGCGCCAAGCGAATCGATCGTGATGCATACATCGCGGTGTTGCCGCCCAGCGCTTGCAGATCAGGAAGGTCTCGTGGCGGCAGACCAAGTTCAGTAACCATGGCGAGCACCGCGCGCGAGACGGGCGATGCCATTCGCCGCGCCAAGAGTTGCGACGCGGGCTCATAGGCAGTCCGCGCAGCGTCGGTCAGTTGCAAACCGCATTCACCGGGTTCGATGTTGCGCGCCACTTCCTCAAAGGTCCGGCCGATCAATGGTTCGCGTGCGCCAGCAAGTTCAAGTTCGAGCGTGACGAGCGTACCGATGGAGTCATTCTCGTTCGCAGTCATTGGCTGTGATGTGCGCCGCGCACGCGCCGCATCAAGAGCCGAGCGCAGGGCGCGATCCACGATGCCGGTCTTGTTGGTATCGCCGGCATCGTGCCCAATTCCAACGATGCGTCCGCGCATGCGCAGCACCACCGCGGCGCTATGGACGTCGGCAGGCGTGGCAACGGCGGTGCCGGTGCCGCCAGCATCCAGCCACGCGCGGGCGGCAAAGAACGTCGACACCGCATCCCCAGGGGCGGGCAGGCGGTTTGGGCCGCGTTGCCACACCAGCGCACCTGCGGAAATCACTCGGGGAAGCCAGAAGCTTCCACTGATGAGTCCGAGAACCATGGTTTTGACTAGTAAGGACCGCATAATCATGGTGATTTCACAAGTTTACGCTCGTTTCATGCTCACAGGAGTGGACGAACCGGGTGTATTGGGCAAGACTTACATCGTAGCGCGGGGGGGTCAACGGCTGACGCCGTCCCCCGCGCCTCAAGTACTCGAAAAGCAAAGACAAGAACCATGCGCGCAGTAGCCATTGCAGCAACCCACGTGATCTCAGTCGAAGAGAACGCTCGCCGCATTCTTATTCTGGCTGCCTTTGCTTTCCTCGCGCTCTGCTGAGCTGCGAGAACAGACACCCGGACGGGCGCTCAGGCGCCGGTTCTCAGGAGCGTGGACGAAGTTCCGCGCTCTGGGCGTTTTTGGAGCAGGGCGAAATAGGTGCCGTTCACCCCTGTCCCCATTTTCGGGGCGCGGTTGAAGTGAGTTGAGTCGTCCAACCGCCCCCTTCGTTGCGCGCGGGACCCTCGGACGCGGACGGCTGCGCTCCACAAG
>JBBAOD010000241.1:0-3799 GCA_040401635.1 Phycisphaerales bacterium
GTCTTTGTCGACCCCTCTGTAGTTGACATGCTTCAATGGGGCCGCGGGTTTAAAGCCGCGGAGAAACACCTACATACCACGAGGCCGCTGATGCTTACGAGCTTCAATGGGGCCGCGGGTTTAAAGCCGCGGAGAAAACATGAAGCACGGCGTGCGCCGCAGCAACATGGAGCTTCAATGGGGCCGCGGGTTTAAAGCCGCGGAGAAGGCCTCCGGCACAAGCACCGTAGGACATGACACTTGTGTGGTGGCTTGCGAGCGCAAGCAAAATTTGAAATAGGCGATCGTTCAAGAGTGTGGGACCATGACCAATTTGGACGGTATTTTCAGGCAAATTTGGGCTTGCGAGTGCTAGCAGGACCCCCCTGCATTGCCTTTGCACTCGCTGGACAACTTGTCAAAGAGTTCAACCACTATCGGACCTCGGGAGAAGAACAAGAAACGCGTGACCCGTTGCCTAGACCAGGAGCATACGCACTGGTGCCTGAAAGCGATCACGGGCGAGGCCCGAAACCACTTGGACTCGCGCATGAAACTAGATCCGTCGCAAGCACTCCGCGTGGTTCGTTGTGAAACGTCCGTCCGAGCCACACAGAAGTGTTGCCCCTTGGTCGCGCGACGGTTCTACACAGCTGACACACATAGTAGTCGTTGCACATCAACGGGTAAGCGAGTACCCATGTCGGTAACGAAATCGCGCAACACGGCAAGCGTGAGTGTGGAATACGCGATGATGAAGCGACCCGGTTGATCGCCACCCGCTTCGCGACCATCGCAGTTGAACTCCTGAATGCCCCCGATGGATGCGAGGAGGATCACGATATCCTCTCCTTCGCCATCACTCCAAGGCCACAATGGCGTCCAGCACCGATCGAAAGCGGACCGGCGAATGGTGCACGCAACACCAACCGCACATGACAAATCGGTAGGTGTGTCAAGTACTTGGGGCGCACAAACCCGCGCAACGGGGAATTGGATACTAGATTCCAAGATGTTGGACGAGACTCAATCGATGCGATGCTCGCCAAATCAAAGCCAGCACGACGCAAGCATTCATTCAACAACTTTGCTCGCTTTGAAGCCTTTCCATCGTCGTAGCCAGACAGTATCACTGGCGTGATTGACAACCAGATCCGGTCTGACTCGGTAGGTGATCTGCTTGAATACAAGTGGAACAGGCGTCCAAAGTCCTCTTCGTCGGGTTCGATCGCCTCAAGACGGGCAACTGGTTGCTTTGTCTGCTCATCGATCAGTTCGAGTCCGTGTAGTCGCTGGCTTGCCCATCGTGCGGAGCGTCCGTCGCCTCCGATTGGTTCTGTGATGATCGCACGACGAATCATCCCTCCCGCATGCGGGCTCCCAATCGATGGCAATGGAAGATAGGAAAATCTTGGCCAGGCATCGTCAATGTAACGACCATTGGCTTTGCGCGGACCATGACCCGCAACGAATTGCTCAGCCCATGACGCGGTACGCCACCCACGTTGATCGAGATCGCCCTTGGCCGCTTCGCACGCTGCATGTCGAAGCATTGCGCCAATATGCATCGCACGCTCAATTCTGAATGCCGCGAACTCGCTGTTACCATCGACCGGACGAAGAGTGAATGCCGCGAATGGTCGACCTAGCAAGTCTGTCGCCCGCCGATAGTCGATCATCCCAAACGTCGAAAGTGGCGGTACCGGCTTGAACCCAGTGGCTGAAAGTCTTGACAAGAAATGCGTGTGACGGTTCATCAGCGCATCAAGAGTCCCCGCAACTGGAATGCGTAAGCGAGATCCGCCCCCGCCATTCGCGCCCGCGCCTGTCGGGGACCATCTCTCGCCAAGTAGACGTGTTGCCTCGATGGCACTTATCAACTTTGCGTCTCCAATCGCGACATCGATCCCCCAACCGAGTGCCACGATGCAGCGGGAAGCACTGATCAGCATTTGGATGTTGCGAACAACCTTAGGGTCGCGAACAGCGCCATCGTCTAGCAGCCAGAAGTAGTGAATTGCGTGCGTCTCGGATTCGCCAGACATCCGCATCGCCTGGACTGATTTCATGGTGCGATGTGTCGCAGGATTTGCATCGCCGTTGTTTGAGTAGTTCCCCCGAGCCCAAGCTGCCGCGGGAACGTCCATCGAATTGTTTGGGACTGAAGTGACATAGGAACTCGTCGGCGCCGCCGACGGAGCGACAATGATCGGCGGCGCGAGTTGCTCAAGCCACTGCAGTGCTGCTACCGCAGTCTCGAGCCTTTCCTGCTCGCCCCACCTTGCAGCAGCAGCAGACACAATCGCCTGAAAGACGCGGAGCGGCGACGGCGGCCATTCAGGCGTCGCGGCACTACTCGTACCACGCCGCCCATGGAACAACGGCTGAAGCATAGTGATAGAGATGCAGAAGCAGTTGAAGTTGTTTGGATGAGGGATTGACATGATCGTGCTTAGTCCGCGAGCGAGCGACTACTCTTCTGCAGCCTTGTCCTTGCTAGCGAGATCTCTCTTCGCCGCTTTGATATCGAATTCGACTGTCTTATCATCACCAACGCCAAACGCTTTCGCTGCGGCGCTAGCAAACTGCATCGCCGCGTCGTGCGTGATCGGCGACACAACGCGTTTTCCATCCGGGTAAACCGCGACTGACTCACGCTGCTTATCTGGGTTGAGCACAAGTGTGCACCCCTGGCGGAGGTATCCGACGAACGCGCTTGGGTGGGTAAACGCAACGAGCGAGAGCCCAAGGATGTACCGCCGTAGCGCGGTCGTATCATCTTTAGCCCCCTTCACTGAAAGAAGGCGAAGCGCAGCAAGATTCAACGTCGCTTCGCGGCGAATGCCGCCAGTTGAGATGACTCCGCCGTGCTTTGCAGACGCAGGAATGTGAATGAACCCGCGGCTCGCGTATGAATCCTTCACCTTCTTCGTCGTAGGCTCCTCTAGGAGTCCATCTTCGACATAACTCGTCGCCGGGACAAACTGCGCCGAACGCGTTAGAGGTTTCACGTTATAGGCGCGAATGGTTGATGCAATGACCCGCGGCAACTTTGCGCCCGTCTCCCGAGAGTCCCAGACGCCGAAGACAAGCGATGTCGGCGCAATCTTTGCGAGAGGGAATGCGTTTCCTCGTTGCGCCTCTTTGAACGCCTTAAGAAGTTCCGCCTGCAGCGACGAACAGCGAACAAGCGCGTCACCGGCGCGGTGCCCCGCTTCGAGAATGCTTATCTCGCGATCTCCAGCTTTCACAACAATCCGAGGGACCAATTTCTCGTATGTCGGCTTCAAGAAAATCGGTTCAATGCGATTTGCCTGTGACCCGACCGAATCAATGAGGCAGACATTCTCCCCATCGCTCGGTCCATCGATGTTGTACCCACCCGCAAAGCTCTTATCCTCTGAAGCAGCATAAGTCGAAGGGAACAGAACCCCATCGGTACCTTCGACCGGCATCAAGTGCTCCCGAATCACTAACGCGGCGGGTGCTGAAGCATCGTCCTCTGATAGCCAATGGTCAAACTGCGTGGAATTATCTTTCATGTTTGTTCTCCGATTTTGGTTGCGGGCATGAAGCCCTTGAGATATTTCGTTCGATACAAAAGTTGAAATTCGTAAGTGCTTCCGTGTGTTTCTGGAAGCATCCCTGAAACCGCAACTGCAGCCAACATTGGAGGAAGCGGGCAGGGCCATACTGAGTAGCGGAAACGCTTGCCTTCATAGCGCGCCGGTCGAAATCGCTGAAGACCGATCAAACAGAGATACTCCAGTCCGACACAGACCGGCGCGACCATCTTGTGAGCGTCGGTTGAAAACCCAAT
>JBBAOD010000242.1:0-3782 GCA_040401635.1 Phycisphaerales bacterium
ATCGGCTGCTCGAAATCAAGGGTCTGGACGGCAGAAGACATACGGTGATCGTAGCGGATCGCGGGCGCCGATAGGCTTTGCGCTATGAGTAAAGATCACGGCGTCTCGGCCAACATCGCTTTCGTGGGTTGCGGAAACCTCGGTATGGCGATTCTTTCGCGCGCGATTTGCAGCGGAGTGATCGACCCAGCTACCACCGTTGTGATTGAACGCGACGCTGGCCGCCAAGCAGAGGCGAGCCGCTTGGGAGTCCGCGTGACAGCCGACGCGGCGGCAGCGCGTGGGGCACAAGGAGTAGTCCTGGCCGTGAAGCCGCAGCACTTTCTTGAAGCAGCGCAGGCGATCGGATCGCTGAGTGGCGCAACGTGCGTTGTGAGCGTGATGGCGGGATGGTCGAGCGCGGCGATTCGCGCGGCGCTGGGTGGTGGCAGTGGCAGTGGCAGTGGCGGTGGCGGCAGCGATGGCCCGCGCGTTGTGCGCGCGATGCCGAACATGGCGGCGCAAGTGGGGCTTTCGATGACGGCTGTCGCGCGCGGCGCTGGAGCGACGAGCGATGACGTCTCGGCTGCGCTGCGGCTATTTTCAGCAATTGGAAAGGCCGTAGAAATTCCTGAAGCATTGATTGACGCGGCGGTGGCTGCAGTGGGAAGCGCGCCGGCGTACCTGTATTTACTTGCAGAAGCGCAGATCGCTGCCGCAGAAACCATGGGTTTCGACGCAGTCACGGCGCGCGCGATGGCGATCGAATCAATCTTCGGTGCGGCAACACTTCTAGCGACTGATGGACGCGAACCAGCGCAGTTGCGCGCTGCCGTGACAAGCGCGGGCGGAACAACAGCTGCTGCGGTGAAGGTATTTGAGCGCGGCGAATTCGCGGCGTTGGTGGCGGCGGCTATGGAAGCCGCGCGCGCGCGCAGCGCGGAACTCGGGAAGTAAATCGGGCGAATTCAGCTCGATCGCGCATCTCGACATGCCCCACCAGCACGCGTCACGAACGAATATGGATAGCAAAGCCCGAAGCGGCGTATTCAAGGGGACGCGATCGGCGCATAGCGTTACGTACGGAGCGCAAGCCGGAGGCAGTCATCGGGTGCTTCTGCAACTCTAAGAGCAGTGTGGTTTCAAAGAGCGTGGATTCGGTCCAGTCGACTTCTTCACGGAAGCCGGAAACTGCCACGGCACCGGAGGTGCGCAGGAACTTGCGGATGCGCGCTGGGGGCATGGCAATGGTGCGGCAGCCGCCAAAGTGGATGACTTTCCCCTTACATTTTCCGGCCAGAATCTCTTCGAGGCGGTCGATGTGCATCTTTTCGTCCGGGCGCCGCATGTCCCCTGGCAGCAGTAATCCGCGCCGGGAATGCATTGCGAGCCAGAGAATTTCAAAGCCAGTATGTCGCTCTTGGAACCACTTGCGCAGGTAGTGCTCCAGTTCCGCCCGCGTAGCCACATCGCGATGGATGTACGCCACGTGGTAGTCCGACGACCGAAGCAGTTCCAGCGCTGGGCGCACGCTCACGGTGGAACGCAGGCCGAACCATTCGGACTCCAAGCAGAAGACACCTTTGCGATAGACGAGCACGAGGGGATCGTAACGCGCGATCAGAAATCGCGGCGGCGGAACAGCCAGACGCATCCACTGAGCATCACTGCTTCAAACATTAAGCTAGTACCGATGGTCCAGAGTGCGCCCTTGCGTGACTCTGCGTCGTCATAGGTGGCTTGCTCAAACTCTTTGCGTTTCACGCGGCTACTTCCAAAGAAGCGCATCTCGTCATCATCTTTTGCGGGCGGTCGAAAGTTGGATTGTTTCACAAGCGTGCGTGAAAGCCACTCGGTGGTTTCATTAGTCTTGGGTAGCACGGTAATGATGGCGTAGGCCGGCCAGTAGCCAGAATTCCAACGGCCGGCGGAGATAGTCTCGCCGGCGAGTTCGGCACGGAGTTTGTCAACATCGGCGTCGGCATTCTTTTCAAGACGCGAGGCGATGGTGCGTTCAATGGCGGTCACTTCCATGCTAGAAGCGAGCCGCCCGTAATTGAGAAATTGCTCTGCTTTTTGTGCACCAAAGAGGGCAAGCCAGAAGACCAGCGTGAGTAGAAGGCTTGCTACCGTGCTACGCGTCAGCACGCCCATCAGGGCACAGAAGCAGTACAGGTAACTGAAGAACACCACGACCACTGGGATAGCCAAGAACAGCCCCGGCTCCCACGCGCCGCCACGGATACCGATCACTAGAAAGCTGGCGATTACAAAGACTGCTGCTTGGAATCCGGCGAAGAACAAGCCTGTCACCCAGCGCGTCAAAAACAGCCGCGAACGAGTGATCGGCTTGGACAGCATCATGTCGATCGAACCGTTGGCGATGAGCTCTGGCACGATGCTGGCAGTAGAGATCAACGCAAGAATGGCGGCAAGCCAGGTCAGCCAAATGTTGATTCCCAAGTTCTGGAAGATCAACTTGTAGAATAGGTCTCGCGGGAAGAACAGCGTGTTGACAAACTTGCTGTTGAAGTGGAAGCCAAGCGCGGAGACGCCGGTGTCATCAATGCCAAGTGCGCCGACAATGGCAACCACCAGCGCGCTGATGACCATGGCAAGCCAAAAGAGTTTGCGCGAGTTGAGGTCGCGGTACGCGTCGAGGAAGATCGCCACGGTCTGCGTCATGAGCGGATCTCCGGCGGGGTTCGCGGGGCAGCAGAAGGCGCGGTGGGCGGCGCAGTGAGCGGCGCAGCGGACGCTCGTTGCGCGCCGGGCATGGCGCGACCGCGTTCGTCGATCACGCTGCGAATGAAAAGATCTTCCAGTGTTTCACGGGCGCGCTCCACGCGCGTGACCGTGGCACCGGCGGCGCGAAGTGCATCAATTGCGGGCTGAATAATGGCAGCATCACGAGTCGGGATCACGAACGTGCGCAGCGCGGGTTCCGTGACGGAGGCAACACCGGCAACGGGGCCAACCGCGGTGATCACCACGTCGGGCGCATGCATCGCTTCGATCTCATAGCGGTGACTTTCGTGCGTGAGCTCCTCGATGGTGCCTTGCGCAAGCGTGGTGCCTTGGTTGATGATGGCGACGCGGTCGGCCAACATTTCCACTTCGCTGAGAAGGTGGCTGTTCACCAACACGGTGCGACCTTCGCCGCGCAGACGCAAGAGCATGTCACGAATCTCGCGGCGGCCCACGGGGTCAACACCGTCGGTTGGTTCGTCAAGGACCACCAGCTCTGGGTCATTGATGAGTGCCGCAGCGATACCGATCCGTTGCTGCATGCCCTTTGAGTACATGGTGACGCGGCGGTTGCCCCATTCGCGCATGCCGACCAGTTCAAGTAGCTCCTCGGTCCGAGGGCGACGAACCGCACGGGGAACCTTGCCGAGTGCGCCAAAGAAATCGATCACTTGGCGGCCAGTGAGGTACTGCGGGAATCGATGATGCTCGGGCAAGTAGCCGACGCGCGACAGCACCGCCTGCGTGCCCGCGGGCTGACCCAGCACGGTGCCGCGCAGCGAGGTGGGCCGCACCACGGTCATAATGATCTTGACAAGCGTGCTCTTGCCGGCGCCGTTTGGCCCAAGCAGCCCAAAGATCTCGCCCGCCTGCACGGCCAGCGAAACCCCGCGCAGTGCTTGGACGCCGCCGCGGTAGGTCTTGGTGACATCATGAAGATCGATCGCCAGCATCAGGACGACAATCGTAGACAGACCTACCATCCTGCGCATGCACGCTGGACTTCGCGATTTCATTTCTGCACTCGAACAGGCTGGTGAACTCCACCGCGTGAC
>JBBAOD010000243.1:0-3334 GCA_040401635.1 Phycisphaerales bacterium
CAGCCGAAGTGGTGCTCACGTAGAGCAGCGCTGCGTTGGAGGTGGTGGCCAAAGCAAGAGCAGCCGCGGCAACGGAGAGGCCAAATGATGCAATACGAACCATGATGAAAACCTCAATAAGGGAAAGGGAAGAAGAAACGTATCTAAGGGTGAGTGAACATAGCCCAAGGAGCACTGAAATCTAGTAATTACCTCCTTAACAAAAGCAATTTGTGACCGAGTCCCCTCACGAAAAACAAGGACAATTCGCACTAAATATCACCGCCGTCAGAATTCATGCAAAATAAAAACCACGCAGGAGACACATCCGTGTCTCCTGCGTGTGATTTCAATGAGATGCCAGGTTGGCTGTCTCGCTTCGCTTACGGGCACAAGCCCCAAGCGCCGAGCAGGATGCCGAGGTCGGCTCCATTCACAACGCCATCGTTGTTCAAGTCCGCGATGCAACTTTGGGCCGGAAGCAGTGACGAGTCAAGCGCCATGAAGCGCATGGTGCCCGCGTAGGTCGCCGTGCAAGCCACGGTCTGAGCCACCACGTTATTATATAGGTCTCCAGAATTGTTGTAGATGTTGAAACCAGTCACCGTGGAGGCGCCCGTCGGGCCGGTGACGTTCGTGCGATAGAACACGCCGTTCCAGCACCAGAACTGGCAATCGAAGGGCGTGTCCTGGTTACCGATGCCGTTGGCGTAGAAGTAGTTGTTGTTCACCAGGTCCGCGAAGCTGGAGTACGCATACGCGCCGACGGTGACAGTGCTTTCGGCGCCGTAGCGGGTGGTGCGGAAGAAGCGACCGGTGGCATTGTCGGCGATGACCTCATCCTCGTAGTACATGCCGTACCCGTTCATGAGAAATGTCTCGCCATTCAAATCCTTGCAAAGATCCGAGAGACTTTGGTAGCGGATGAACAGATTGTTGTAGGTACCGGCATCGCCCTGCGCGTTGGCAGCGATCTTGTAGAAGTAGGTGCCGTCCGTAAACATGCTCTGCGTCACTGGAATGGACGGAGTGATGTTCGATGCAAGGGATCCATTGCTGTTGGAAGCAAGTTCACTCAGCGACGAATAGTTCTCCAACTTTGCATACGGGGTCAGGTCGGTGCGCAGGAACGCGACGTACGCATTCGCACTGGAAGCTGCCAATCCTGATAGAAGCGCTGCGGATGCCACAAGAGACTGAATGAGTTTCATCTTAAATATGCCTCTAAACAAAGGAGTTTTCGGGAACTGACCGGTTTCGTGGCCTATGCCGCGAAGCGGTAACCATGAATGACATCGATGACCTAGAAATCATCAATGACTAACAACTTCGGTCAGTCTGCCCGGCAACTGCGGCGTTGCAAGCTTCAATTACCGAAATATTATCGCGAGATTCTTAAATCAATGAATTTATGAATGAGTATCGGTGATGACCTGCCATTCACCGATACATGATCTTCTTGGTCCACGAAGCGATCAGCATTCCGATCACCGAGATACCGACCGCGCCCTCAAGCACCGCCAGGAAGCGTGGCAAGACTCCCTCGGGCGAAAGGTCGCCGTAGCCAATGGTCATAAAGGTAATCCCACTGAAGTACAGGTGCGCGCCGAAGCTCTCATCCGGTACGCCATTCAGGAAGTACTGCGCCGTGCCAAACAGGACAATCCCAACCGCGGTGGCAAGCAACAGGCGCGCCGGGCGTTCGCCGTATCCCCACAAGCCGTTCATGAATATGGAAGACACCCACGCGCGGACGGCACACAGTCGAGCGCCCACATGCTCGTGCTTGGTAGCAAAGGCTTGTCGATGCAACATCTGCCGCTCGTAGGTCTTCTCCATGTACGTCAACTCACCCGCGTCGGCAAAGTGGCCCATCGACATCGCGTTCAGCTTGAGGTTGCGACAGATGCGCGTCAGCACGCGCGGATCAGTGTCCTTACGAAAGCGAATGGTTTGCAGGGTAATTTCGCATTCCTTAAACGAGCAGAAGTCCATGCGGCAATTCTCTAGTCGCGCATTGGAGAACTCATTCTTCTGAAACTTCGCATTCACAATGTCACATTCTTCAAACACCGTGCCACGGAAGTAGCACTCAGAGAGTGAAGCCTGACTGAGGTTGCAGTGCGTCAAATGCGTGCCCTTGAATCCAACATCGCGGATGGTGGACCAACGCAAGTTGACATCTTGCAGCGTGGCGCCATCCAGTTGCGTCTGCTCAATACGGATGCCGCGCAGATCAAGGATGACTTTCCCATCATGTTGCATGGTGGGTACGTCTGCTTCCGCAGCGTGCCCTTGCAACAATCGAATCGCTGCGGCCGTCCGTTCCGGAGTCCATCGTGATCGCAAATATTCGACGCTGTCACTCATGGCAAAATCCTGATGCGTTCCGGGCACGCCCAACGTGGGGTCGTAAAGTCTACCGCTCCGCAATCCAACACACTCCGCACGATGGCGCCCGATACCATCATGCTCCATGCAGGACTACCAGCGCAGTTTCATTGATTTCATGCTTGATGTCGGCGTTCTGACTTTCGGCGACTTCACCACCAAGAGCGGGCGCAAGACCCCGTACTTTGTGAACACTGGAAAGTATCGATCCGGCTCGCAACTGGCAACACTCGGCCGCGCCTATGCCGACGCCATTGAACGATCGTTCCCCGAAGGGTTCGACTGCTTGTTTGGCCCGGCATACAAAGGCATCCCACTGGTAGTGGCCGTGTCCATGGCGTTTGCCGAACGTGGCCGCAATGTGGAGTTCTGCTTCAACCGCAAGGAAGCGAAGGATCACGGCGAAGGCGGCGTACTCATTGGTCGTCCGCTGAAAGATGGCGACCGCGTTCTGATCGTGGAAGATGTGACCACCGCAGGAACATCCATCCGCGAGACGGTCCCTGTTCTGCGCGCGGCAGCGAATATCACGCTTGCAGGCCTGGTCGTTTCGGTGGACCGCCAAGAGCGCGCCAACGATTCATCAACGCGCACCGCGCTTGCTGATGTGGGCGCTGAGTTCACCATGTCGACCGCAGCGATCGTCACCATCGATGAGGTCATTGAGCACCTCGGCAACCGCTTGACCGACGCAGATCGCGCGCGAATTGCGGATTACAGGGCGAAGTTTGGGGGAAAGTGATTCAGCCCCCCGCTGCCACTTGACACTTACTCAACTTGTGGCAAAATAAATGAATGAACGCATTCCGGAACTTTGCAACCGTCTTGTGCGCCGCCTGTGCCGCCCACAGCGCATCCGCCACTGACATCTACACCAGCAACTTCAATGACTACGGGCAAGGCACGCTGTCGGGGCAGCTCGCGTGGCTTGGGGTTGGCGGATCGTGGGCCGTCAGCGGATCCA
>JBBAOD010000243.1:3344-3758 GCA_040401635.1 Phycisphaerales bacterium
TTGCAGCGAACTTGATTGGCCCGGGAGTAAACCCTGGAGTGTCTCCCATCGGCGGCACCGGATTGATGGTGCGCATCTGCACTGAGAAGTTCAACGCAGGACGAACCAAAGCATGGCTTGACCTTTCCAACAGCGGTAAATGGGCCACTGCAAGCGCGGGTGGCAAAGATGTACTTGAAACATCCGTCAAGATGTTCGTGCCAAGCGGGCAAGCAGTCATATCAACGTTCGGCATCATGATTGCCAGAAGTTCATTCGAGACTGGCGGAGGATTTGTTGTCAGCGCGCAGACGGGTGCCGTTTCACTCTTGAGCGGTGGATATGCAGTGAGCAATCGAACCGCTACCGATGCGACTGTTGCGGCACCTAGCACAGGGAATGCCTTTGCGTTCTTTAAAGACATTGCATTGCTTG
>JBBAOD010000244.1:0-3756 GCA_040401635.1 Phycisphaerales bacterium
ACCAGCGTGATGCCTGCGCCCAGCTCACCGGCCAGGCCGAAGCCTGCAATAAAGCGCAGCGTTGCGTACTGGTTGTAGGCGGTTCCCAAACCAATGACGTGCAGCCAATGGAACATGGAGTCCGCCGGAACGTTGGCTACAAACGCATTCAGGATGTTGGCTACTGAATAGACCAGGATGGATCCAAACAGCATTTGCAATCGGCCAAGTCGGTCAGCAAGCACGCCCCAGACGATGCCACCGAGTACTAGGCCGGTCATTTGCAGAATGTTGTCAAGCATCACGCCCGCATCGCGGAGGATGTTGTCCGCCACCATGTCTTTGGCGCGCTCCATGGAGGCGGCATCGGTAAACCGCGCGGTCTCCAGCAACTTCTGTTGCGCTGCTGCAATCTCTGGCGCCAGCAGGTCTTTCAAACTCCGAACGCGCACAAGTGCAAAGAGCAGCAAATCAAAGATGTCTACGAAATAGCCCAGCGCGGCCACGGTGGTGGCGAGCAAGACGTTTCGATCCTTGAAGATCACTCGCACGGAGTCCGCAGAATGATTAGTGCTCAGGCCGTGCGGTGACGCCGCACAGCTTCAAGAAGCGGCGGATCTCGGAGATCTCGTGATCGTCTTCGAGAGTGTGGCTGCCCTGCTTCGGAATTGGGAAGGTCATCTCATGTCCGTGCAGGATCACCTTGAGGTGCTCCTTCTTGGTCTCGTCGCATGTCCCGCCGAGCTTCTCAAACATGTGCACGATGTCGCGCCAATGAATGTTGTGCGACGTTGGGTGCGCGAAGATCTGACGGACGGTCTGTTCAGCGTGGTGACTCATGAGTAACTCCTAAGTAGGACAAGGAGTCTAGCGGGTTTGGGTGGCGTGAATACAAGGCGCGTGCAGCTGCAGCAGAAGCCTGCAACTAGCAACCAGAAGCATGAGTCCCATTGATAGACTGAGCAAAGTTCGCGGGCATAGCTCAGCTGGTAGAGCGTCAGCTTCCCAAGCTGAATGTCGAGGGTTCGAATCCCTTTGCCCGCTTTGTTTGAGAAGGCTGGAGTGGCTGCCCTAGTGGCTCGGTCGAGCGCTACCGAAGGGGAGCGAGTTAGTGCCCTGCTTGGGCGCAGACTGTGACCCGTGTAGTTGAACCAACTGGACTGGCTCGGGGTCCGTGAGTGCGATTCCTTCCAACACCTCAGTGGCAGGATGTTTTGGGTCGCGCTCGGAAAGTCTGTTTCGGCGCCAGTTGGGCGTGATTTCTTCCATCGGCTGTAGGTCTCAGATCGCGGGGCGCACCTGCTCGGCTACCTCCGCCGCCGCTACATTGGGACCCGTGTACCTGCTCCTCGCCCTCATCATCTGCATCGGCGGCGGCGCGGTCAGCGGCTTAGCAACCCCACCTGACGACTGGTACGCCGCACTCGCAAAACCCACATGGACGCCGCCCGGATGGGTGTTCGGGCCCGCATGGACCCTGCTCTACACACTCATGGCGGTGGCCGCATGGACCGTGTGGCGACGCCGCCAAGAGACTTCCGTGCGCGTGCCACTCACGCTCTTCGCGGTGCAACTGGCGCTGAACTTTGCATGGACGCCGCTCTTCTTTGGAATGCACCAACCAGGATTCGCACTGGCGGAAATACTGGTGATGCTGGTGGCGATCATTGCAACCACCGTCTCGTTTGCACGCGTCAGCGCGCCAGCGGCGTGGATGATGGTGCCCTACTGCGGATGGGTGTGCTTTGCAACGGCGCTCAACTGGGCGATCTGGAAACTGAACTGAATCCACTTGCGCTCAGCCCACAACGCGCGCGGGCTGCTTCGCCAATTCCATCACGTCCGCCCGTAACGGGAGCGATGGCATCGCTCCGCTCCGTTGCGCCGCAAGCGCGCCCGCCGCATTACCCCACGCAAGTGCATCCTGCATCGAACCGCCTTCAGCAAGCGCAACAATTGACGCGCCGATGAATGCATCGCCACATCCAACGGTGTCGATGACCTTGACTGCATAGCCCGCATGCGCCGCGCGCCCAGCGCTTGAACGCGCGATTGCACCCGCCGCGCCCAGCGTCATCACCACCGCGCCGTGCGGGACCCGCGCAGCCAGCGCGGTCAGCGCATGCTCCGGGTCATGCTCACCAGTGAGCGATTCCGCTTCCGTTTCATTGACGCAAAGACCATCCAACTGTATGAAATCAATCGCGCGCACGTGTTCGTCCGCCGGCGCGGCGTTGAGCCACACTTTCATACCGCGCTCGTATGCCATACGGATGCACAACGCAAGCTCCGAACATTCATTCTGCAACAGCAAGTAACTGCCTTGCTCGCACGTGGCAAGAAACTGCTCAATGTCGCCGCGTTCCAGACGGGCGTTTGCCTCACGCGCCACCATGATGGCGTTCTCACCCGTCTCCGTGATGGTGACGATCGCCATCCCCGACATCGCGTCGTCCGTGCGGATGCCCGCCGTCTCAACGCCAGCCGCTTGCAGCGCGTCAACAATGAATCGCCCGTCCGACCCGGTACGACCGCACATGCGCACCGCCGCGCCGCACCGAGCGGCCGCCACCGCCTGATTGGCGCCCTTCCCACCCGGAAAGATCTGTACTGATTGCGCCGCCACCGTCTCGCCCGCACGGGGAAACTTGCTTACCCGCACGAAGCAGTCAACCATGAGGGAACCGATGACATTGACGGGTGCGGGCATGCGGGGAGCGTAGTTGCGGGGGCGGAGGGGGCCGGATTCATAGGAAAGAAATAAATTTGCACGGAACAGTCGGAATTACTTGCACAGACCAACCCCGGATTCGACTCTCAGGTACCCACAGGTTCGAGACAACGGCAAGGATGCCGAACGTCACCAAGCAGTGGCCCGCCAAGGAGGGACGACATGTCGGACACTGACCCCACTCGCTCGGATATCACGGATGCTGTGACTCGACGACCCTGGCTACTGGCCCTTGTGACCGGTTTGGCTTTGTTTGCGTTCGCCATTACGGGCGTGCTATTCATGCATCGATCCGCCGACGACGCGCTGGAATTGACCATGCGCGACGCTCTGCGCAGTATCACAGCGGTTGCGGCGCGCAGTATTGATCCAGTGCTGCACGCGCAGGTGCAGACTTCCCTAGACGCCGCATCACCGGCGTACCAACAGACCGCCGAGCCGATGGAAGGCTTGATCCGTTCGCTTCCAACACTCCGCTCGATGTACACGTTCCGGGCCAACACGGACGGCAGCATTGACATTGTTGTCGATCCCACGGACACCGCCGCCAGCACACTCCCGGGGATGCGCTTTGGCCACCGGGATCCTGCGCTCGTAGAGGCCATTCGTACCGGATCCACCACTACCTCTGAGACCATCTACTCCGACGCACGGGGTTCGATACTCAGCGCCTATTCCCCGGTCCACAATGCGGCAGGCGGGATCGAGTGCTTCATTGGCGTTGATATGGACGCCAATGACCTCATTCGCCAAGAGACTCGAATTCATATTGCCGTTGGCCTCAGTATCGCGTTCGCACTGGTTGGAAGCGCCGCACTCGGATGGGCCTTGTACGGATGGCGTGGGCATATCGAACAGGCCGAGCGCGCCCGTAATTTCGAACGCGCCCAGCTGTTGCAGAGTGAAGCACTGGCGCAAAGTACTAACCAAGCCAAAGACGACTTCATTGCCAATGTCAGCCACGAAATTCGTACCCCATTGGCAGCCATCATTGGGTACGCCGAACTACTGCGCGAGCAACGCATTGAGACCGGCAATCCGCTGGC
>JBBAOD010000245.1:0-2877 GCA_040401635.1 Phycisphaerales bacterium
CTGCGGACGAAGAATTTGCTGTGCTTACTACGGAAATGGAAGTGCATTCCATGCGGAATTCATTCCAGTCCGCAGTGTTTGTGCCGGTGGTGACTAGCGCTTCGTTCCTTGGTGTGGCAATCGCCTTGTGGCGCGGCGGACTGCGCGTTGAGACGGGCGAGATGTCGCCCGGAACACTGGTCGCATTGATGCAGTACGCCCTCCTCTTCACGTGGCCGATCATTGATGTTTCGCAGCGAGTGGTTGACTTGCTGTCCGCGCAGGCGGCAGCGGAGCGAGTGCAGTCACTCATTGATACGGTGCCAACGATTCATGACTCGGAAGCGGTGCGTGCGCAGGCTGATGATTTCAGTGCCGCGCGAATCACGCGCATCACCTTTGAGAACGTCAGCTTTGAATATGTGGCTGGTGAGCCGGTATTGAGTGATTTCAGCCTGGAAGCGCGGGTTGGTGACACCATTGCGTTCGTCGGTCCAACGGGTGCTGGAAAGTCCACGGTGGTGAACCTGGCCGCGCGGTTCTATGAGCCAACTGCTGGCCGGATTCTGCTGGACGGCGTGGACATGCGCGAACGTCCGCTTGCGTGGCATCAGGGAAGGTTCGGTGTGGTGCCGCAATCGCCGTGGCTTCGAAATACTTCTATCTTGGAGAACATTCGCTATGGTCGACTTGATGCCACCGATGAGGAAGTCAAGGCTGCCGCTGCAGCGGTCGGCGCGGACTCGTTTGTTGGAGGTCTTGAAGGCGGTTGGGGATTTGTAGCGGGTGAAGCGGGCGAGCGACTCAGCCTTGGGCAGCGGCAACTCATTGCATTGGCGCGTGCGTTTCTCAAGGATCCGGACGTCTTTATCTTGGACGAGGCAACTTCGAGCGTGGACAGTGAAACGGAACGCACCATTCAGCGTGCGGTGGATCGTGTACTGGCGCACCGAATTTCATTTGTGATTGCGCACCGACTCAGCACCATTCGACGCGCAACGCGCATTGTGATGGTTGACGGCGGGCGGATTGTGGAGAGCGGCACCCATGCGGAACTCATGCGTACGCGCGGCAAGTACCACGATCTCTATGCCCAGCAATTTGTGGAAATGCGTGAGCGCGCGGTGCTGGATGTGCATGAATAGCGGGTGAAAACGCTGGAAATCTCCCGCATTACCTTCGATTGCCGGCCATCGGCTTGCATGCGATCCACTCACCAATTGCTAGCGCGAAAGCGTTGCTGCCGGACTGCCCGCGGACAAGAGCGCTTCCGTTGCGGCGCGTTCCGGGGCTGCCAATTCCTTCACTTCGGCGGAGGCTTTCGTAAGCAACTCATCGGCACGCGCGAGGGTTTCTCGCGCCTTTGGATCGGCAAGCGTGGCCTGCGCGTGTGCTAGTAAGACGTATGCCAGCGGATCAAAGCCTTCGGTTTCGCGCACGAGCTGCTCGGCAATGGCGCGCGCCTGCGCAGCAGATTCTGGATCAACCGGAGGAGCAAGGCACGCGCGCGCGCATCGCACAGCGATCACCGTTGCGAGCGGGCCGTTTGCCATGGTCAATGCACGACGCAGGTTGCGGCGTGCGGCGGGAATGTCGCCGATCTCCAGCTCAAGCGCGCCGAGATTGGCAAGGGACTCGGCATCGCCAGGATCCACAGCGACAATGCGCGCGGCAATATCGCGCGCCTCGCGGAGACGACCAGATTTGGTGAGCCAGCGCACCCATTCGCGCAGGTAGATACCGTTGCGCGGTGAAAGTTCCACGGCGCGGGCGTAATCCGGCTCCGCTTCCGCAAAGTTTCCCATGAGTTCAATGATGCGGCCGCGCTGCCAATGTGGGCCAGGGGCGTTGGGTTCCAGAAGCAGCGCGGCGTCCAGCGCGGTCAACGACTCGGGCAGCCTGCCCTGCAGCCGACGTATTTCGCTCATGTTGGACTGCACGGGCATGTCGATCGTGCCTGCGAGCTCCACGGAAAGTTCTGCCAAGCGCGCGGCTTCGTCTAAGGCGCGATCGCGCGCTGAGGTGTCTCCGGCGTCGATTGATTCTTGCACGCTGGTCAGCAGCATGCTCACCAGATTGTTGGAAGCAAGCCAGGCGCGCGGATTGTCCGCAAGCGTGGTGCGCCAGAGTGTCTCCGCATTGGCAAACTTTGCGGTGTGCCCGCGGGCTATGACTGCGAGCGATGCAACGAGCACTACTGCAAGTGCTGAGCCGATGGCGCACGGAACGCCGCGATCGTTAATGGCTCGCCATGCACGGACGAGGCACCATGCCGCTACCGGAGCCAGCACTGCGCTTGCTGCGTAACCGAAGTGATCAGCTACCGGCGAGAACCGCAGCGGATAGAGATTGATGAATCCGAGCGCCGGGAAGATGGCCGCTGAGTAGCAGAGGAATGCCACCATCGCGCCGCGCATGCCGCGCCGCATGGTGGTGATTGCGGCCACTGCAACGGACAGTCCCGATAGCAACGCAAACCACGGAAGCCATGCCGGACCATCAAACGCCGGATACACGAACATCAGACCGCGCGGCCAACACCAGGTTCCGAGATAGAACCACCACGCTTGTGCTGCTTGCAGCAGTCGATCGAGGGCTGGTCGTACAAACTCTGCTCCGCGCGCGCCGACGAATGTGGCTTCAACCCACGCGGTGAACAGCCCGAGTGCGATGCCCACTGCAAAGAAGGGGAGAACTAGGGCGAATATTGATCGCGCGGAGTTGGTTGCCGTTGCAGGGGTACGCGTGGAGTGCGTGAGCAGAGACTTCGTGGGGGCAGGCGCAGCGCGGGCGGATTTCGCGAACGTAGGTGTCAACGTTCCTTCCGCCCACGGCTGCCACCACGCGATCGCGGCCATCGCCACGGGCACCGCCACCGCGGTGGTCTTTGACAGCATG
>JBBAOD010000245.1:2887-3746 GCA_040401635.1 Phycisphaerales bacterium
AGTGCAAAGAGGACGAACGAAGCGCCCCACCAGCCCGCACGCGCGCTGAACGGACGCGTGTCTTGCAGGAATCGTACCCACGCGATGAGCGATGCCAGGCTGAATGCCATGGAGAGAACGTTCTTGCGCTCGGTCACCCATGCCACGGTCTCTACCTGCACGGGGTGCACGGCAAAGAGCGCGGCGGCAAAGAGCGCCCCCGGCAGGCGGAGCGCCACCAAGAGCCGCCATAAGAGCACGGTTGATGCCAGGTGCAGCAGCAGGTTCACCAGGTGGTAGCCAAACGGATCGAGCCCGTGCAAGGCGTGTTGCACCCAGAAACTGACGAACACCAGCGGGTAGTACTGCGGCGTGGCGCCCGGCACCCACACGTGCAGGATGCCCTCGGGCAATTGCACTGCGGGGTTATCAAGGATGTACGAATCGTCATCCCAAATCCACCCTGCTTGCAGCGCGGGGAGATACGCCAGCACCGCGAACGCACAGATCAGGAGCATGGCAAACCACGCATTACGTCGGGCTGGGGTTGGAATAAGCGCTTCGATGCGCGAAGGCTATGCGGAGCGCCGTGCGGGTGATCGGGGAGTGGGCAGGCAGAAATGCACACACACCCGTAGCGCAGGAGCGCTTGGGGGCGTAGTTGCGGACCAGTCACCAGCATGGCGGCAGCAGTCAGGTCCGCAGGTGCCCCCACGGATCACCCAAATCGCAGCAATTCGATGTGGGTTGCATTGTGATTCCGCGCTCCGATGCCCGCGCCACCATGAGGACCCACCGGCTTTGTCTTGCTGAATGCGCTCAGGCGACGCACACGACCAGTCATCTCCAAATTTTGAAGCGCGTTGCGGATCTGGGCGCG
>JBBAOD010000246.1:0-3735 GCA_040401635.1 Phycisphaerales bacterium
GAGTGGTTGCAAGCGATCCGTGATGGGGCGCCGAATGCGCCGTTATGCAACTTCGAATATTCGGGACGCCTCACCGAGTTGGTGCTCGCCGGCACGGAGGCGTACCGGGCAGGCAAGCAGATTGAGGTGACGATTCAGTGAATTCGCGACTATCGTGCGCGCATGTCCAGCCCACTCCAACCGCAACTTGTAAAGGACATCGACGCCGCGCTTGCGCGGATCCAAGCCTCGGACCCGTCGGCTGCGGGCCCGCATTGGGGAGCGATGCACAAGTTGCTCTTGAAGGCAAAGATCGATCCGCAGGCAATCATGCGCCTTGTGGGCGCGCGGGACATCGCAGAACTCACGCGAGCGGTCGCGCGCGCGAAGGGCGAAGAAGTAGCGGAATCACCGGATGGCGCTGCATCTGATACAGGTGCGGCGAACGCCGACGGCACCACCGCTAACGCTGCCCCTGCGCAAGAATTTGAACTCTCCGTCCTCCAAGATGCGCTACGTATGTTCCGCAAGCACGTCAAACTTTCGCAGCTCGATGCGGATTCCAAACTCGGCGTCGGTCCGATGAGTGGCACGGGCCAACACCGCATTCAAGCAATGTTGCCGCCGCGCGATTATCCGTGGGGCGTATGGGAAGCGCTCGTCAAGGCCGGAAAGCTCCGTCGCGATGCGGAC
Source organism: Phycisphaerales bacterium (assembly GCA_040401635.1). GTDB lineage: Bacteria > Planctomycetota > Phycisphaerae > Phycisphaerales > SM1A02 > UBA966. The sequence continues at coordinate 673 of JBBAOD010000246.1, forward strand.
GGTTTCTATTCGATCGTCGAACAGCCGGGCGGCGCGCACTGGTGAGATAAATTAGTCCCGTTCCTCCCGGACCATCTTGTGGGCGACGAGGACGCCGGCGAATGGGGCGAAACCATCGTCGTATGGGCTGGGGCGGATTTCTGCGCGGAATCCAAGGGTTTCAAGGTGCGCCATCGCGGCCGCCATGTACGGATGCTGACGCGGCGGCATCTGCATCGCGTGCGTCGGTGCCATACGAATCTCACCGCGCGTGACCCGTGCTAGTTCGGTGATGCTGCGAAGATGGAACGGTAGATCAAATCGGTTGTCCTCTAAGAGTCCGCCGTTCGTGATACCCGAGTAGCAGAACAAGAAATTGGACGAAAGCACTACGTCGAACGCGCCATCCGCAAACGGTAGTGTCGGAAGCGCCGCATGGATATACCGCGTCCCGCGACCATGTCGGTAGTCCGCAATGAATTGATCAAGCGCGTCAAACTTGTCCTTGCGGAACTTCACCGGATCGCGGAACGTCAATGAGTCGGTCGCCAGCGCCAGCCGCGCAAAGACATCATTGATGTTCGTAGTCGCACGCGCAAGCAATTCGTCCGGCGCAAACTCAAAGAGTGGATCGCAACCGACGACATTCAGACCACCCGCGCACGCGTTGGCAACAAACGCCGCCGGGCCACATGGGCAATCGAGGATCGTGCGGCCGCGCAGGGCGCCCTCGTCAAGCGCAAACATTTGCAAGTACTCGCTGTATGTCCGACCAAAGAATGCCACTTCGGGCACCGAGAATTCCGTGCTCACGGGCGCACCAAACCCGGTGCGGCGTACTCGCCGCCGAGTACGGACTGCGTATCGGCTTTCATCCACTTTCCAAGCACTTCTTGATACACGCCGCGGAAATCGGTGGTGAACTTGAGGTCGCCGCCATCCAGGTCGGTGAGGCTCGGATACTTCCCTTGCAGTCCGGGCTGCACGCCCGCACCGATCAAGAACATCGGACCCGCCGTACCGTGATCGGTTCCATTACTGGCATTCTGACGCACGCGCCGGCCAAACTCGCTGAAGCACATCGTCATCACGCGACCGTCATTCCCTTGCGCTGTCAAGTCTTTCTGGAATGCCAAGATCGCGTCGCCAAGCTGCCGCATCAGATTCGCATGGCCTCCCGGCTGATTGGCGTGGGTATCAAATCCACCCATACTCACGTAGTAGACGCGCGTCTTCATGCCATCACGAATCATCGCCGCAACAGTTTGCAACTGCTTGGCGAGCGCGCTCCCCGGATACGCCACCAACGGCTTCTTGCTTACCGCCGCGCGAATGCGATCACTCGTCAGCTGCGCATCAAGCGCGGTGCGCATCAAGAAACTCTCCTGCGAACCAGGCTCCACGCCAGGCAAAGAGCCCGCCCGGACCATCGCTTGATATTCCTTGTCCATCGCGCCGTTCTTGTCGGCCCCCAGCCAGCGGAAGAGGTCCGCGCTTTCAAATGCGATCGGCGTACTCTTTGCGCCGGTCATCGCAAGCGGCGCAGTTCGACCAACCGCCACCGCCATATCTGCCGCCGGATTTCCGTTGCACGACGCATCAACGTAGCGCCCCAGCCAGCCAGTTCCCTTGCCTTCGGGGCGACCACTCTGCCAGATATCCATGCTCGCAAAGTGGCTGCGATTGGGATTCGGGTAGCCAACGCCGGCCACCACGCACAGCGATCCAGCGTCATGCAGTTCCTTAAAGCCCGTGAGGTTCGGGTGCAGCCCGATTCCGTTTGCCTGGTCCAGTTGCAACGCAGCGCCACCGTTCGTGGGCTTGCCCGGTTCGCCGATACCGATCCCCGGTCGTGCATTGTGATACTCCGATTGTCCGTACGGGATCACCGTATTCAGGCCATCGTTACCACCAGACAACTGCACCACTACCAAGATGCGCTCGTCCGGCATACCCGGGCGCGACCCCAGCGTGCTTCCATCCGGCGCCAGCATGCCGAACGCGCTCTGTTGAATGAAGTGCGGCAGCGTTGCCGCAAACGACGCCAGCAGTGCGCCCTGACGAATGAAGACTCGACGGCTGTATGCATTGATGTCGGTCATGCCAGTTGATACTCCGGTAGCGCGGTGATGAGTGCGATGGCTGCAACGGCACGACTGTGTTCCGTGGCGCGTGCCTGCGCCTGAGATTCAAGGAACGATACGAGCGCCGCTCGGCGTTCGGGGTGCGGCGGGGCGGCGAGGCTGACGGAAATTAAACGATCGACCATGGCCCCAGGTGTGGTGGCCCCCGCGAGCAGCGGCGCGGGGTCGAAACGCGTCTCATCATTCTCCCAGTCATAGACGTCCGGCCGCTTACCAGTCAGCAAGTAAATGGCGACATTCTGCCTGACAAACAGGGTGCTGGTATTGATCCACGTGCGCCCGCCATCCCAGCCTTTCACGTTCGGTGGCTGGAACAGGTCTTGACCCATGAGGTCGCACGCACCTGCGAGTGCACTCAGTTGCCGCGGTGGAGTGCCGTACTGCCGAACAGTCTGCACGATGAGTTGTGCGGGGCTCTTGATGGTCGCTGCGCGATTCGACAGATGATAGAAGTGTGCGCTGCTAAACAGTTTGGTCAGTACTGGTTTGATCTCATATTGTTGCGCACGCAATTCGGTGGCAAGAGCCTTGATGAATGCGTCGCGAGCGTCGCGCTGTCCAGCAGAGAGATCTGCACCCGGCGTGTCGTTCACAAAGAACCGGTACAGCTTTGCTGCAATAAACTCACTGCATTCCGTCTTGGCAAGTGCCAGACGCGCAAATTCATCACCAGTCCAGTTGCCTTGTTTCCCAAAGATGGTCTTTGCACCGCGATCATGGTTGCCGTCGCGAAACTCAAACTCATCATCCTCAAACGTGTACCCGGTCAGCGCACGCGCTCCAGCCTTGATGTCTTCCTCGGTGTAGCCGCTGCCTTCGCCAAGAATGAACAATTCCAGCAGCTCCCGCGCGAGATTCTCATTCGGTCGCCCCTTGCGACTCTTGTCATTGTCAAGGTATTTGATCATCGCCGGATCGCGAATCACGTTCAACACCAGCA
>JBBAOD010000247.1:0-3734 GCA_040401635.1 Phycisphaerales bacterium
CGGCTGGAGCTGCGCCAACGCTGGATACGGCGGCGTTGCGGGCGAGCGGATCAAGGAAGATCACCGGCTGAACAACCACCGTGCCGGAAGTAACGCTTGGACCACGGGTGATTGATGCAATCGGGGACGATCCGGCAGCCGCCAGAACGTTGTTGTTCGCTGCCGCAAACACGCCGCGAGCAGATGCTTCGGTGTACGCAGCAGAGTTCGTGTTGTTGAAGAACACGCTGTCGGTGTACTGAATCAACGTACCGCTTGACTGAGCGGTGTACGCCGATGCTGGGCTGGCAAACGGATTGACCGGGGAGTACACGTTGTAGGCCGTGGTCCAAGTGTTAGCAAACGTCAGGGTTCCGTTGTATCCGTAACCAGTCTGACCACCAGTAGCTTCACCGTCGCTGTTGTCGTTCTTGACAACTTCCTTGCCGGTGTCCATGAAGATGCTGTTGTTGAACTGGGCGCGGGCGTTGTCACGGAACTTGGTGGCAGCCTTGCCGCTCAACGGCTGACCAATGAGGGTCATGTTGTAGAACGCGGTGGTGGTGACTGGCTGGGCGTCAGACTTCTCAGCGCCGTCCATTTCCACTGCTGAGTCGGGGAAACCCGATCCTGACGCGGCTCCGGGGATGCAGTAACCAGAGACGACGCAACCAAACTGAGCCTTACCACGCCATCCTTGGTCGACGTCAAACGAGTCGTCGCCGATATTCCAGATGGAGAAATACTTGAGGTCGACGGTACCGCCCCAGATTTCAATGCCGTCATCGACGTTGTTCATGATGTCAATGTGATCGATGATGGTGTCGCGACCAACGCCACCGAGCGAAAGGCCATTCAGTTCATTACCGAGACCAACCACCTTGCCGCCGTAACGGAGGGAGACGAAGCGGAGCGCGCCGCTGTTGTCTTGGTCGTTACCGCCGCCGTAGAAGGTGCGAGTGTCGCCCGAGCCGGAAGCAACCAGGCCTTCCATGTTGGCGTAGTTGCCAGCGTTCGGCGTCGCAACGTTGGTTGAGACAGCGCCGTTGCCGTACTTACTGATGTAGGCGTTGCCCATGATGGTGACGTTGCCCCATTCATTGGCAGCAGCGCGCCATGCACCGCGTGGGCTGCCGGCGTTCCAAGTCGCATAGTCGTCCTTGGAAGTGAAGATGATTGGATTTTCGGAGGTACCGATGCAGGAAAGGCGGGCATCGCGGGTGATGGCAAGCGATCCACCGGAGTCGCTCGCGATGATGGTGCCGGCCTGAATGGTCAGCGTGGCGCCGTTGGTGACATAGCGGCTACCCTGGAGGTTGTAGACATTGCCGCTCGTCCACGTGGTCGAGGTGGTGATGTCCGCGGCCACCAAGACTTCAGCAGCACTGGCAACACTGCCAATGATCGAAGCGCCAATGGCGGCAGCGAGTGCGAGTGTGTTCTTTGCAGTCTTCATGGGATCAAATCTTTCTTGGTAGAAATTTCTCAACCGAATCGTGGGCGACAGCATCAAACGCTGACCTATCGCGAAGGAGACAACTCAATTCTGCTCCAAGTATGTTTCCTTTGCGCTACGTGTTCTACGAAAGCACCGTTCATATTTGGTGAACTTCGTGTTGTCTTCCGGCACTTCTGCAAATTGCACCTAGATTCATGCGTAAATGGGGGTCGGTTAACAGTATCTGAACAGTTGTGTTAATCACTTCTGAACCAAACTATGCATCTTTGAGGGCTTACCGCTTGCTCTTGGAGGCACGCTCCACCTGCTCGATGTAGCGGGCGATGTCGTCGCGTGGCTTCAGTGATTGCGCATCCCGCAGTAGCGGTAGCGCCTCGGTGAACCTGCCTTGCGCCACGAACACCTGGGCAATCTTGACCTTTGCGTTGGCGGCGAAGGAATCAATACGTGCCGCACGTTCGTAATAGAGGATCGCCTTGTCGGGCTGGGAGGCGCGGTTGTAGTGCTGACCGAGCAGCATGAGTGCTTCGCCGTCAAGAGGATCCAGTGCGATGACCTCTTCAAGGACAGTGGCAGTTTCTGCATCGCCAACACCGCTGTTCATGGTCAGGCGCGCCTGCAACTTCAGCACCTTGCGGCGGTCGGTGTCACTCAGCGTGTCGTTCCAGTTGGCCTTCACATGGGTTAATAGCGTCTTGGATTGCAGCAACCCACCGCGCGCAGCCAGCATCTCAGCCGCACGAATCGACCGGGAAACCGGTTGCGTTGGATTTTTAGTGATGGCTCGGTCATAAGCGCTGAGCGCCATGTCCGGAAGGCCTTCAGAAACATAAATATCTCCGAGCGTGAATAGGCTGTCTACCGTTGACTTACCTATGGAATCAAGCGCCTCCAGATTGACGGCCGCCTTCATTGGCTGCTTCAGACCCAGGTAGGTGTGCGCTTGCAGGAGCCAGAAATCCGCCTTGTCTGGGTAATTGGTGATGAGCACATCCAGAAGACTGGCTGCGTCTTCGTACTTGGCTTGCTTAAACACGGAGCGTGTCAACCCAAGGCGCCACTCCACGTTGTCAGGCTGCAGGAGAAGTGCATTGCGGTACGCCGCCTCCGACGGCTGGTAGTCGCCCCGCGCCGAGTGGCAGAACCCAAGCAGCCCGTAGGAGTATGCATCCGCGCCGCCAAGCTCAATCATCTTGTTGAATGCTGCAATCGCTGCTTCGTACTGGCTCTTGCGCGTGCAGATCAGGCCAATACTGCGGTAGGCACGCCGAAAGTTTGGGAACTTCGCCACTGCGTTTCGGTAATTCACCAACGCGTCGTCGATCTTGTCCTGCTGAAATTGCACCCCGCCAAGCGTGAGGTCAATGACCGCCGAGACCTCCGGGCGAACAGACTCCTTCAAGAGCGTCTCCGCGGCAGGAAGTTCCTCAGCCATCAGCTGGCGGACGAGTTCCAAGAGAGCCATGTCATCCTGCGCAATGCGAGGCTCAATATCTGCGCTGACGCCGTAGCCACCAATGAAGGACTTCTGGAATCCCGGGTCGTTCCAAATTACCGCGAGGTCGGGCTGCGAAATCTTCATGGACGGCGGCGGCGCTTCGCCACCCACCCCGGCTGGGGTGCTGGCCATGGATGCGCAGGGGGCGGCGCCCAATGCGGTGACTGCGATCAGGAATCGGGCAACAGATCGAACGTGTGCTGTGGTATCGGAAGTCATGTGTTAACTCGGTTGAAAGCGAATCGGTACGCGCATACGACAACTCACGCGCTGGCCAGCTTTGATGGCCGGCTCAAATTTCCATTGGCGCACAGCAGCAAGCGCCGGTGCCTCAAATTGTGGGTGCGATGATTTCTCCACGCGCGGATTGACCACGCGGCCCGTGTCATCAACAATGAAGATCAGCGTCACCACGCCCTCAACATTGCGCGCGCGCATTTCTGACGGATAGGCGCCCGCCACTTGGTGAACGGGGCGCGGACGCTGGTCAATCTCTGACATGCTGAACGCGCCCTGAAATTCCTGGTCGCCGCCGCCAGCCTTGCCAGTGCCACCAATCCGACCGCCCGATGACAGCGATGCGCCACCACCGAAATCGGAGGCGCCACCACCGGCACCGCCATTGAGTGCCTGTTCCAACGCGCCCAGACTTGCAGAGTCCAGTGCTGGCGCATCATTGGAATCAGACGGCGTATCGACCGCTGCCAACACCTGATTGGGGTCAGGCGGCGCGTCGGTCGGAGCCTTGAGGTCCGGCTGAACAACTTCCTTCTCTTCCTCAACTTTGTCTTTGTCCTT
>JBBAOD010000248.1:0-3709 GCA_040401635.1 Phycisphaerales bacterium
GATAGAAAAGAAACGCCCCAACGGATGGTTAGCAGCGAGACGTTCGACACGACCAAGACATTTGCAGACCTCGGCCTTCCCGCGTCCGTCCTCAAGGGCGTCGATGCAGCCGGGTTCAAGCACCCAACCAAGATTCAATCGGCCCTGATCCCCATTGCCATGAGCGGCAAGGATGTCATCGGCCAAGCCAAGACTGGCACCGGCAAGACCGCGGCGTTCAGCCTGCCAGTCCTGGGGCTCCTTCAGCCCGGCGACCAATTCGGCGCGCTGGTCTTGGTGCCAACCCGCGAATTGGCAATCCAAGTGTGCCGCGAAGTTGAGGAACTTGGCGGACACACTGGAATTAAGGCTATTCCGGTGTACGGCGGCAAGCCGATGCGCGCGCAGGCGCAAGCGCTTGAGAGCCATCCAGAGATCATCGTTGGAACGCCCGGCCGCGTGATGGACATGCACCAGCGCGGACTACTGCCGTACAACCAGTTCAAGGTGGTGATCTTGGACGAAGTGGATCGGATGCTTGATATTGGTTTCCGCGAGGACATTCGCAAGATCCTCGGTGCCATGAAGCAGCGCCCGCAGACGATCTTTGTCAGCGCGACCATCAGCCCAGAGATTGAGAAACTCGCCCGCAGCTACATGAAGAGCCCGGAGAAGATCGTCACCACCGAGAAGAGTCTCACGGTGTCCGCGGTCGATCAGAGTTGGCTTACGGTTGAGCCGTGGGATAAGCGAAAACTCCTGCATCACCTGCTGAAACACGAAGAACCGGCCCTGACCATCGTCTTCTGCCGCATGAAGAAGACCGTTGATCAAGTCGCCGAATACTTGACCAAGCACGGGATTGACGCGCACGCCATGCACGGCGACATGTACCAGACCAAGCGCGATAAGGTCATGGACCAACTCCGCGGCGGCTCGCTGGGAGTGTTGGTTGCCAGTGACCTTGCCTCACGCGGACTTGACGTTGATGACATCAGTCACGTCATCAATTACGACGTCCCTGAAGATCCGGAAATCTATATCCACCGCATCGGTCGCACCGCGCGCGCTGGACGCCATGGAGTGGCTTGGACATTCATTCAACCAGACCAAGGTGATTTGCTTTCTGGAATTGAGATGCTTGCCAACATCGAGATTCCGCAGAAGCAATACCCTGATTTCACGCCTGGACCAATTCCAGTTGACGTCTCCAGCTATCGCGAAGCCGAGAAGCGCCGGCGCGAAGAATCCGCAAGTGCTAAGAGCCGGATGGCGACTGCAGTGGCCCCCACTGCCGCGAAGGCTGCTGATCCAAATGCATTCCCAGGCGGCATCGTTCCTTCGGCCATGCCGATGAAGCGTCTCGGCGGAGTGGTCCGTACGCGCAGAGGATGATTGACAAGCGAGCAACGAATGGTTCCCCGCGTCGCGATTGAAATTTCCGAAGAAGTGTGCGATGCGCTGGCATCCGGGCTGCCGATTGTGGCACTCGAAACCGCTGTGCTCACGCACGGATTGCCGCGCACACCGATGGCATCGCCATGCAATCTGTCCGAGTGGATTACTGAAATTCCCGCAAATCTTGCACTGAGCGTGCTGCTCGATACCACTGTCCGCAATGGTGGCGCCATTCCGGCGACGGTCGGCATGCTTGATGGAACGCTGCATGTGGGACTGACCCGCGCACAACTGGAGCGCCTTGGTCACGACCTGGATGTCCGCAAACTCAGTACCCGTGATCTCGGCGCCGCAAGTGCGCAACGCGCAAGTGGCGGAACCACCGTTGCTGCCACGCTTGCGGCCTGCGCCACTGCCAACATTCGTGTCTTCGCTACCGGCGGCATCGGCGGCGTGCACCGCGGCTGGACCGACCGCCCCGACGTCAGCGCTGACCTTGCTGCCCTCGCGCGTACTCCAACCGCCGTAGTAAGCGCTGGCGCAAAGAGCATTCTTGATCTTCCCGCAACCGTGGAAGCGCTTGATTCCTTGGGCGTTCCCGTCATCGGTCTTGGTACTCGCGTGTTCCCTCGCTTCATTTCCCAAGGAAACGATTCGTTGGGAGTGTCAGCACACGCTCAAGATGCCGCTGAGGTAGCGGCTATCTGCGCCGCGCATTGGCTGTTTGCGCCACACGTGGGCGCGCTCATCGCAAATCCACCACCTGGCGCTTGGGCGATCCCGGCTGATGAAGTTGAAACCACCATCGCCGCCGCGCTCATTGAAGCAAACCGCGCAGGTATTCGCGGCGCGGCAGTCACGCCATTCCTTCTCGACCGAGTGCAACGCGCCACTGCGGGACGAACCGTCGGTGTCAATGTTGCCGTCCTGGAGTCGAATGCACGCGTGGGCGCGGCGATCGCCGTGGAACTTGCAGCAATCCGCCGCTAACCTGCGTGGTTGGAAGGTTCTGCTAGGAATTTCTATTATTTCTACCTATTGAGTCGGTTACTGAGTTACCATATATGCGTCGCCCTTCCTAAGAGCGACAACCAAGCACAACCCGGAACGGTGGCAAGGCCCTTCGAGGTCCCCCCCACACAACCCGTTGGGATGCACATGCATCGCCGGCCCGGAGCGAGGAATAATTGATGACAGTTGTAAGCGGGATCCTGGAGGCCATGAAAGGCTCATCCGAGGGTCGAATCAGGCAGTTTTCAGACGGACTCGTTGAGCGCGAGGATGATCCAGTCGTCCTCCCGGACTTCATGCAGCGCAACGGCGTCGCGCCTGGCGCGGCGATTACCGTTGAGGTCGAGGAGCGTCAATCACGACGCACTCACCGCATGCACATGGTGGCTAGCAAGTTGGTGGCCATTGAGGGCATGACCCCCGAGGACTATCGCAAGCGTAAGAACTTCAGCGAACTTACTGCGCTCGATCCGCAGCCGCGCATCTCACTTGAGCATCGCGGCTGTCCACCAGCATGCCGGCTGATCGATATGTTCTGCCCGATCGGATTCGGCACCCGCGGCTTGATCGTCGCTCCACCCAAGGCTGGCAAGACCATTCTCTTGCAGAACATCGCCTTTGGAATCAAACATAATCACCCGGAAATTGAGCTCATTGCCCTGCTCATCGATGAGCGCCCCGAAGAAGTGACGGATTTCCGTCGCAATGTTCCGGCGCATGTCCTTGCCTCGAGTAATGACGAAGATCTTGACCGCCACTTGGCGCTCGGACAGTTTGCCATCGAGCGCGCCAAGCGCATGGTGGAGGCCGGGCGCGATGTAGTGGTGCTCCTGGACAGCCTCACGCGGCTCGGACGAGCGTTCAACAATTCGCGCCGCTACGGTAGTTCTGGCCGAACCATGTCGGGCGGCGTGGACAGCCGCGCCCTTGAAGTCCCCAAGCAACTCTTCGGCGCCGCTCGCAAGTGTGAAGAAGGCGGAAGCCTGACCATCATCGCCACCTGCCTGGTGGACACCGGAAGTCGCGCCGATCAGGTGATCTTTGAAGAATTCAAGGGCACCGGCAATATGGAACTGATCCTGGATCGAACCATTGCCGAACGGCGGATCTTCCCGGCCATCAATCTTGCGCAGAGCGGTACGCGCAAGGAACACCTCCTGATGCCCGAACGCGAACTCAAGACCATCACCGCCCTCCGACGCCGGCTCCTCAATGCCCCGCCGCATGTGCAGATGGAGCAATTGCTGGGCGCGCTCAATCGATTCCCTGCTAATGAAGACATGCTGAAGGGCTAACTACGGGGTTATCGCGTCCGACGATC
>JBBAOD010000249.1:0-3681 GCA_040401635.1 Phycisphaerales bacterium
GTCCAGTCCTGCAGAAAATTCGCGCGGTAGTGGAAGATCTTTCCAAGTTCGCCCGCATCCGCAATGTTCTTTGCAAGCGAAACAGCCGGAAGGAATCGATAGTTGTACCAAACAAGGTTGGGCAACTTTGACTTCTCAACCGCTTTCACCATCGCCTCGCCTTGCTTGCCGTTCAATGCCAGTGGCTTCTCGCACAGAATCATCTTGCCATGCTTGATGCACGCAAGCGCGATCTCCATGTGCGAATCATTCGGTGTGCAAATATCAATGGCATCGATATCGTCGCGAGCCACCAGCGTGCGCCAGTCAGTCTCAACGGAACGCGCGTCCCACGTTGCTGCAAACTCGCGTACCTTCGCGTCATCACGACCACAAACAGCCTGCAATACAGGCTTTCGCGTCATGCCCTTGAAGAAGTGCGGTTGCTGTCGCACCGCGTTCGCGTGCGCACGGCCCATGAATCCGTAGCCGATGAGCCCAATGCGGAGTTCTGGTTTGGTAACAGCGATCGCCGCTGCAAGCGACTTTGCAGCTGCAGGCTTCTTCGCCGCAGACTTCTTCGTCGCAGACTTCTGTCCCGGCAACTTCTCGCCGGAAGTCTTCACTGCAAGCTTCTTGTTTTTCTTTGCCATAATGTTTCCTCGCTCAGCCCTCAAGCAATCGCGTTCTTCACAGCGATCATTGCACGCAGAACGGTGTTCCAAGTTTCCTGCTTCTCAAGCACGTCGTTGGGGAACATGCAGCCATCCCAGCAGATGTGCTTGATGCCGCGCGCGGCGGCGCCCTCAAGCCAGATCTTCGAACATGCAGTGATATCGAGCTTGCCGTTCGGATCATCAGCCAAGCAGTGGCGACCAGTTTTGTCGTGCGAGCCAGTACCGTGCACCGTGCCGTCGTTCTGCGCCACATGGAAGTCGATGGTCCACGGGCGCAGCGCGTCAGTGAGCTTCGCGTAGGCCTTGTCGAACTCCTTCTTTGAGTACTTCTTGCTCTTCGAATCAGCCTTTAGAAGCGCGGTCTTTGGCGAGTTCACACCGAGCATGTACAAGTAGGTGTGCGCAAGATCTGCCTGGAAACCAACAGTTCCCGGCATGTCAACGGTCTCAAGCAGCGAGAGCACCGCCTTCCACGAGTGCATGCCAGCCCAGCACACCTCGCCCTCCGCAGCAAGGCGTTCGCCGTGACCGGCAGCCACCATCCCCGCCTCGCGAAAGGTCGCAGCGATTTGCTTTACAGCCTTCTTCTCATCCTTTGCGGCCGCCTTGGTGCCGGTGGCGCTGTCGATGCGAATCACGCCGTACTTGCGGACTCCGTGCTCATTCAGAATGCGCGCAATACGGCAAGCCTTCCGCACTGCGTCAATGAACTTCGCGCGCTGTTCAACGGATCCCATCGCGCTGTCACCAACCGTGCCAGGCCAGACCGGCGCAACAAGCGAACCAACGGCAAGACCCTTGGCGGCGATCTTGTCAGCCATACGCCGGATATCAGCTTCACTCGCTTCCGGATCAACATGCGAATGAAAGAGAAAGAGATCGACCCCGTCAAATTTCTGCCCGTCAACTGACGCAGCAGCGGTCATCTCCAGCATGCGTTCGAGTGCGATCGGCGGATGATCGGTTCCAGGCTCCTTACCAACAAGTCCTGGCCACATGGCGTTGTGCAGTTTCATGTGTGAATCCTTCGGTGCTGAGCACCGGTCTGTCAGTTGGCGGGATGACTCAAAGCCCCTGTTTCAGGTCCGAAATAGCGAAGGCAGACCAGCGGTTCGGTGCTGGAGGTGTTCGTAAATGTCACGCCGCGCCGGGCACCGGCCTCGGTGCAGAAGTACTCGTCGTTGGTTAGTTCGCGGAATCGAATCAGTCGCGGACTTGAGAGCGGTTCGCCATTGATGGCGCCCGTGCCTTGCACACACGTCAATCCGTAGGCACCCGCGTCAGCAACCGTGCATGAAGCGCCCGGCTCAACCGTGAGTTCCTTGGCACTGAAGTACTCGAAGCCGTTCATCTTTCCATAGATGATCCAGCGGTCGTGCCAACCCGCGCCTTGCTTGGCGGTGACGGGCTCAAGGTAGCGGTTCGCCTTAAATTTCGGATCGACGTTCTTCTCCCAATCGAGCTGTTCGACGATGAAGTCAAGGTCGCGATGCCGGTCCGCGGGCATGTCTTTCACCAGCAGTTCCCACGGAACCATGCGCCCCTCGACAAGTGACTGGTACATGGCGAACACATCGCTGCCCCATTGCGGTTCGTAGGTGCACAACGACCCGGGTGCGTGCAAGACGCGCGGCTCCATGAGCCAACCGGTGCCAACTTTCAGTCGGTATGCCTGGGAAAAATCAAGGATGCCGTTGTCGCCCGTGTTCCAATGTTCAAGGCAGCGGCGCACATCTTTCTTGGTGGTTCCCGGTACCAGCCCCATGAATGTATGCGGGAAATTGTTGCCAACGGGGTTGTGTTGCGGCGGAAAGTAGTACGCCTCGGGCTTGCCTTCGCGTCCAACCAGTGCAGCCTGCGCATCATCTTGATGCATGTGGTGCGGAATCGGTCCCATGTTGTCAAAGAACTTCGCATACACGGGCCACTTGGCATATTTCTGCCACAGGCGCTCGCCGATCAATTCCGCGCCCGACTCACTCACCGCTTGCCGCAGCGTGAATCGCTCGTTGCCAACCACGCAGTACGAAAGGCCTTCATCCGGCGTGCGATGATCGTTGGCAGCTTCGGTGGTGGAACTGAACCAGCGTTCGTCGATCCCGCCGCGGTGCAGTCCATAGGCGTACGTGTCCGCAGGATGCAACTTGATGCGCAGACCAGGTTGCAGAAATGAACGCGGAACCCAGCATGGCGCAAGCCGCAAGAGGCCCTGCGTGCGCGCGAGTTCTCGCGAGACAGTGGATGCAATGCCATCGATGCGGAGAGTCAGCTGAAGTGATGTAGTGATAGGCAAAGGCAGAATCTCCTATTGCAATTAGCGAACGAACGCATCGGCGAGACCGCCGTCGACATGCAGTACCTGTCCCGTGGTGCGCGCACTCTCCGGTCCAGCGAGGAACCGAATCGCTGCCGCTTGGTCGCGCGGAGTAATCGTCGCCTTCAGTAGCGTGCGCTCCGCATAGAAACGGCCGAGGCACTCGGTTAACTGCGCGTCAGTCATTGATTCCTCAAATGGAATCGCATACTTTCGCAAGCTTGCAAGCACCCGCGCGCGTGGGAACATCGTGCTGCCCTCAATCACCGTCGCGGGCGCAACAGCGTTCACGCGAACAAACGGCGCAAAGGTCACTGCCAGCGAGCGCACCAAGTGATTCGCAGCAGCCTTTGAAGTGTCGTAGGCGGTCGAACCCTTCTTGGCGACAACAGCATTCACGCTTGTAGTAATCACCGCGCTGCAGTCAAGTTTCTGCGCAGTCATGATGGCGGCTGCTTCTTCTACTAATACGGCGGGCGCAAGCACGTTTACCTGCATCGCGCGCATGAAGTCAGCATCGCTTGTCTTGCCATCGGCGCCCGGCGTTGGAAAGAGTCCAGCGGTGACAACGATTTCGTCAATGCCACCGTAGGCGAGCAGGACCTCGTCAAGCATATGACGCACCGTGGTTCGATCAGTGGCGTCACAGGACAGGGCGATCGCTGGCCCGCAAGCAGAAATACCGCTGCCTGCCACGCCGATACCGGTGCC
>JBBAOD010000250.1:0-1972 GCA_040401635.1 Phycisphaerales bacterium
ACAGCCCTTGCGTTGGTCCGCAGAAGTAAGGAATTTTTCGGACAACTCGCAGCGCCACTTGCCGTCTGCCACGGGCGTGGAATGTGCGCATGTGCGGCAGTTAACCTCCGCAACGGCCTCTTGATGGCACAGGTCGTACATATCGCAGAATTTGCATTCCCAATATGACGGGTCTTCGCTCAGTTTTAGCGGGGCCTGCTTGGCGTTGACAATGGTGTTGGCCCGCTCTAGCAGCGACCTGAATGCAGGCTCGTGGTAAGGCACAAGCTCAGTGTACAAAGCATCCGTGTTCTTATTGACGGCTATGTACATTGCATAAGGCAATCCAAGAAAGCCCATATAAGTCTGCATCTGAGCATAGTGCTGTGGCTTCTGGCTCTCAACGGACCAATCCTTAAGTTTGCTGAACGTCTTATCGTTCATGGTCTTGCACTCAAGGACCATCCAGTCCTCCGGATATTCGGGGAAGTTCTTGCCAATGCCATCGACAGATCCACCAAAATGGCCAGATTCGTCACGCACAGTGATCTGCTTGCCATCCTCATCCGTATAAAGCTCTACGCCTATGCCGCGCAGTTCCTCGGCAATGCGGACTTCCTCACGATTTCCGGTATTGAACAGGCGCAACATGCGCCCTTCGAACTTGGGCATTACGGCCCACCGGAAGGTGAGCCATAAATACCTGTTGCAAGAATGCCCGATCAGGGACGCGCCGAGATGGTCGCGGAAGTCTTGTGGCTTGGCTTCGTACCATGCCGTTATGGCTTGGCTCGTCAACTGATCGGGCTTGGTCACTTACTTACGCTCCCAAGGCTTGGCAGCGGCTGGCGCTGCCTTGGTGGCCGTAGGACGCGAGGCAGGCGCTGACGCGGCTCCTGCGGCCTTGTAGCCCATAACGCGGTTGCGTGTCGGGTCTTTGCGGTCGATATCCAGAACAATGGTGAACGGAACGTCGTTCAACATGTCCGTATCGGACAGGGCCTCAATGCCACAAGCCAAGCCGATAGACTTCAGAGCAGCGCGGGCGATGTTCTCCGCGACCTCGTTGGCGTTGTGGATGTTCAAGCGCTCCCAGATCTTGCGACCGGAAAACTCACCGTCCACGATCTGAATGACCAGTTCGAGATATTCCCCGGTGCCGGACTTGGTGGCCTTCATCTGGTTCTCGGTCACAATGGCAAGATATTCGCCACGCGGCAGAGGGTCAAAGTTGCTTTTAGGGGCTTCGTATGACGAAACGTCAAAGTCGATGGTAGCCATGTTTTCAGTTCCTATTTGATTGCGTTTGCAAAGGCGTCCCAAGTCAGCGGAATGCTGTCGGGCAGATTGTAGCGGTTCTTGGCCATGTAGGCAGGGCGCTCAGTGGTGAACAGCATACGCTCACCGGATGAGATTCCTCTGGCCACGGTCTTGTTAAAACCAACGTCGTCTTTCTTCACGATGGTCTTGTAGTTGGCGAACATAACGGCGTCCGCCCATTCTCGCACTACCGCGCTGCTGCGCTCTTGCAGCTTTGGTTGGTAGCGATCAAACGGCTCGACCTCTGGACTGTCGAAACGCTTAATGGTGTTGTGTGCCAAAAAGATCACAATCATCTTTTTGTCATTACGCAAGGCGTTCATTCCGTCCAGAACCTCGCGCCACTTCTGGGCGGCGATCATGGCCCCCTTACCGTAAGCAAGATCCTTGGCGTCATACTTCTCTTCCATCTCGCGATGGATGATTGCTTCAAGCCAATCCAGACTGTCAAGCACGACGGTCTTATAAGGATGGTCTTCAGCGTACAACGACCCAATGGCGTCCATCACGTTATCCAGTGATTGAGCAATGGGGAAGTGCTCGACGTCCAGAGATCCCAAACCGTCTTCCGTAAGGATGAAGATTGGGTCTGGTGCGCCAGCGGCAAAAGTGGATTTGCCGATACCTTCAATGCCGTAGACCAGAACCCTGGGCGATGACATTGTGTCGTTTC
>JBBAOD010000250.1:1982-2531 GCA_040401635.1 Phycisphaerales bacterium
TTTTAAGGTCAAACCCCATCGTCGGTCTCCGGAAGGTCGATGCTGATGGCGGGCTTCGCCGCCTTGGTGGTGATGTGCTTGGCTAGCTTGCGCCACAGGTCGGGCCGCATCTCGCGGATCTTTTTGATGCGCGGCTCGTTTAGCGTTTCCTTGTAGCGGATGACCTTAAAGTCATCTGCCCACTCGGCAATCTCGGTGGTCAAGCTGGCATAGTTGGCCTTGAAGCTCTCGCTAATATCAATGCCGATCTTGGTGCCGTCGTTCAGCGTGAACGTAGACTTGCCTTGCTTGTTAGGCTTGTAATATGCAACGAGGGTTTCTTCGACCTTAAGGCGGCGAGCATTCGCCTCCTTTTCGTCTGCTTTCGCCGCTAACCAAAGATCGGTCAGGGCCTTAAGGCTTGCATCTTTCATTCGTTTGCTCCGTTTGTGGAAGCCCCATAAGAAACCTATGCAAACCAAAATGCAATATAATTTTTTATAATAATGTGGATTGTTTTCTCTTCCGGCTCGTGTAGCCTTGAAAGCCCAATCACAAGGATTTTATCAT
>JBBAOD010000250.1:2541-3677 GCA_040401635.1 Phycisphaerales bacterium
ATAAAAGGCCGGTGCGAACCGGCATATAGTGTGGTACGCCGCTTGGGCGGCGTCACACGCACCGCACTACTTCTCAGCCTTTCAAGCCCCGCAGTTAGCCGCTGGCTTGTGCCGTTTGGCTCGTTCGGAACGGGCGGCAAGATCCCTCAAAAGTATTGGGACGATATCCTAGCCTTTGCGAATCGCACTGGCATAGCGATTGATATCTACGACCTGTCTGGCACCCCCCGCCCATAAGGCACCCAATGGATAACTCAGAATTCCTTCGCGCCGTCTATGGCGTGACGCAGGACAATTACGGCTGGACCACCTCTTTTGCCTCCGATCCCAACAAGTCTGAGCCTACCGTGTGGTCGGGCATGGCTTGGACGGGAACGCCAGGTCAGAGCAACATCATTGACCGGCGGGTCAGCGACAACAACTTCTTCTGCGTTTCCGTCATGGCTGCGTTGGATAAGAAGCGCCGGTCCAAGGATACGTTTGTGCGTCTTTGCGTCCTGCTGGCAGACGACGCCCAGCCTGACGATCTGTTCGGCAATCCGTCATACATTGTTGAGACAAGCCCCGGCAATTACCAGATCGGGATCTTGATTGACCGTGACGACGCGCCCGCCAAAGATCAGGGCCTGATTGATCTGGTCTTGCAGCGCATGGCAGCGGCTAACCTGATCGGCGCGGATTCCAGCGGCAACAACATTGTCCGCTATGGCCGTCTTCCAGTGGGCTGCAACACTAAGCAGCGTGACACAGGCACCTTTGCCACCAAGGTTCTGCAAGCCGATCTGACGGCCTCCTACAGCCTCGCTGACGCTGTGGCTACATTCGGTCTGGACCTTGACGAAATCCGCTCTGGCGCTCGCGCAGCGCCTTCAGCGGCTAAGGATTTGGACAAGACCAGCCTTACCGCGGTCGATCTGTACAAAAGCCTTATAACCACCAACATGGATGAGCGGTCTTATCATGACCCCCTGCTGAAGCTATCGTCTGGCATGATCGCGGCGGGCATGGCTCCCGGCGCGGTGGTCAATAACCTCCGCTCCCTCATGCTTGCAACGCGGCCTGAGACGGGCGCGGATCTTGCGCGGTGGGAAGCTCGCTTCGGGCAAGACCTGTCGCGCATGGTGGCCACGGCTGAA
>JBBAOD010000251.1:0-3653 GCA_040401635.1 Phycisphaerales bacterium
CGCGCCGCGCGTTGCGCGTTCTGCAGGGCGGCAATCGCCGCCTGTGCGTACACGTCCCAGCCAGCACGCATGACCGCCACGGCGTCATCACGTGCTAACCCATGGATGGCAATGGACGCCGTGTCCTCTGCAAATCGTTGGCAATATGCACGCGCTTCCGGAACACGCGCTCCATCGCGAAATGCACTCGCCAAGAAGACCCGTGCATCGCGTGCCACGGCGCATGCGCGTGCATCATCGACGGTGCGCAGTTCATCGCGGTGGTCGGTACAAGCCCGGCAAAGATTCGCCAACATGGTGGTCAGCACGCGTTGGTCGCGCACCGTGGCAATGACCACTGCCTGCACTTGGTCGTAGAGCACACGCGCGCCGCTTTGGAGCGATGCGGCGTCACATGGAGCAGCTACCGCATTTATCCCGCCGGCTGGATCATCACTGCGGACTTCGGCACTGGCCTCCCAGAGTTCATGGTCACGGTCATCCCACAGTCCATCACTGTCATCTTCCGCCGCATCTGGTGGCGTGAGCTCCTCTGGCTTGACGCCACCAAGACGCGCGAGAAGCATTGCGAATCGCCCATATCCATCAACTTGCCAGCGCTGCACAGCGCACACCGCATCGCGATGCCCAATATCGGGAAGCCAGCGCGCGGCCAGGATTTCCTCGCACGCGTGCTCCATTCCCGCATCAAGCATGTGCATGGCTGCAAGCTCCCATTCGGCCATTCGTTGTGCATCGGGCGCGCCACAGCTTGCGTGTTGCGCATCAATGGCTTCAAGTATGCGCGATACATCATCGTTTGCTGTGGTGGCGATAGCCGCAGCGATTTGTGCATTCAGTGCGGCATGTGCTGTTGCAGTCGCCGCAAGCTGGCTATTGCGATCCGCGCAATACACATCAGGCTCGGAGGATTTACTCAGGCGTACCGATACAAATTCCGCCCATGCACGCCGCTGTCCGCCCACCGTGAGTACGCATCGATCAGGCACGCTGGCGTCACTGTTTGCAATGCGGTCGCGCGTTGGGTCTGCAGTACGAAAGAACATCTCAATGCGGGCGCCTTCAGCGAACTGCACTATTTCAGAGTGTGGTCGATGAGGTATACGGTCGTTCTCCACGCCATCTACCTCAGTGGCGAGTTCAAACCCTTGCTCGGAGTGATGCACCAGACGGACTGGTTCTTGTTCGATCACAACTGATCGCAATGCATCACCATCCCAACTCCACCGCTCAGTACGAACCAGCGATCCATCGGCACGCCTGATGACGCGCGTGCGCACTGAGGGGTTGTCCGCGGCAACATCCGCGCTCGGCGATTCGCTTTGCGTGGTGACAGCGCTGTCTCTCGCCCGCACAAGCCGGAGCGCGTCGAACGCGGCATAGAGAGTTGGCGGGTTGTTGAAGAGTGGAGTCGTTGTTGATGATCCCCATGATTCAGCATGGGCGGCCCCGCGATCGTCCTGCAGTCGTGCGCCGGAGGAACTGAGCCAAATATCCAGCCCTTCCAGAGCCAGTGGAAAGTCAATCCGCACCGGTTCGGCCAGCGGAATCTTCCACCAACTGCGCGCATGAAGTTCAGGACCGGCGCTGTCCCACCTTGCGTCAATGGTCCAGGCAATCATTGGCGGGGCATCTGTTCCTACCCAAGCTTCTGATCCGGTGCGGACTTCAACCTGCAGTACTCGCTGGTCAGTAGCCACCTCAGACTCCGTGCTTGTACCGGACCCGGTCGCCCATAGCGTGGGCACCCACGCTGCCAGTGCACGCCGCGCACGATCGGCGCCATCCGGGTGCGACCACTGCGCCGTCACTGGCGCCTCGCGCCATTCGGTACGTAGTGATCTCAGGAGGTCCACTCCTTGCGAGCCGTCCGTCAGTGACTCCATTGCATCGCGGATCAAGTGAAGCGGCGCGAACGCCGAGTCGACGGTGGCCTTATGTGCCAGGAATGCACTCCAGTTACGACCAGTTTCTTGCTGGTCCAACTGGTCTTTGAATTGCTGCACGAGGCGATGTTGTTCAGCAACCATCTGCTCCGTCATGGCGTGCGCCCGATCCAGCGCATCGTCTTGTCCGAACACTCGCGCCCCCAGAGTCAATCCGCTCACTGCACCCACAACCGCCCAGACCAGCGCGCGTACGCGCCGCTTCACGTTCCGATTCATGATGTAGTTCCCCTCTTCTTTGCGTGTTTGCGCACTTCATGGCGCCCGTCATGACCGATTCATCAACGCACCGTCAATCCAACAATCGCCAGCGCAGACATGCTGGTGGAGCCATTTTCATCCACCGACATAGCGCCGCTCGCGATCGCCCATCCGTTTGAACGAAAGTCAATCGGGCGGTTGGTAAACGCGCAGTACGAACGATCAGGCGTGACCACATAGGCGGCCGTTCCAGAGACGCTTCCCGGGCCGTCTAGTTTCCAGTCCACTTTTTTGGAAATCTTGCCGTCGATACCAACACTGTCGTCGGCAATGGCGAACCCGAAATCGCCGTCGACTACCACGGTGTGGCTGTAACTGCTGTATCCCACATTGCCGCGAACCGTCTTGTCAACAATGTCTGCACTCGCACGACCCACGGAGCTGCACGCTCCCGCAGCAGTTGCCGATCCGCTTGCCGTGCAGCCAACACTGGGCGAGCACGTCAGAGAGAGTTCAAGCATGGCGCCCCCCATTGCAGCAATAGTGACCAGCCGCGGGCATGGGATCCCAGTGCCCACCCATTGTTCGCGCGCAAGGGTTGCCTGACGCGCCATGGCGCGCTTCGTCATCGAGCCCGCATGCCACCACGAACTGTATCCAGACATCTCCACGGCAGCCTCAACGTGCTCGGGTTGCGCGATTTCCGACAATTGCCATCGCCAGAACACAGAGTTGTTGGTCTCGCTGATTGGGCGCATGGTCAGTGGCTTTCCTGGTGAGAGCGAGACGGATACTGGTGCCCGTGTCCACCAGCCATTGCCACATGCGCATTCACACATGGCGACGATTCCGCCCATCCCGCCGTTCCCTGTTGGATCCTCACCGCACAGTCGCTCCAACATCGTGGGGCATGGATCACTCACCGACGCCTGGCACGGCGGGTTCGCCAACAGACGGAGTTCCGCTTGGTTGACTGCATCGTCAATGGGAACCTGCAGCGCCTCCGCCACCGCCTGTGTGGCGCACCAGCCCTGCGAATACACCATGCCGCATCCCATGGTGGCTGCTATTCCAACTCCGCTAATCACACTCATTTCAGTTCTCATATCCCCAGTCCTTTCCAGCCGCTCCCTGCGATAGCGACCATGTGCCTTGAAGGCGTGGGCAAAGTAAAGGCACTTGCGGTTTCGCCGCCGACACGCCGCCCTTTTTCTTGCATCCACAATAAAATTTGCGCCGTACCATGACACGCGTCATGCTCCGGTAGCTCAACTGGATAGAGCAGCCGCCTTCTAAGCGGCAGGTTGAGGGTTCGAGTCCCGCCCGGAGCGCTTCACGCGCCGTTACAAACCATGCGCTTCATTGCGTCACCGATCTACCGGGCGTTTCCAGAACTTGACGTCTTCACCGACGAGCAGTGCAGGAACTACCTGCAACGGGTGTACGGTGGAGTGCTGGCGCGGGTGGCCGTCGGTCTCGTCTCGCTGGTGTGCGGGGTGGGGGTGG
>JBBAOD010000252.1:0-3617 GCA_040401635.1 Phycisphaerales bacterium
AGTACGGCTCGTTCTGCCGCTCGGTGATGAGATTGCGACCGTCGCGATGGCGGCCAGCCGCTCACCACTTCGAGCAGTCGCACCGCCGGGTGTTCAGAACCGCGTGCTTCGAGAGATTACGACAGAAGACAACGGGGGCTTGCTGCGGCTTGCAATGTTGGATCCAATGGAGTCGCAAGGGGTGCGATCGGAGCGCGTCGGTGTAGCCGTGATGCGTGCAACCTCAAGGCGGTTCGAGGGATCAGTGGCGGAAGGGTGCCCATGGCCAACAAAGAGACAATTCGCACTTCACATCGCCCATGCGGTTCAGCAGTGTGCCGAACCGATTGAGACGGTGTCGACCGATCAACTCGCGGCAGCGCTGAATCAATCATCGAAAGTGCAGCTTGGTGCTTCGCAGTGGCAGCGGCTCATTCAAGGGAGCTTTGGCTCGCTCGCTGAGGCCGATGCGGCGCTGTGCTTCCTCCCGGAAGCGGAGCTGACGCCGTTCGTGGTTTTACCGCAGCCAATGGGTACGATGATCGTTGGGGCATTCTGGTTGCCAATACAGTGGGACGTGGAGTGCGATGTGCACCGTTACCGCTGCTATGCGATTCCGTGGCCTCCCGACATCGCTTCATGTCGCACCACCGTCAATATTTGGAGATTGCCAAGCGATGACAGCGGACCGCGTCACTTCCATGCGCCATTCTCGGTCGAGAGCGATTGAATCGCATTCCTTCCTCCGTCGCCGCTGTCATGAGTGACTGCGTCATATCTCATTGCTGGATCGGTCGCCGCACTCCGGAACGGGCCGCCCTATGCCGACTGGACACGATCACATTCCGCAAATGACACAAGCCCCAGTGGGCAACCGAGTTCTCCGTATGTCGCTTTGCAAATTTGCATCTCCTCGACTTGCGTGTTACTTAGTTACATCGCCGACCGCCGCAGTTGGGGCGATCCTAAAATTTGGCAATTTGAGTTTGGAACGATTCTCTATCGTGATCACTTCGAGCGCTTGCTTGCATAGAAGGTTGAGGAGTTCGCAGCCGCGCTCTTGGCGCGCACGTAGTGCTTGATCGGCATCGCTCTGTCCGCCGGAACCAGAGAACGATGCATCACACACGCCTCGAAGCCAAGCCTCGTCGGCCGTCACTCGATCGAGCGCCGCGCGATAGGCGGCCTCGAACAACGCAACCAGTACTTCGCGTTGCTCTTGATCGGCGACGGCCAAGATGGTCTGCCGAAACTCCTCAATGGCAGGTGGCCAAAAGACGAACTGACAGCGACTCGCTATTTCCGTCCAAAATCTACGCCGCAATTCGCTCGACGCAGGCTCTTCAAGTGCTGTTGAAAAGCGCTGGAGTGATGTCAAGACAAGGCTTGTTAGTTTGAGCGCACCGCGGCGGATCTTAGGCAACGCCTCTGTGGCGCGTCGGGTAAGTGGTTCACTTGTAACGTTCGAGTCGAGCCCACGAGGCGGCTGTTCGAGCTGTCGAAGCAGTCGTCTTGAAGTTGCTCGCATGACGCGGACTTCATTGGTACGCAATCGATCTGCCAACCGAACATACATGTCGCAGTACTGGACGACGAGCGCTTCCAACTCTGCCGCGTGAGTGGGTGAATTGGGGAAGCACGCGGTGACTGTGTCGAGCAGCGCGACAAGATCGATCGAGCCCGTGGCGATGTGCGCGCCCGGTATAGGGCTAGTGGCGAAGACCACCGCGTACTCGAATCGGGGCCATTGATCCGCATGACCATCGGAAAAACTGCGGCGGACAGCATCCAAGAGATCTCGTTCGGCCGCTGCTTGCTCGTCCGCAATCGGCGCAAGCGCGATCTCGCGTTGTACACAGAGGCGAAGCCAGCCGGATACCCCACCCGGTCCATCGACAGAGCTCATCCTTTGGTCCCACTCGATCTTTGTGCGTCGCCAGGTCTGGAGCTTCACTTCCATCGTTGCGTGATAGTCGGCGAGCATCCGAGTGAGCAAAGCCACTTCATCTTGATTGAGTTTGAGCAGGAGTGGCGCCAGTCGCGCGATCGGGCCACTAAAGGTGTCAGCAAGTGCGCTCTCGTAATGGTGGGACCATGGCCCAGCAGGCAGGGCGTGGTCTTGGATGGCGTATGCCCCGAACGACGCCACAAGCGCAGCTGTGAGACCAACGCACCGCAGCAGGCGCAGGCGTCGAATGCCACAGGCAGTCATGGACGTTTGATCATGATTCCCCGGATCAGACATCGTCGTAGTGTAACACCGCCATCAACCGAGCACGCACCATCGATCACTCATCCTTGATCACTCATCCTTGAGCGACAGTTCCTTGATGAGTTCCGGGGTCAGGTCGATGGTCTCTGGGTAATGCAAGAAGGTTCGGACCTGCACCTGCAACATGGCATCAGCTGGGCTGTTGCTGGTGAAGGGCTGGCTGGTTGGCACGAAGCGCAGCACAATGTCAACCTTGTTGCGATCGGCAACAACGTCGGTCGCGGCGGTCATTTCGCGGTAGGCCTTCTCGATTTGCTCTGCTTGCAACTTGCCGAGTTTCTCGCCGATCTCTTTGCGCCATGCTTCGACTTCCTTGAAGAAGCCCTCGACTTCTTGGCGGCCGCCCTCAAAGCCCGGGGCCTTGGGGTCAACATCCTTGTACTTGGTTTCGAGTTCGGTGTAGCGCTTGCGGAAGTCCTCGTCCTTGCTCTTGGCGGTCTCTTCGAGGCGCTTGCGCTCGTCTTCAAAGCGCTCGCTCTTGAGCAGGAGCTTCATGATCTTGTCGCTGCCGACCGCTCCGATGGACCACGCCTTTTGAGTGGCTTGCTCGCCGAATGCCAGGTGACCTTCAACATTGCGCAGGGTGAGATTGGTGTCTTTCCCCGTGAGAATCACCGCGTCGGCTGGCCCCAAATCCGAGGGTGTTGGCTCTGACACAGCCGATGCGTTGCGCTCGGCGCCGCGCAGGAAACTCATAGCGGCGATGCCAGCGAGGGCGGAATAGACGATGACGCGTTCTGTGTTGCGCATGGATAGAGTTTCTTAGTCGCCTTGATCAAGGATGGCCATGAAGGCCTCCTGTGGGATCGACACCGAGCCGATCTGCTTCATTCGCTTCTTACCGGCCTTCTGTTTCTCAAGCAGTTTGCGCTTGCGGCTGATGTCGCCGCCGTAGCACTTCGCAATGACGTTCTTGCGCATTGACTTGATGCTCTCACGAGCAATGATCTTGCCGCCGATGGCAGCCTGCAGCGGAATCTCAAACTGATGGCGATCGATCTGCGTCTTGAGTTTCGCCAAGATCGACCGGCTTCGCTGGTCCGCATTTTCGCGGTGGCAAATCATGGCGAGCGCCTTAACGGGATCGGCATTCACCGAGATCTGCACCTTCACCAAGTTGTCTGCGCGGAAGGCGATGATTTCATAATCCATCGTGCCGTAGCCGCGAGTAACGCTCTTCAACTTGTCGTAGAAGTCATAAATGATTTCTGCAAGCGGCAGTTCATAGATGAGCATCTGCCGATCTTCACCGATCGCCATCTGGCTCTGGAAGCAGCCGCGACGAGCGTCGCAGAGTTTCATCAAGTCACCGATGTTGTCATTGGGGCAGATGATTTCAATCTTGACGATTGGTTCGCGGATCTCA
>JBBAOD010000253.1:0-3617 GCA_040401635.1 Phycisphaerales bacterium
TGCCCAAGCGACGCCTGGAGGCTGAATCAATCCGCGATGCCATGTTGATGGCTGCGGGAACCCTGCAGCTCACACCGCCGGTTGGGTCGGCGGTGAACTACTTAGAGGGTGTTGATCGCAATCCGGTTGTTGCAGCGCAAGCGGCTATTGATCAACCAGTGCGATCCGTGTATTTGCCAGTGATGCGCGACCATGTGGATGAAATGCTTGATGTCTTTGACTTTGCAGAGCCCGCCTATGTTTCTGGCGATCGCGACGAGACCAGCGTTCCAACGCAGGCGCTCTTCATGATGAACAGCGAGCGCGTCACCAAAGCTGCCAACATGATGGCGCGGCGTTTGCTTTCTGAGCAGTCCACGGAGTCGGATCGCATCCAACGCGCGTTTGAAGTGTGCGTTGGCCGCAAGCCAACTCAAACAGAAATCACAGCGGTGCGCAGCTTCTTCAAAGACTTTGTAGCAGCGCAAAGCGGCAAGTCAGCACGGCAAGCCAAGGGTGAAGCCAAGCGACTTGAAGAATCTTCGTGGTCTGCGTTCTGTCAGGCGTTGTTTCAGTCGGCTGAATTCCGGATGGTGGAGTAGGAGCACTCATATGGATCTGTGCAACAATCGCATTCTCACCTCAACGCGCCGCGAAGCACTGCGCGCCATCTCCTGTGGCTTTGGATTGCTGGCATTTGCTGGCATGTCCGCCCAAGCGGCGGCTGCCCCACGGCTCTTTGGCGCGGGTGATGAAGATGACAGCAATCCGCTGGCGCCCAAGGCTCCGCACCATCCCGTGAAGGCGAAGCGGGTGATCTTCTTGTGCATGTCGGGCGGGCCGTCCCATGTGGACACCTTTGATTATAAGCCGCAACTCATTACTGACAACGGCAAGAGCCTTGGTGGCGTGCGCGCAGGCGCTCAGTTGCTGGCGAGTCCGTTCAAATTCAATCAACATGGCAAGAGCGGTCTCTGGATCAGTGAACTCATGCCCGAGACTGCCAAGCACGCCGACAGCATGTGCCTGTTGCGCGGCATGAATACGGCGGTGCCTGCACATGCGCAGGCCTCGGTGTTGATGCATACCGGCAGCTTCCAGTTTGTCCGGCCATCATTCGGAGCGTGGACGCTGTACGGGTTGGGTACTGTCAATCAAAACCTGCCGGGCTTCATCACGCTCAATCCGCCCTCAGGAAATGGGGGCGCACAGAACTATGGCTCAGGCTTCTTGCCCGCCGTGTACCAAGGAACGCGCGTTGGAATGGAACGCACCGCGCGCCGCAACGGTGGCGATGGTGGCATGCCCAACCTGCGCAACAGTTCGCTCACCACGGCTGCGCAGCGCGAGCAACTGGACTTAGTGCAGCGCCTGAACAAGGAGCGACTCAAGCGCGACAAGTCCGATGACCAGATCGAAGGCGTGATTGAGAGCTACGAACTGGCGTTCCGCATGCAAGCTGAAATGCCTGACCTCATGGACATCTCTGATGAGAAGCCCAAGACCCTGGAGATGTATGGCATTGGCGCTGGTAACGGCAATGATGACTTTGCGCGACAGTGCTTACTTGCCCGCCGTTTTGCTGAGAAGGGAGTTCGCTTCATTGAGGTGAATCACGGCGGTTGGGATACCCACCGCAACCTGAAGGCCGACCTACAGAAGCAAGCCGGGCAGATCGATCGACCCATCGCCGCACTGCTTGCTGATCTCAAGCAACGCAAGATGTTGGACGAGACGTTGGTGGTATGGGGCGGCGAATTTGGCCGCACACCCTATGCGCAGAACGCTGACGGGCGCGATCACAACAGTAAGGGCTTCACCATGTGGGCCGCGGGCGGAGGCGTCAAGGGCGGCACCAGTTACGGCGCAACCGACGAGCACGGGATCGAAGCAGTGGATGGCAAGATGGATATCCATGACTGGCACGCCACCCTGCTTGCCCTCATGGGAATGGACCATGAACGGCTCACGTACCGCTGGGCCGGACGCGATTTCCGACTGACCGATGTCAAGGGGAACGTGCATTCCGGGATCATTGCGTAGCGGTCCCAATGCGCTTCACCGAGGACTCGCTGAGCAGCCAGGAGGCGTGCGCGAAGCGGCGATTTGTGGGATCCTTGAATCACCATGGATACCGCCGCACTCCCTGAGCCAACTTCCGTACTTGACATCATTGCCATGGTCGGGTTTCCGTACATGGCGTTGGTCAGTATTCGCCTGTTTCGCCAATCAGGTGGTGATCTTGCTGGCTTGGGTATGTCCATGGCATTGGCAGCGGTCTTGGGCTTCCTGACGTGGCTTGAGGTTGACTTTGCAATCCCACTCACCGTGAATGCAACCGACGGCACCGGATACGCCAAGGTGGAAATTCCGTTGATGCGCACGCTTGCAGAATTTGCGGCGGCGTCAGTATTCGCCGGACTCTTCGTGCGCTGCCTGGATGCATGGCGCGTGGCGCGCGATAACGAGGCGTTGCTGCGTTTTCAACGCACCGCGCTGTGGGTCATCATCATGCTGATTTCCGGCGTGGTGATTTACGAAGTGCACTTTGCCACCACCCTGCCCATGCGCACGGCAATTCTTTCCATCGGTGGCGCATCGGTATTCATTGTCGGATTGGCCATGCAATCCACGCTTGGCAATATGTTTGCCGGTTACGGGTTGCAGTCGTCGCGCGTCTTCCGAAGGGGCGACACGGTGCAGCTCGGACATGGCGGTACCGTTGGAACCGTGTTTGACAGCACACTTGCTACCACCCGCATCATCACACGTGACGGCCAAATGTTGGTGCTACCGAACAGCGCTGTACTGACCAAGGATTTCATGAACCTTGATCAGCCGAATTCCCATCTGCGGCAATCGATCAAGATTGGTATCTCCTATGAAGTGCCACCAGCGGTGTTTAAAGACATTGCTATGAAGGTGCTACTGAGTGAAGCAAATGTGCTGCGCACGCCGGCACCCGCGGTGTGGCTAGCAGACTTTGGGGACTCGGCGGTGCAATACGACCTGCGGTTCTGGGTGGATGGATTTGATGTCCGCGATGCAACACTCGACCAAGTCCGTACTCGCCTGTGGTACGCGGTGGCCGACGCTGGTATTGAGATTCCGTTCCCCATCCGTACGATCCGCATGGCTTCCACCGACGAGGATGCAAAGCGCGCCGCTGCCACACGCCAGCGGATCGAGCATGCTGAACATGGGCTACTCGCCTGCTCGCTCTTTGATGCAGGCAGCATCACCGCCTTGGAACGCAAGGAACTGGCGCGCGCTACCTCAGAGAAGGCATACCCTCCTGGAGCTATGGTGATTCGCCGCGGAGACGTCTGCGATGCCATGTTCGTGGTGGTCAGCGGCGCCTGCCACCTGAACCTACCGTCCGGGGAACGAATCAACTTTGAGCCGGGCGCCCACTTTGGGGAGATAGCACTCATCACCCAGGCGGCACGAAGCGCTGATGTCTTTGCTTCTGAGTCGGGGACAGTGCTCCTACAACTTCCACGGGCAAGCGTCATGCCAATTCTGCAAAGACGTCCGGAATTCATGGCGAGAATGCAATCGATCGCCGACGATCGGCGCGACCCGACCCGCATTGGTGCAAAGAAAGAGCGCGGCCGCGCGCGTCACCTGGTGCGCCG
>JBBAOD010000254.1:0-3602 GCA_040401635.1 Phycisphaerales bacterium
AGTTGAATTCTGGCTGGTTGACTTTAAAAAGGGCGTTGAATTTAAGGCGTATGCCGCAAGCGCCCTGCCGCATGCACGCGCGGTGGCCGTTGAGAGTGATCGTGAATTTGGCCTGAGCGTCTTGCAAGGCCTGGATGATGAGCTGCGTCGCCGCGGCGAACTCTATCGCTCCGCAAATGTGCAAAACCTCACTGACTGGCGCGCCCTCAAGCGCCCGGAACGCATGCCGCGTTGCCTCTTGGTGATCGACGAGTTCCAAGAGCTGTTCATTGAAGATGACAAGGTGGCGCAGGACTCTTCGCTCCTGTTGGACCGCCTGGTTCGCCAAGGTCGAGCGTTCGGCATGCATGTGGTGCTCGGCAGTCAGACCCTCGGCGGCGCTTACAGCATCGCCCGAAGCACCATGGGCCAGATGGGCGTTCGCATTGCCTTGCAGTGCACGGAAACCGATAGCCAACTGATTCTCTCCGACGACAACACGGCAGCGCGGTTACTGACGCGCCCCGGCGAGGCCATCTACAACGACGCCGGCGGATTGTTGGAAGGCAACAGCCCGTTCCAAGTGGTCTGGATCGGTGACGAAGAACGCGACGCACAATTGCGCCTGGTGACTGCCACCGACAGCACCCACACCAGCGCGCCGCGACCAAAGCCCATCGTCTTTGAAGGCAACCAGCCCGCGGATCCGTGGGCAAATGGACCGCTGTTGGCTGCGCTTGCTGCGGGCGCTCCTGGACGTCAGTCATTCGCTCCCAAGGTGTGGTTTGGCGATGCAGTCAGCATCAAGGATCCAACGCACACGGCATTGGTCCGCCGCAGTGGTTCCAACATCGCCGTGGTTGGTCAGCGCGACGAGAGCGCGGCTGCGCTCATGGCGATGGCGATGATTTCCATTGCCGCCCAGACGCCAGCGGCCGGGACGCGGATCGTTGTCCTTGATGGAACTACACCTGACGACCGCCTGCACGGAATGCTTGCAGGCGTGCGCGCCGCGCTCCCGCATGATGTACAGATTCCTTCGTTCCGCGATGTGGGCGACGCCATCATTGCACTCGGTGAAGAACTGGCGCGCCGAAATGCGGACGGCGGATCCGATGCCCCGGGCATGTTCCTCTTGGTGAATGGCGTGCATCGATTCCGTTCGCTGCGCCGCACGGAAGATGACTACAGCTTCTCATCGGGTGGCGATGGTGCGCCGACCCCAGACAAGGTGCTCGCGCTCCTCTTGAAGGAGGGTCCGCTGGTTGGAATCCACTGCATTCTGTGGGCCGACACGCTTGCCAACCTGCAGCGCACCGTTGATCGCAATTCACTGCGCGAACTTGAGAACAAGGTGCTCTTCCAGATGGGCGTCACCGATTCCAGCACGTTGATCGATGGCCCCGCCGCCAGTCGATTGGGCTTCCACCGCGCGCTGCTTGCCAACGAAGAGTCGGGGCTTCTTGAGAAATTCAGGCCGTATGCACTTCCAGATGCTGCACTTCTGGAGCACGTGGCCAAGGCATTGCGCGAACGCGCCTGAGGAGATTCCGGTGAGTAAGAACATGGAACTGGCCCGCATCTTCGCGGAAATTGCGGACGTCTTGGACCTCACAGGGGCCAACGCATTCAAGGTCAATGCCAACCGCAAAGTCGCGCGCACGCTTGAAGAAGCTGGCGAAGACCTTGCAGAACTCGCGCGCACGGATCCAGCACGCCTGCGAGATATTCCCGGTATCGGCGACTCAAGCGCCAAGAAGATTCTTGAATTTGTGACCACCGGCAAGGTGGCCGAGCGCGAGGAACTGCTCGCGTCGATCCCTGCCGGCGTCCCCGCGCTCCTGCAGATTCCTGGCTTGGGGCCGAAGCGAGTGCGCACACTGTGGACCGAAGGCGGCGTTGATTCGGTCGACACCCTGCGTACGAAATTAGCTGCCGGAAGTCTCGGCGGCCTGCCCGGTATGGGCCCAAAGACACTCAAGGCCATTGAGGAATCACTCACTTTCCTAGACACCACCCGAGGTCGGATCCGGCTCGGCGAAGCCTTGCCAGTGGCACTTGAACTGATCGCCTACCTCCGGAACGCCGGCGCTGTCACGCGCATCTCTCACGCCGGCAGCCTGCGACGTGGCAAGGAAACCATCGGTGACATCGATATTGTCGCCAGTTCTACTCAGCCGGCGGCGCTCCACGAGGCACTCCGCAACGCACCCGGCGTTTCCAAGGTGCTGGTCTCCGGTGAGACAAAGACCAGTATTCGCACCGCACACGGAATGCAGGTTGACCTACGCACCGTCGCGGACGCGCAGTACGGCGCCGCGCTTCTGTACTTCACTGGAAGTAAGGAACACAACGTGCGACTCCGCGAGCGTGCCCAGAAGATGGGACTTCGCCTGAACGAATACGGACTGTTCAAAGAAGATGCCACCGCCAAGGGAACCCCGCAAGAGCGCGGCGAGCAACCCGTTGCCGCCACCACCGAGGAATCCATTTACGAAGCGCTGGGCCTCTGGTGGATTCCGCCAGAGTTGCGCGAGGATCACGGCGAACTTGAGAACCAGCCGCCCAAGGACTTGATTGATACCCAGCACATCAAGGCCGAACTGCATTGCCACACCACTGCAAGCGATGGCACACTTTCCATTGCTGGCATGGTTGATCAAGCCATTGCGCGCGGATTCCACACCATCGTTCTGACTGACCACAGCCGTTCGCAGGCGCAGGCCAATGGGCTTTCCATCGAACGGTTGCGTGCTCACATTGCTGAGATTCGCGCCGTCGCCAAGGTCTATGCAGACCGCATTTCTGTGCTCGCTGGTAGCGAGGTGGACATCATGGTGGATGGCACCCTTGATTACCCCGACGATGTGCTGGCGGAACTTGATTTCGTAGTTGCCAGCCCACACAGCGCCCTGCGTGCAGAGTCAGCCGTCGCCACGGAGCGGCTTCTGGCTGCGATACGACATCCGTTGGTGCACGTCATTGGTCACCCAACGGGTCGAATCGTCAATGCACGCGAGGGGCTTTCTCCGGACATTGCGTTGCTCGCCCGCGAGGCGGCCAAGCACAACGTAGCGCTTGAAGTGAATGCCAATACCATGCGGCTGGATCTCCGTGACTCGCATGTTCGCATGTGCGTCGAGGCCGGTTGTTTGGTGGCCATTGATACGGACGCGCACGGCGCCGGTGACTTTGACCAGCTCCCCTTCGGCATCGCCACCGCTCGGCGCGGCTGGCTTGGAAATTCGCAGTGCGTCAATACATGGACACGCGCCAAACTGGGCGAGTGGATTGCCTCAAAGCGCTAAATGCACGGGAAACAGCCGCAGGATTTAGCGCTTCTTACCGCGCTGCTTAAACCGAGCCTTCGGGCTTTCAGTCGTGGTTGAACCGCGACTCAGGAAGCCTGGCATTCCGCCGCCGCCGCCAGGCGCAGCGCGAGCCATGTCCTTCATCGCCTTCATTTTGCCCGCGGAACCCATGCCTGCCATCTGCTGGGTCATCTTCTGCATCATCTCAAACTGCTTGACCATGCGCGAGACATCTTCAACCTTGGCGCCACTACCAGCAGCAATACGCTTCTGACGACTGCGATCAATGATGCCAACCTTCTGCCGCTCGCG
>JBBAOD010000255.1:0-3598 GCA_040401635.1 Phycisphaerales bacterium
CTCGATTGCCATTGTGATGGGCAAGACCGATCCGAGCGCCGCCCGCCATGCCCAGCAAAGCCAGATCCTGGTGCCGCTCGATGCGCCGGGCATCACCAAGCTGCGCGCCCTGAAGGTGTTCGGCTATGACGACGCGCCGCACGGGCATTTCGAGGTGATTCTCGACAATGTCCGCGTGCCGGTGGAAAACATGGTCCTCGGCGAAGGCAAGGGTTTTGAAATCGCCCAAGGCCGCCTCGGCCCCGGCCGGATTCACCATTGCATGCGCAGCATCGGCGCTGCCGAGCGTGCGCTCGAAAAGATGGTCAAGCGGCTGAAATCCCGCGTCGCCTTCGGCAAGCCTTTGTCGGAACACAGCGTCTGGCACGAACGCATCGCCGATTCGCGCATCGCCATCGAACAGGCGCGTCTGCTGACGCTGAAGGCGGCGTACATGATGGACATGGTTGGAAACAAGGGAGCAGCGAACGAGATCGCCATGATCAAGGTGGTTGCGCCCAACATGAGCTGCCTGATCCACGATCACGCCATCCAGGCCCATGGCGGCGGCGGCGTCTGCCAGGATTATGGCCTTGCTTCGGGCTATGCCGGCCAGCGCACCCTGCGCCTCGCCGACGGCCCAGACGAGGTGCATCGTCAGGCGATCGCGAAGAACGAACTTCGGCGCTACAATTAATCATAGCCTCGCGTGCGCGCATCCTGCGCACCGACAGTCTCAAGATCGGCCAGCGAAGCGAGCAGCTTCGCTGGCCGATTTCGTTTGACGTCAGCTGCGGTTCTGCCGCGGCTTTCGCCCTATTGGCAGCGTTGAACAAATCCGGTGTAAGGGGACAAGAGTGACCGGAGAGGCGGCAATTTGCGGCAAAACATGGCATTTCGTGTCATTTTTGGCGGATTTCCGGGATTTAACAGCGGTCAACTTGGCGCCTTTCGAAGCAAAAGACTGTCTAGAGTCCGGCCCGCTTTTGACCATGAAACGGGAAGATGGCGCAAAGTCAACGCGCTGCGCGGGGCGTGCCTCTTAAAAGCCTCTCAATGGCGGAAAAGCGGCCTTTTTTAGAGCGCTCAGAGGTTGATAAGCGGCGCCACGGGATCGTCATCACCGCCCCGAAGTGGGACCTTATTTCACGGCGCCGCAAAAACCGCAGCGAAAGTGGGAACATTCTGAATTTGCGCGCTTTTATTGAAAGGGCAGCTGCTAGGCACCAAAACTCGGCGGCGCCGAAGTGGGCCCTGTCTCAAACCGGTCACAGTGTCGCAAAATGGTCGCGATCAGGGGCAGCCTTAGGCCTTCTCCAAGGTTGCGTCTGTTGCCCATCGCGCCCGCTCGCTGCCGGTTAATTTGTCGAGCTTTTGGCCGGCCAATTTCATGTTCCGGATGGCCCAGTCGTTGCCGGTTTCGGCCGCGATATTCTTGGGGATGATGATCATGCCGTCAGCGTCGCATTTGATCGCCGGCGCGGCCGAGCAGCTGGCCAGAACGAGCCCCGCCAAGATCACTGCCAACCGCTTCATATCGACCTCAACTTGAAGGTGCCGAGGATCCGCGCGACCAGGCGGAGACCGGCGCTCTCATCGATCTGATAATCCCACGGCCGCTGGACATCGCCGAGCTGGCTGAACACCGGACCGGTCACCTTGCGGACCATCGGCATGCCTTCGAAGAAATAGAGGTACCAGCCCTCCTGGTAATGCGTTTCGGCGTCCCTGCAGAGAATGGGATCGCCCTCTTCGCCGATGCCCTCGATCGTCGACGGCAGATCGGTCAGCCACAGATTCGAAGCGACGCGCGCGGTCTGGTTGAGCCAATCCTTGCGGATTGGAATCGTCTCTATCGGCTCGGGTTTGCTGGTCTCGGTGAAGTCGCTCAGCCGAAAGTGCGGCACTATCACCCAGTCGGCCTGGTCGGCGGCCATCAGCGGGTTGGCGCCGCTGTTGTTTTCGCCGGTGAAAAGGAATTCGGCAGTAACATCAAGCGCCTGCGCGATCTTAATCGCGGTGTCGGCGGCAGGCATTGTCTCTCGCATGATAGAGCCCAAGCCGGTCGTCGAAATCCCGGCCTCACGCGCCAGCCATGCTTGGCTGCGGCCATCGAGCTTCGCCTCAATACGCAATCCCCACGGCGAGCGCAATTTTTCGCTTGCAACGTCCTTATTTAGGGACTTAATGTGCGAAATCTCGCGCTTTAGACTCGGATCTCGCATGATTGACTACAAGCAGTTCCACCCTGAAGACGTAAAGGCGGCAATCCGCAAACGCTTTGGATCATTGCGAAAATTTGAGGAAACGCATGGTTTGGCGCGGATGAGCGTGCAGGACATGCTGCGCGGTCGCACGAGCGCTCGCACTGCGAAGGTCGTCAACGCGGTTCTCGTCATTGAAAGCGTCTCCACGGGGCCGAGCCTGTCCACTATTAAGGATGCTACTTCAAATCCCCGCGCGCTGCACCGCCAATTTGCAAAGGTCGCCTAGACCATGGTCCGGGGGGACTTCCAACCAGCTGAAATGCCGGTGTTCAGTATCCCGATCGATGCGATCGAGATACCTTCTGATCGCTTGCGCGAGCTGAATGAGCCGCAGGCGAAGGCGATTGGTGCGGCCATTGCGGCCGATCGCCAGTATTCGCCCATTTCCGTCGCGCAACTGCCAGGGGATGCGGGCTTCGTTCTTGTTGATGGCCTCCATCGGCTGGTTGGAATGCGCGGCAACGGCGCAACCCAAATCGACGCGCGCATTGTTGCTGCCGACCGCGTCTCTCGCCGCCGCGAAGAAATCGCAAGCCTCTGGGCGCGCGCTGGCGAGGACGTCTTCGACCGTGGTGCTCAGATTGCCGCCTTGGCCGAGATCGCCCGCACTGATGAAGTCGGTTCAATCATTGGACTCGGGCTGAATTGGAATGAGGCCACGGCCGAGGTGCTCGGAATCAAGCGCAGCACGCTGTTCAATTATCTGCGCGTCCATCGGCATTATGATGCGGCACAGCGTAAGCTGCTGCGGCACCTCAACCAGGCTGGCGAACTTGTTCCACTGCTTCGCCTCGCAGCGCTTCCGCCTCGCGCTTTCCAAGCCGCAATGTTCGGACTGGAGGAAGGCGAATTCAAATCGATCGCTGATGTCTTTGCGCCGAGCGAAGAGGCCAAACCGACCATCTTCAAAAAGAAGACGGACGCTTACCTCAACCTGTTTCGGCACGCCTCTGAGCGTCTTCGGGCGGATGTGATCCGGCAAATTCTCGATGAATACTATCCTGACGGTCAGCGCATTGCGACGGCCAAGCAGGCCGAAACCAAATGAACCGCCGCAAACCTTGGCACTATCGCGTGCTTGACGATCAGGGAGAGCGCAAAGTCGTTCTTGCCGTCCTCGCGGTTTATGAACGCCACGGCTGGGACCGCACAGCTGCAATTTCATTGACCAGGCGATGCCTCGGCGGCCCCGCCGCCAGTACGATTTGGCGCTGGCTTCGCGACGAATGCATGACAATCGATCGCAGACCGGATGACGCATATCGTCGTGCTAAAAACCGAAAGCGCCTCCGCGCCGAGCGGAAGACGCAGGCAAAGGCCGGCTGATGCTAAAGCGACGCTCCTCGCTCGCC
>JBBAOD010000256.1:0-3594 GCA_040401635.1 Phycisphaerales bacterium
CCTGGACGCCGCAGTCCACAGACTGCTGCCATACGCATCGTCAAAGTAGTCATTACCGAGCACATTGCCCGCGTACCCGTTGAGATACTGGTTGTACGTTGCACCCGTAGTGCTTGACGTACCGGTCCCCTTACCCGGCCGCACCAATACGTTGACCGCTGTGCCGTTGGGAGCAATGAGCTGCACCGTCAAGTCGCCGACATAACCGTGCACAATGTCAAGACCGACGAATGCACCCGAGATCCCGGCGGTGATTTGCCCAGCCGGGACAGTGAATGTTCGATCAAGCACGCCGGGAGCAGCAGCGCCCGTGGATGATGAGGATAGGAATCGAACCGACCCAGCGTACGAAGCAGTCACCGCGGAGGTAGACGCGATCACGTTGTTGTAGAGATCCGCTGAGCTGTTGTAGGTATTGATGCCCGTAACCGTGGTGGCGCCAGTCGTACCGGTGACATTGGTTCGGTAGAACTTACCGTCCACCGACCAGAACTTGCTATCAAACGCCACCGCAGTATCAACAAATCCAGCAGCGTAAAAGGCGTTGTTAGCAATGAGATCTGCGAAAGTGTTGTAGGCGAACATACCCACAGTCACTGTGTTGCCCGCACCGTTACGCGTGGTACGGAAGAAGCGACCGGTGGCACCATCAGCGATGATGTCATCGTCGTAGTACATCGCGTAGCCAGTCATGGTGTAAGTAACACCACCGACGTTGGCCGCCAGGTTGGCAAGACTTGCGTACCGGATGATCTGGTCGTTGTAACTACCAGTGACACCCGCAGCGCTGTTGGTGACTTTGTAGAAGTATTTACCGTCAGTGACCAGCGCGTCGGTAATCTTGATGGTTGGGCTCAAAGTAGCGGCAGTGGTGCCACTGGCATTGGTTCGCAGATTGGTCAGCGAGGCGTAAGAGACCAAGCTTGCATACGGCGAGCCGTTGGTACGCAGGAACTCGAACCCGTTATCCGGGATCGTTCCTCCTGCAAGGAGGCCAGTCCATCCGCCCGTATCGACGCAGTCTCCGATGGTGTCGCCGTCGGCATCGGGGAACCCGTTGTCGTAAGCGCCGTCGCAATCTTGGTCAATGCCATCGCAGATTTCTGTGGCTCCAGGCCTGATTGCCGAGTTCGCGTCGTTGCAGTCCGTGCTGCTCGCGACGTATCCAGCGGGCGCCGAGCAACCCAGCGTGGTGGTGCCCGCGGTGCCGTAGCCATCGCCGTCGGCGTCACGGTAATACGTGGTCTTCACGCCTTCGTCAATCGATCCGTCACAGTTGTTGTCCACCAGATCGCACACTTCAGTGGCAGTCGGCTTAATGGCCGCGTTTGAGTCGTTGCAGTCCGTGTTCACCGACGAATAGCCAGCTGGCGCCGTGCTTGAGCAGGACGTACCCGTGGTGGTGGTGCCGTAACCGTCGCCGTCGGCGTCGACGTAGTACGTGGCAGCCGTGGTGAGGGCTGCATTGTCTGGGCAACCATCGGTGGCGTCGGCGGTGCCGTCGCCGTCGCGGTCAACCTTGGGCGCGAGCGTGAGCGTGCCGGTACCGATGGTGGCCGTGCCACCCGTCAGCCCGTCGACGATCTTGAGAACCCAGTTGCCACCCACCTTCACATCAGCAAAAACAGTGTTCATCAGCACCTTGGTACCAGCACTGTTGGACGCTGAATACGTTCCGGGCGTCATATCCGCATTCTGGATGGTGAATGCGTGCGAATACAACGTCGTGGCTGCGGAATCCGCAAAGGTCCACGTTCCAACGGCCAGGTTGGAGTTGTCTCCGGACCCACCGGGCGCGGCAAACACTGTTGCAACCGCTCCGTTTGGCGCGGTGAGCGTTGCCGTGAGCTGACCAACGTTCGGATGCGCAGCGGTCACAGTGAATGCCACGGTGACTGCCGACAGACCAGCGCCGTTCGAACCGGCAGGAACAGCAAAGGTGAGCGAAAGTCCGGTGGCACTGTTGTCCGGCACAATCGAATTACTGGTGACCGTGCGACCGATGGACTGCGAGCTGTCCACGCAGTCGCCAATACCATCGCCGTCAGTGTCAGAGAATCCGTTGTCCGGTACGGTGTCGCAGTCCTGGTCGATTCCGTCGCAGAATTCAGTGGCACCGGGATACGTTGTCGCCAAGGCATCGTTGCAGTCCGCGCCGACGGTCACATAGCCCGCGGGTGCGGTGGTTTCACAAAGAATCTGCGTGGTGCCCGAGGTGCCGTAGCCGTCGCCGTCGGCGTCTCGGTAGTACGTCACGGGCGCGGTCAGGAGCGGATTCTGATCACAGCCGTCAAGCGCGTCGCTCGTACCGTCGCCGTCGGCATCCGGCACTGCGGTGAGCTCCACCCTGGCGCTTGTGAGCGCTCCGGTGTTGTTAGCGGCGCTGTCAAAGATCTTCAGGGTCCAGGTTCCCCCGCCCTTCTTTGCGCCAAACACTGTGTTCAGCGTCACCTTGCCTCCGCCCGAATTCGAGGCGAAGTAGTTACCGGCGGCCAGCGCAGTATTGGTGGTGGAACCCGTGGCCGTGGTGTGCAGGTTGGCGGTGTACGAATCGTCGAACACGTACGTGCCGCTGAAGTCGTTGGTGTCGCCGGCACCGCCCGGGCGCACGAAGATGTTCGCCACCGTGCCGTCGGGCGAGGTCAGCGTGCAGGTCAGGTCGCCGACGACGCCGTGCGTGAGGCCGGTGAGCGTCACGCGGGCGTTCGAAATTCCAGCGGTGAAGAATCCACTGCTCGGCACCGTGAATGTCATCACCAATCCGTTGGCGCTGTTGTCCGGAATGTTGCCACCCGTGAGCGCCGCCGAGTAACCAAGGTCGACGCAGTTCGCCATACCATCGCCGTCACTGTCCGTAAATCCTTCGTCGGTTGCCCCGCTGCAGTTGTTGTCCACGCCGTCGCAGATTTCCGCGGCGCCCGGGTTTACGGCGGACGAGGTGTCGTTGCAGTCCACCGGCGAGGAGAGGTACGAGCGGTACCCGGCGTTGGTGGTTGCCGGGCAGAACGTGGCGCTGACCGCGGTGGTGTAGGTGTCGCCGTCGGCGTCCACGTAAAAGTTCACCTTGTCCGAGGCCGCCGCGTCGATTTCGGTGGAGTTACCGTTGCAGTTGTCGTCGACGGTGGAATTGGCGCAGAGTTCCGGAGCGCCGGGCTTGATCGCCGCGTTCGAGTCGTTGCAGTCGGTGCTATTGGAGACGTAGCCGGTGGGCTGGCTGCAGGACGCCTGCGAGACCGCGGAGTTGCCGTAGGTATCGCCGTCCGAGTCCTGGTACCAGGTGGCGGGCGTGGTGAAGGAGGCGTTGCCGGGGCAGCCGTCGAACTCGTCCAGCGTCCCGTCGCCATCGGTGTCGGTGCCGAGCCAGATCTCGAGCGTTCCGGTGGTGAATGTTCCGGTGTCCTGTGCGCCACCGTCCGCTGCAGTCAACTTCCACGTGCCGTTGACCGTCTTGTTGAAAAAGACGCCGGTCAGGTCCGATGCGGTGCCGGCCGAATTGTTGGTGGGGTAATAGCTGCCTGTTGCGATGTTGACGTCAGCCGCCGCAGTGGCAACGCTGAAGAGGTTCCCCTGGTACGGATCCGCGAACAGGTACGT
>JBBAOD010000257.1:0-3591 GCA_040401635.1 Phycisphaerales bacterium
CCGCTCAAGCCGAACGCCGCTCCGCTCAAGCCGAACGCCGCTCCGCTCAAGCCGAACGCCGCTCCGCTCAAGCCGAGCACCATGCTGACCACGATCGCGCGCGACTTCTTCATCGTGCCCTCCGTGCCTCGCGGCGGCGGAAGAAGGTGGTGAGTGGTGCAACAAAGTCACCACCCGTCTCTACGCGGATGGCTTCCGAGCGCAGCTTGCGAAGCGTTTCATCAAGGAGTGATCCCTCCGCCGCAGCCAATTGCGCAAATCGATTGCGCACCGCCTTGGATCCAAGGTCCACCACGATGCATTCGCCAGTTTCTTCGTCCATGAATTCAGCAAGACCAAGTGCCGGCATCGCATGTTCACGGCGATCACGAATCAGAACCGGAATCACATCATGCTTCATGCGCGCGATCCGCAGCGCGTCTTCCCACGGCTCGCCGCCATTGGCGGAGACCGTATTGGAACGCCAATCGCTCACTACAAAGAGCACCGAGCGCCGACTCAACATGCGGGTGGCCTCCGCAATGGCGCCGCCGATGTCCGTGCCTCGGCTACTTGGTTCAAATCCCAAGAGATCACGCACAATCCGCAAGACATGACGCGAACCCTTGCGCGGCGGAACAACGCGCTCCACTCGGTCCGTGAAGCACACGAGGCCGACGCGATCGTTGGACCGAATAGCACTAAACGCGATCGTTGCTGCAATCTCTGCTGCCAATTCGCGCTTCAGTTGTGCATGCGTTCCAAATGAAAGCGAACCACTCAGATCAACCGCCAGCATGACGGTGAGCTCTCGCTCTTCGCGGAACAGTTTGACGTGCGGGAAGCCGGTGCGCGCA
Source organism: Phycisphaerales bacterium (assembly GCA_040401635.1). Classification (GTDB taxonomy): domain Bacteria; phylum Planctomycetota; class Phycisphaerae; order Phycisphaerales; family SM1A02; genus UBA966. The sequence continues at coordinate 837 of JBBAOD010000257.1, forward strand.
CTCACATTCCAATCGATAGACCGAACGTCGTCGCCGTACTGGTACGGGCGGACTTCTTCGAATTCCATTCCGCGTCCCTTGAAAGCGGACCGGAATTGGCCAGCCATCACGTCACTCACCAGGTGTGACGTGCGGATTTCGATGCGGCGAACCTTGCGAAGCAATTCAGACGTTTGCATAGCACTGATCAGGGAACGGGGACATGCTCAAGCAGCGCACGAACCACATCATCAGAGGACTTTTCCAACGCTTCGGCTTCATAGCTCAGCCCCAAGCGATGGCGGAGCACTGCATGCGCCACATCCTTGACATCTTGTGGAACAACAAATCCGCGCCCATCCAAGAATGCCTTGGCACGCGCCGCTTGTGCAAGCGCCAGCGTTGCGCGCGGCGATGCACCATATTGCAGCAAGTCTTTCACGGGCACTTTGTAAGCGGCAGGATCGCGGCTCGCTACCACCAGAGACACGATGTAGTCCTTGATGCTGTCATCCACAAAGATCTCATCAACGACCGCACGTGCCACACGAATCTCTTCCGGTTGCATCACCGGCTTCACAGAAATCTTTCCCGTGGTGCGCGACATGCGGTCAAGAATCTGCCGCTCCTCGGTGCGCGTTGGATAGGTGATCACAATCTTCAGCAGGAAGCGATCCACCTGTGCCTCTGGAAGCGGGTACGTGCCTTCCTGTTCAATTGGATTTTGCGTCGCAAGCACCAAGAACGGATCGTCCATCTTGAAGGTCTCGCCGCCGATGGTCACTTGTCGTTCCTGCATCGCTTCGAGCAGCGCGCTCTGCACCTTGGCGGGCGCGCGGTTGATTTCATCGGCAAGCACAATGTTGGCGAACACCGGACCCTTTTTCACGCTGAATTCATGCGTGGCGGGGCTGTACACCATGGTTCCAATCAAGTCCGAAGGCAACAAGTCCGGCGTGAATTGGATTCGATGAAACGAAGTGCGAATGGCGGCCGCAAGTGTTGCCACGGCGGTGGTCTTGGCAAGACCGGGTACGCCTTCAATGAGAATGTGACCATTGCACAGCAGCCCGATGATCAATCCCTCGAGCAACTCATGCTGCCCGACAATGACTTGCTGTAACTCTTGCTTCAGGAGTGCGAAGGGCGGATGTGCCGCCTTGACCTTCTGCTCGATGGCACCGATATCGTGTTGGGTGATGGTGGTCATAGTGTTCTTGGGTTGCGGTCAGAGTGAATGGTGAGGGGGTCAGGATATTCGTTCACCACCCGTAGGCGTGAACAATGGCCTGTGTGCCAGCGCGTGCATAGCCGGCCTCCGCAAGCGCCCGATAGGTGCGCTCAGCGGCGGTGGCACAGGGCAGGTCCAGGCCCAAGGCACGCGCTTCATCGAGCGCGATACGAAGGTCCTTCAGGAAGTGTTCGATGAAAAATCCGGGTGCGAAGTCAGATTTAAGAATTCGGGGCGCCAAGTTAGTTAGCGACCAGCTTGCTGCGGCCCCGCCTCCCACCGACTGCAGCACCGTCTCCGGATTCAAACCGGCCCTCTTGGCGTAGGAAAGGGCCTCCGCCATGCCGAGCATCGTGCCGGCAATCAGCAATTGGTTGACCATCTTGGTGTGCTGGCCAGAGCCAGCGGGCCCCTGCAGCACCACCGTCTTGCCCAACAGGTCCAGAACCGGTCGCGCGGCCTGAAACGCGGCTTCCGTCCCGCCGCACATGATCGATAGGGTGCCATTCCGGGCGCCGATATCGCCGCCGGAGACGGGTGCGTCGATCGCTTGCGTTCCCAGCGCGGCGCCGCGTTCGGCAATCCGCTGGGCCAGGGCGGGGCTGCTGGTGGTGAAATCAATCAAGAGAGCAGGGGCTTTCGCCGCGCTCAGCGTTCCCTGTGGTCCCAGATGGGTCACTTCAACATCTTGTGGGTAGCCCACCATCGAACAGACAATCTCTGCCCGCTCAGCGACTGCCAGTGGCGATTCCGCCCATTGCGCACCGGCTGCAAGCAGCGGTTCTGCCCGCTCGTGCGTGCGCGTATGGATGATCAGCGGGTGGCCCGCTGTCATCAGATGCCTTGCCATGGAGACTCCCATGACGCCCGTTCCGATCCAGCCGATGGTTGCTTGTGCCATGGCACAAGCCTAGCCGCGCGCCGGGTCGCAGGTACCGATAAGCACGAATGACTTTCCTGCTTGCGACATCGGCGGGGTCCGCTACACTACGTGGCTCGGCGCAGCCTGCCTGCGCGAGGAGAACACTATGTCGAACACCGCCACGACCCCAACCGTCCAGTTCACCATCACCGCAATTCCAGCCGAGCACCGTCGCCAGCAGACGCTGCTTCGTCTCATGCGCATGAACCCCGGCGTTCAGGGAGCGTTGAGCCGCCTCAAGCGCGAGCGCCTTCGCAGCGGCAATCGCCGAACCGCCCGCGCTGGTCGTATCTGGCTTGCTCGCGAAGAGTGCACCCGCGTTGTGTTTGTTGAAAAGGGTGCCACCTTTACGCTCCGTATGACTCCGCAGATCGCTGCCGACGTCAAGAGTGTTGAGAAGTACCTCGAAGCAAAGGCGGGTTGAGCGCCGTCACTGGCGCTCCCATCATGCAGATCTTCATGGCACTGTGTGCGGGACTCGGACTCTCTGCGGCCTGCGGGCTGCGGGTGTTCTTACCTCTGTTCGTTGCATCAATCGCCGTCCGCGCCGACATGCTGGTGGTCGGGCCATCGTTTGAGTGGCTTGGAGCTACCCCAGCTATTGTGCTCTTTGGCACTGCAAC
>JBBAOD010000258.1:0-3590 GCA_040401635.1 Phycisphaerales bacterium
CAACCGCTCCGCAACATCCATCCGGTGCAGCGCGTCAAGCAACTCATCCATCTCCCCAGACATCAACTTCTGCAAGGGAAACGAAGTATCAATCCGGTGGTCCACCGCGATCGCTTCCTTCCAGCGGTACGTGCGAATCTTCTCCGCCCGCCCGCCGCTCCCCATCATGCTGCGCCGCTCCGCACTCCGCGCCGCTTCAGCAATCTGCCGCCGACCCTCATGCACGCGCGCACGCAACAGCCGCCATGCTTTCTCGCGGTTCTGCAATTGACTGCGCGTCTCTTGCATGCGCACCTCAATCCCGGTGGGCAAGTGAATCAGATGCACGGCGGTTGCCACCTTGTTGACGTTCTGTCCGCCCGGCCCTTGCGCGGTGGTCATCATCTCCTTGACTTCCGCGGGATCCACCTCGCTCTCTACCTCCTCCGGCTCAGCCATCACCGCCACGGTTGCCGTACTCGTATGAATCCGCCCCTGCGCTTCCGTTGCAGGCACACGCTTCACTTGGTGCGTTCCGGCTTCGTAACCAAGTGCGGTCCAAACGCCGTTGCCTTGCACTTCAACAATCGCCTGCGTCACACCACCCGCGTCGCCATCACGCACATCCATTTCATCCCACGACCACCCGCGTCGATGCGCCAGTCGTCGATACATTTCCACTAACTCCCCAGCCCACAGCGCGGCCTCATCGCCGCCAACGCCCGCTCGCACTTCTAAGATCACTGCGCCAACGCGACTGTCGTCGCTGGTTACCAACAGTCGCTGCAATTCCAAGAGCAGGGCGTCCGCGCGTCGATGCACGCCGGGCAATTCCGCCGCCGCCACTGCCGCCAGCTCCGGGTCACTGTCTGTCGCTAACAAACCTAACTCGGCGCATTCACGCTCTGCGGCGCGCCACAAATCCCATCGCGACACTACGGCCTCCAGCGAGGCACGCTTCAATGTCAGCGCGCGCACGCGACGATGGTCCGCAGCCACATCCGGATCGAGCATCGCCTCCGCCGCAGCGTGGAATTCGCTCGCCATCGAATCAAGCATGTGCCGAAGGTTGTCTGCGATCGGTTCGATAGGTGCCTCGCAATCAGGATCGATTCAGCGCCACTTGGTGCCAGTCACCACCACTCGCCATCCCGCGCCACTCGCGCCACGAATGCACGCGCGCATCAAAAAGAACAACCGCGCCAACAAAGGCGCGGTTGCCATATTTCAGAATCAGTGAACTACTTCTTGGCTGGAGCCGCAGGCTTCGCAGCAGCCGGAGCCTTTGGAGCAGCCGGGGCCTTCGCAGCAGGAGCTGCCGCTGGCTTTGCAGCCGCGTCAGTCTTCTTCTCTGCGTCCTTCTTGAAGTAGTCGCCAGCGAACTTGCGCTGGAAGCGCTCAACTCGGCCGGCGGTATCGATGAAGGTCTTCTGGCCGGTGTAGAACGGGTGCGAACCCGACCACACTTCAACATTCATCTCAGGCACGGTCGCGCCGACGGTCATGACGTGCTGACCGCGATAGGAGACCTTGCACTCGGGGAACCACTTCGGATGGATTTCGCTCTTCATGTCTGCTGTCCTTACCTTGCTTGCATGTTTATGCCCCGGACAGGGGCAGATCGAGGAGGATAGCGAAAGACGCCGCCCAAGGGAAGTCATTCCTTCGCGGATCTGCTCGTTATGCGCCCCTTTGGCCTTACACTCCCGCCGTGAACGTGCCGAACCCACCTCAAAACGCTCTCGGTGACCGCGGATGGTGGCGGGAAGTTCGCGTTCCATCGCTACCGGAGGTGAATTCATCCATTGCGGTCGCTCCGAGCGGCGCCCCCCTGTGGCGCAAGTTGTGGGCGTTCAGCGGCATCGGCATGATGATCGCTGTCGGCTACATGGATCCCGGCAATTGGGCCACGGGTTTGGCGGCCGGTTCCGGTTGGGGCTACTCGCTCCTCTTTGTGATCCTGGCATCCAACTTGATGGCGATGTTGCTGCAACACCTCGCCGTGCGCCTCGGCATTGTTGCCGGCCGCGACTTAGCCCAAGCGTGCCGCGATCATTACTCGCGTCCAGTATCGCTCGCCTTGTGGTTCCTCTGTGAACTGGCGATCATCGCCTGCGATCTCGCCGAAGTCATCGGCTCCGCCATCGCGCTGCAACTACTCTTTGATATTCCACTCGTGTGGGGCATCATCATCACTGCGTTCGACGTGATGCTCATTCTCATTCTGCAGCGTCGCGGCTTCCGCATCATTGAAGCGCTCGTCGCTGCACTGGTATTCACCATCGGCGCTTGCTTCGCCTACGAACTGTGGGCCGCGCGCCCCGATGCCGGCGGAATCATCCGCGGCTTCGTGCCAACATCGCAGATTCTCTCTGACCCGGCGATGCTTTATGTAGCGATCGGCATCCTTGGCGCAACGGTCATGCCGCACAATTTGTACCTGCATTCCAGCATTGTGCAGACACGCGACTTCCCACGCACCGACACCGGCAAACGCGAAGCGCTGCGCTTGGCCACCATTGACTCCACCCTTGCGCTCGGCTTTGCGTTCTTTGTCAACGCAGCGATCTTGATCACCGCCGCCGCAGCCTTCCACGGCACCGTGAACGAAGGCGTTGCTGATATTCATCAGGCCTACGACCTCCTCACGCCAGTCCTCGGTGCGTCACTTGCCAGCACCATCTTCGCAGTGGCGCTCTTGGCGAGCGGCCAAAATTCCACGCTCACCGGAACCCTCGCTGGCCAGATCGTCATGGAGGGTTTCCTTGACCTGCGCATCTCCCCATGGGCGCGCCGCCTCCTCACGCGTCTGGTGGCCATCGTCCCGGCGGTGGTCGTCGCGCTTATCTACGGTGACGCGGGTATCGGCAAACTCTTGATTCTCTCGCAGGTGGTGCTTTCACTGCAGTTACCGTTTGCGGTCTTCCCACTGATCATCTTCACCACATCGCGCGCCAAGATGGGCGACTTCGCGGCGCGCGGCTGGGTGAAATGGGTCTCGTGGTCGCTGGCATTCTTGATTTCCGGGTTGAACTTCTTGCTGCTCTGGCAGACATTCGCCGGCTGAGTCAGGAACGCATCGCCGTGAGGGCGTACATTGCGCCGCAGTGGCAATTCGACGATCCCCCGATGACTTCCGTGTTGATGAGGAACTTGTTTCCTCCTACGCATCCGCACTCGAATCTTCTCCATCAGAAGACGCGCCGTTTGCCGTGTGTCGCCTGACGAAGTCCGGATGGACCACGCCCGATGCTGTCGACGCCCTCACTCGCGAACTTCATCTGCCACCGCGCTCGGTCACCTACGCCGGTCTCAAGGATCGCCACGCAGCCACCGCGCAGCACATTTCGCTTGATCACCCCCCGATCGGCGCGGTGCGTTCACTCGCGCGCGGCGTGGAAGGGGAGGGCTGGCGCGCCCGCACCATCGGTTGGTCCTCGCGTCCGCTCGACGCATCATGCATCGCTTCCAACACCTTTGAGATTGTGGTGCGCGGCCTCGTCAAGTTTGAAGTGGAACTCATGCGATCGCGCGCGGACGACCTCGCCGACGCGAACGGCGCGCTCCTCTTCGTCAACTACTTCGGCGACCAACGATTCGGTTCAGCGTGG
>JBBAOD010000259.1:0-1470 GCA_040401635.1 Phycisphaerales bacterium
ACGGTCGCTGAGGAACAGCGCCCTGACGGCGTGACGCTGCGGAGAACGGTGATTGATGAAGTGCTGCTTCCGCCTGATAGCCCGACACCTCCGCCTGTGAACGACAAACACACTCACTGACGCAAAGACCGCGCACGCGACACGCGACACGAGACACCAACGAGACCACCATGCCGACGTCCCCCGATTTCAAGCCGACGCCCGTTCTCACCAAGCGCATCCCTGAGGATCGCGCGCAGCGCAAGACCGTCTGGTTTGACCAGTACGTGGCCACCGGCGGCTACAAGACCCTTGAAAAAGTGCTTTCCATGCAGCCCGGCGAGATCACCGATCAGGTGAAAGCCGCCATCCTGCGCGGCCGCGGCGGCGCAGGATTTCCTGCTGGTCTGAAGTGGAGTTTCCTCACGCCACCGGATGGCGGACCGCGCTACTTGGCCATTAACTGCGATGAAGCCGAACCCGGAACATTCAAGGATCGCCTGCTTGTTGATTTCGATCCACATGCGGTTCTTGAAGGCATCGCCATTGCGGCCTATGCATGCCAGATGCAGACCGCGTATTTCTTCATTCGCGGCGAGTACCACCACCAAGCCAAGGTCTTCCAGAAGGCGCTCGAGGAGGCTTACGCCAACGGCATCTTTGGCAAGCAGGGTCTGATGCGCGGCGCATCAAAGTTTGCAGTGGACGTGGTGCTGCATCGCTCTGCCGGCGCATACATCTGCGGTGAAGAAACCGCGCTTCTTGAAGCGATTGAAGGCAAGCGCGGCTGGCCGCGTGTGAAGCCGCCGTTCCCAGCCATCAAGGGTTTGTTTGGACGCCCAACCATCATCAACAATGTTGAAACGCTTGCCGCAGTAGTGCCCATCATGGAGCACGGCGTGGAGTGGTGGAAGAAGATGGGTGTGGAAAGCACGCTGCCGGGCGGCATGCCCAGTTACGGCACCAAGCTCATGGGCGTGAGTGGTCACGTGAACAAGCCAAACACCTACGAACTTGAACTGGGTATCCCGCTGCGGATGCTGGTTGAGAAGCATTGCGGCGGTATGCGCAATGGCAAGAAGTTCAAGGGCGCTATCGCTGGTGGCGTTTCCATGGGCGTTCTTGGCACCGATCAATACGACGCGCCGATGGACTTTGACATCGGCCGCAAGTACGACGTCCTTGGCTTGGGCACCGCATGCCCAACCATCTTTGACGAAGACACCGATATGGTGGCTGTGGCCCGCAACATTTGCCGCTTCTTCAAGTCGGAGAGCTGCGGTCAGTGCACTCCGTGTCGCGAAGGCAGCGGCTGGCTCCTGAAGTTGATCACGCGCATTGAGCGCGGCGCCGGCACTACGCAGGACTTGGACATGCTTCTGGAGATTGCTGGCAGCATGGGTCTTACGCCCGGCACCACCATCTGCGGTCTGGGAGACGGCAACAACTGGGCCGACCGCACCATCGTCAACAAGTTCCGTCCCGAGTTCG
>JBBAOD010000259.1:1480-3580 GCA_040401635.1 Phycisphaerales bacterium
TGTCAGCGGCGGGGCGCTAACCGAAGTGGACCCCGACGGTAAACGAACATCGTCAGGCGAGCAGGGCGCACCACAATCCGTGGAATTCACCGGTCACGCGTTGGCAACGCTTTCAGTTGCCGATCGCGCCTGGCTTGCTGCAGCCATTGAACGAATCGTTCCGCTGCTTGGTTTTCCGGTAACGCGCGCTGCGATCGAACTGGTGCATGACGATCGCATGTGCATGTTGCACGCGCGACACATGGGCCTTGATTCCACCACTGATGTACTGACCTTCGCGCAGAACGCGCCCGGTGAGCCAGTGGATGTTGATATTGCCATCTGCTTGGACGAAGCGGCGCGACGCGGGCAGGGTGCTGCGCAGAACGATGGATCTGCTGCTTCGGCCAGTGCGCCGCACGGAACCCGCGGCGAGATTCTTCTCTATGCGCTGCACGGATTGCTGCACGCTGCTGGTCACGATGACCGCGATGATGATTCTTACGCGCGTATGCACGCTGAAGAGGACCGCATCCTAGAAGCAGCCGGCTTTGGGCGAATCTTTGAAGGCGGCGCCAAGTGACGCTTTCGTTAACCGTTGCAGCCGTTGCGCTGTTGGTGATCGTCAGCCTGCTGGCAGCCTTGAGCCGTTCGTTGCTCGAAGTCAGCGAATCAGCGCTGGAGCGCGAACTGGAAGAGCGTGGTCGCCTCGCGCATGGTCGGTGGTGTTTCGGCAAACTTGAGCAAGTGGAGTGGGCAGTTTCATTCGCGCGTACGGCTGGACGCATTGCCTTTGCAGTGCTGGTGATTGCCATTGTTGCTGGATTTGATGAGCCGCTCACGGTTGGCCGATTGGCACTGGCTTGGCTGGTTGCGTTGATCACCCTGTGGCTACTGACCACCGCAGTAGCGGGTGCGTTTGCGCGTCATGACCCAGCCGGGGTGATCGTTTCATCGCTGCCGTTTCTGCGCATGATCTACGTGCCGCTTGCGCCGGTGCGCGCGATTGCGGATGTGGTGGACGGCGCAGTTGGGCGGATCACTGGTTCCGGTACTGACGAAGCACGCGGCGAAGAAGAGCTGGTCAGTGCAATTGAGGACACGCAGCGGCAAGGCCATATTGATGAGCAAGCTGCCACCATTCTTGAGAACGCCATGGAGTTTGGTGACACCACGGTTGGCTCCATCATGACGCCGCGGCCCGCTATTGAGGGCATTGCCTACACCGATGACCTGGCCGCCATCCGCGAGTTTGCGCGCCACTCCGGTCATTCGCGCATTCCCGTATACCGCGGCAGTCTTGATCATGTGGAAGGCATTCTTTATGTGAAGGACCTGGTCTCGCTGCTTGGTGTCCCCGCCACTGAATTTCGCCTGCGGCCATTCCTTCGGGCGCCGCAGCGTGTTCCGGAGTCAAAGCCACTGCGCGAACAGTTGCGTGATTTCCAACAGTCCAAGGTGCACTTTGCGGTAGTGGTTGATGAATTTGGCGGCACCGCCGGCATCGTCACCATTGAAGACATCATTGAAGAGCTGGTTGGCGAAATCCGCGATGAGCATGAGCCCATCACCGATATCCAGCCCGTGGTACGAACCCTGGAGGATGGCTCGTTTGAAGCAAGCGGGCGTGTCGCCATTGCCGACATGAACAGCGCGCTCGGTACCGAGATTCCCGAAGACGATGGCTACGAGACCGTGGCGGGATTTGTCCTTGAGCACTTTGGGTCAATCCCCAAGGCAGGCGACGCATTTGAAGCGCACGGCACACGCTTTGAGGTGGCAGAAGCTTCGCCCACCGCCGTATTGCGAGTACGGGCGCGCCGCATCGGCGAAGCCGCTTCGTCATAAGTCACGTTGATATGCGTTCCGGCTGAGTTGGTCAGTCGAACTCATCGCCGCGGAACGTGCTGGCAAGGTACGCATTGCGCACCGCTGGATCGTTGATGATCATTTTTGGATCGCCGTCCTTCAAGTTACGCCCCTCATGGATGATGTAGGCGCGGTCACAAATGCGCAGTGTCTGCTGCACGTTGTGATCGGTGACCAACACTGAAATTCCCTCAGAGGTGAGCTTGCGCACTTCCTCTTGCAAGTCTTCAACGGTGTGCGGATCAACAGCCG
>JBBAOD010000260.1:0-3532 GCA_040401635.1 Phycisphaerales bacterium
TGATGGCGTGTGCTCGGACCGATTCTTGTATCTCAACTTCAGCGATGTTGGCACCCCTGCGATCGCAGCACTCGACTTCTCTACGGTGCGTCCGAGCGCAACTTCGTACTACTTCGTTTCCAACGGCTCAGATCCAAGCGGCGCCACCGTGGCCTTTGGCGGCACGGGATACAACCTGTTTCGGTTCGATGTTGCTACGTCACAAGGTACGTACATCGCCACGGCCACATCACTGACCGTGGCAGCCGTACCAGCGCCGGGCGCGTTGGCATTGCTTGCAGCGGCAGGCGCGGGTGTTGGCGCTGGTCGACGCCGCAGGGGCCCCGTGGGCACATGATCTATCCCTGCATTGGGTAGTCGTACACGGTGATGGCAGCCTATAACATGACTGAATGCACGCCCCGCTTTCTGCAGCGATTGCTGCCCGGCTCTCCCGACTCACCATTGAACTTCCCTCGTGGGGGTTCGCCGATACCGGTACGCGCTTCGGGAAGTTTCTGCAGGACGCGGCAGCGCTGACACTCGACGATAAACTTGATGACGCCGCCGAGGTGCACCGACTCACCGGCGCGTGCCCAAGCGTCGCCATCCATGTGTTGTGGGACATGCCCCAAGGCGGAGTACTGGAGTTAGCTGCCCTTGCCCACGCGCGCGGACTCCGCATTGGATCGATCAACCCGAATCTCTTCCAAGAGCAGTGCTACAAGCATGGGTCGGTCGCCAACGAAGATCAATCGGTGCGACGCCGGGCGATCGAACACATACTGGCATCCGTCGAGATTGGACGCGCTGTTAGATCGGATGTGCTGGTCCTGTGGTTCGCAGACGGCACCAACTACCCCGGCCAAGGAAGCGTCGTACGCCGCAAGCGCTGGTTTGCCGATGCACTGCGGGAAGTACATACCGCCATGCCGCCATCAATGCGCATGCTCATTGAGTACAAGCCGTTCGAGCCGGCCTTCTACCATACCGACATTGCCGACTGGGGTATGGCGTATGTGCTTGCGAAAGCCGCGGGCGACCGCGCGCGCGTGCTCGTCGATACAGGACACCATCTGCCGGGGCAAAATATAGAGCAGATTGTGTCATTCTTGGCCGACGAACAGATGCTCGGCGGATTCCACTTCAACGACCGTCATTACGCCGACGATGACCTCACCATGGGTTCGGTTGACCCCTACCGCGTGTTCCGAATATTCCTGGCTATCTGCGAAGCAGAACGCGAACTCGGGCGCGACATGCCAATCGAATTCATGATCGATCAGTCGCACAACCTCAAGCCCAAAGTCGAGGCAATGGTGCAGACAGTCATGACCGCGCAGGAGTACTTCGCGAAGGCCATGCTTGTGGACCTCACCGAACTCAACGCCGCGCGGGCTGCCAACGACATCGTTGCTGCCGAAGAGTGCCTGAAGCGCGCGTTCGCTACCGATGTGCGTACGGCGCTCGCAGAGTGGCGCGTTTCGCGCGGATTACCAGCGGATCCACTGGCTGCACACCGCGCATCGGGCTACGTCGCAAGCGCTGCGGCGGCTCGGTTGCCGCGCAAGAAGAGCTCCGGAGGTTCGTACGCGTGAGCGGCGAACGGCGACACATTGCCATTGATCTTGGAGCGTCGAGCGGCCGCGTCATGGAGGTGCTGGTTTCACGCACGGGCGTGCAAACGCGCGAACTGCATCGATTCGCCAACGCGCCGGCCGCATCCGCGCGCTCAGGCAACGTGCGGCTCTGCTGGCCGCTCGAGGTGATCTTTGAGCACATCATCGAAGGACTCACCATCGCCGCTACGAATGCGGCGGCAGACGGCGGAACGATCGACTCCATCGGTATCGACGCATGGGCGGTCGACTACGCCCTCGTCGATGATGACGGCGAACTGGTGCGCCCCATCGCCGCGTACCGCGATACCCGCACCCACGAGCCGTTCGCGCGATTGCGTGCGCAACTCGGCGACGCGGCGATCTATGCAACCACCGGGATTGCGTTCCAACCGTTCAACACGCTCTATCAGTTTGCGGCCGATGCAGCTGATCCGATCGCGCCGCTTGAGCGCGCTCTGCAGATGCTCATGTTGCCGGACTTTGTGGCGTTCCGCCTCTGCGGCGCAATGCAGTGCGAACGAACCAACGCAAGCACCACGCAACTCCTTGACGCGCGCACCGGACGGTGGAGCCACACACTCGCTGACGCTGCGGGCGTACCAGCGCGCATATTGCCGACCATCGTTGAGGCCGGCACGCGCCTCGGCGAGATCCTGCCTGACATCGCGCGCGAGACTGGCCTTGACGCAGCGACGCCAGTGATCGCCGTTGCCACCCACGACACTGCGTCGGCGGTGCTCGCCGCGCCGATTGATCCCGCGCATGACATCTATGTCTCGAGCGGCACATGGTCCCTCGTTGGCGCCGAATTGCGCGCACCGATGACTTCAGATGAAGCGCGCGCCGCCAACATCACTAACGAAATCGGTGCGTTCGGCAGCGTGCGCTTTTTGCGCAACGTCGCGGGGTTGTGGCTGGTGCAACAACTTGAGGCGGCATTCGAACAAGACGGGCGGCGACGCTCGTGGCCTGAACTCGCTGCGCTTGCAAATGCAGCTGAGCCGCTACGCAGCGTGATTGATCCGGATGATGCCCTGCTCTTTGAGCCAGGCAATATGGCTGCACGCTTGCGCGCTGCGTGCGCGGCACGCGGCGAACCGGAGCCGCGCGACGACGGCGAACTGGTGCGATGCGCGCTCGACTCCGTGGCGCTTGCAACAGCGCGTGCGGCACACATGGTGGCGTCGATTGCAGGAATCGATGTGCAACGCATCGTGATCGTCGGCGGTGGAAGTGCAAACCATCTATTGAATCAACTGATCGCGGACGCGTCGGGGTTCGTGGTGGAGACTGGCCCGGTGGAATGCACCGCTATCGGCAACGCGCTCATGCAGTACGCCGCACTTGAGAACATCACCGACGCCGCCCCGCTTCGCGCCATTGTGCGTGCATCTTGCGAGGGCAGCCGATTTGAGCCAGATCCCACCTGCCATGCGCGTATGCGGGACGCCGCGGCGCGCGTCATGCGCTAGCCTTGCGAAACGCGCTACCCGCGCAATCCGCGCAATACTGAGCCCTTCGTGCCCGAGTGAGCCACCATGCCGACCGCCACCAATACTGCCTCCACCGCGCTGACCCGGAACTTTGTCAACCGCACGTGGAGCGACGCTGATGCAGCGAAACTCGACCCTGTGGGGCTACTGGTGTACCGCTCGAACCGCCTTGGCGATGATCAGCGCGTCACTAATACTGGAGGCGGCAACACCTCGAGCAAGGTGATTGAGAAGGACCCGCTGACCGGCGAGTCCGCGCAGGTCCTTTGGGTCAAGGGCTCGGGCGGCGATCTGCGCACCGCGGGTCGAGAGTTCTTTGCGTCGCTTTCAATGGCAAAGCTGGAGCAGTTGAAGAAGGTGTACGCCGCACGCACTCCAAAAGGCATCAAGACGCAAGCCGAGGACGACATGGTCGACCTGTACCGGCACTGCACTTGG
>JBBAOD010000261.1:0-3512 GCA_040401635.1 Phycisphaerales bacterium
GGCATTGCCGTAGCAGTGCTTGCCGCCGCAACTGCATTCCCCGACCGCCCTTCCAGCGTTGCCAGTGTTGATGTGGAACGCATCTTCACGGCGCTTGATGAACAAAAGTCCATTGAAGCCGCCATCAAGACGCTTGGCGAAAAAATGGTTGGTGAGAAGGACCGCATGAGCCGGGAACTGCAGGACCTCAATGCTGAGCTGGAGAGCTACAAGCCTGGCACCCCGCCCTACAACGACACGCTGAAGAAAGTGGAAGGCGCCATCGGCACGATGAGTGCACAGGATCAGTTTGGCCAGTTGAAGGTGGAAGCAGAGCGCGCCAGTGGCATGCGCTCGCTGTACATCAAGGTGCGTGAAGCAGCCGCCGCAGTGGCTAAAGAAGGCAAGATTGACTACGTGATCATCAACGATTCGATCCCGCCGATCGAACCAGCCGGATTCACTGCTACGCGTCAGCAACTTGCCATGCGCCGCATTCTCTTTGCAGATAATGAGCTTGATATCACCGATGCCGTGATCGCTAAAGCGAACGCTGAGTTCAAATCACGCGGCGGTACTCCGCCGGCTGCCATCGCTGCGCCACACGCTGCCCCCAAGCCATGACGAACGTCCTGCACACTTCGGGATCGATCGCCGAATTGGTGCGCGGCACACTGGTTGGACCCGGAGACCGCCCCGTACGCGGGCTGGGAACCGTGATTGATGCAGGCACCGACGAACTCACCTTCATTGGTGACTTGCTCAACGCAAACCGCTGGGCTGATTCACGGGCCGGCACCGCAATTGTCACCCGCGGAATTGAAGTGCGCGGTCATGACGCCGCGCGCCGCAGCCTCATTGAAGTTGACAACGCTGATTTGGCAATGATCCCGGTGCTGGAGCTGTTCTTCCCCGGTGAGTCGCTGCCGGCGCTGGGAGTTTCACCGGATGCCCGCATTGATCCAACCGCAACCATCGGCGCAGGTGCGCGCATTGGACCCGGTGCCGTGGTCGGTGCGCGCTGCGTGATCGGTACTGACGTTTCGATTCATGCCAATGCCGTCATCTATCCAGACGCTCACGTGGGCAGCGGAACACTCATCCATGCGAACGCGGTGATCCGCGAGCGATGCAGCCTTGGCGCCCGCTGTGTGATCGGGGCCAGCTCAGTGATCGGTGGCGATGGATTTGGCTACCGCCCCAGCGCTGATGGGAAGTCAGTGTTGCGCATCCCGCACCTCGGCTCGGTGGTCCTGGAAGACGACGTCGAAATTGGCTCCGGATCCATGATTGATCGCGGCAAGTTTGCCGCAACGCGCATCGGCGCCGGCTCCAAGATTGACAACCTGTGCCAGGTTGGTCACAACGTGCAGATGGGTCGGCTGTGCATGGTCAGTGGGCACACCGGGATCGCCGGAAGTTGCAACATCGGCGATCGCGTGCACATGGGCGGCGGTTGCGGCATCGGGCCGCATCTGACCATCGGAAACGACGTGCGCATTGCGGCGCGCTCGGCACTCATGAGCAATATCCCTGCCGGCGAGACGTGGGGAGGCTACCCGGCACAGGAAATTCGTTCCGCGTTGCGAGAGCAGGCCGCGATCCGTAAACTCACCCAACTCTCCAAGCCGCTCCTGAAGCTCCTCAAAGACCAGTAGCGCCGAGTAACGCCCGCAGTGACCGCCTCCCCCATGACCACGACCCGCAACGCAGCACGCGGTGTCCCCGCAGGCGCACCACGCCAACGGACCGTGGCCGCATCGGCGGTAGTCACCGGCAAGGGACTCATGCTGGGGCGTGAGGCCACGCTCACCATCATGCCTGCGCCGCCCGACCACGGCATCGTGTTCGAACGGACCGACCTTGAACGTCCGGTGATCATTCCTGCGCTGGTCTCCAGCGTGATCCCCAACGCGCGACGCACCACGCTCAAGGCGGGCGATGTCACCATTGAAACTGTTGAGCACTGCATGTCCGCACTGCGCGGACTGGGTATCGACAACGTGCTACTGAAATTGCACGGCCCGGAACTTCCCTGCGGCGATGGCAGCGCGCTTCCATTTGTTGATGCCATCCGCGCTGCTGGCATTGCGGAACAAGATGCCCCGCGCCGGATGTTCAAATTGATGGAGACCGTGTCGGTGGAAGAAGGCGATGCATCGATCGCGGCGATCCCTGCCGATAGCCCCGGCGGTATGCGGCTGATGTACGACCTTGACTACGGCGCCAACGCCACGCGTATTCCGCATCAGGCGTGGAGCTTTGATCCGGCTCGCGATGATTACGTTGCTGAAGTGGCTCCTGCGCGCACGTTCTCCTTGAAGGAAGAAGCCGAAGCCCTCTGGCAAGCAGGCCTGTGCCGCCACCTCACGCCGCGCGATGTCTTGGTGATCGGCGACGAAGGCCCCATCCAGAATGAGTATCGCTTCCCCGATGAACCAGTGCGTCACAAGATGTTGGACGCCATCGGTGACCTTGCGCTGGTTGGAACCATTGTGGAATGCCAAGTGGTTGCCAATCGTTCTGGCCACGGATTGAATCGCCAGCTTGGCATGAAACTGCTGCGGATCGTGCAACGAGAGCGGCAGTCGCGCAAATTGATCGAAGGTCGTGCCATGGACGCCCGTGCCATCGGTCGCCTCATGCCGCACCGGTTCCCGATGCTGTTGGTGGACCGCGTGCTGGAACTTGAGCCAGGCCGCCGCGCCATCGGCGTCAAGAACGTCACCATCAACGAACCATTCTTCCAAGGTCACTACCCGGGCACCCCCATCATGCCTGGCGTGTTGATCGTGGAAGCGCTCGCACAGATGGGCGGTCTACTTCTGAGCCAGACCCTGGAGCACACCGGCAAAGTGGCCGTGCTTCTTTCACTTGACAAGGTGAAACTGCGCAAGGCGGTCACTCCCGGTGACCAGCTTGTGCTGGAAGTAGAAACCATGCGCGCTACCAGCCGCAGTGCAGCCGTGAAAGCGCGCGCCCTGGTTGGTGAGAAGGTGGCAGCCGAGGCAGAAATTCGCTTCATGATGGTTGACCAGGATTTTCAGTAAACCATTCGACCCCACTCACATGCCGATTCATAGCAGCTCCATCATCGACCCCAGTGCCCGCCTTGCGCCCACCGCCGACATCGGTCCGTGGTGCATCGTTGGACCAGAGGTTTCAATTGGCGATGGCACTGTCCTGATGAACAATGTGGTGGTTGAATCACACACGCGGATTGGCCGCCAGAACACCATCTTTCCGTTTGCCTATGTCGGCGGTACGCCGCAAGACAAGAAGTTCACCGGCGAAAAAAGCTGGTGCGAAATCGGCGATCGCAATCAGATTCGCGAGCACGTCACCATTCACCGCGGCACTGAGAACGGTGGCGGTTGGACACGGGTTGGCAGCGACAATCTCATCATGGGCACGGTGCACATTGCACACGATTGCATTGTGGGAACCAGTTGCATCCTTGCAAACAACGTCATGCTTGCTGGCCACTCCGTGGTGCAAGACAACGCCAATGTTGGTGGCGGAGCGGGCATCCA
>JBBAOD010000262.1:0-3502 GCA_040401635.1 Phycisphaerales bacterium
TCAGAGCGCGATTGGTGATGCTCTTTGAACCAGGAACGCGGATCGAAGTGCGGAGGGGACCACCGGCGCGGGGGACCGGAAACGGATCCGGAAGCAGGCCAGCGCCGCCGTTCGCCTCGGCACGACCATTCGCACCACCCCCGCCGTTCGCCGCACCGCCGTTCGCCCCGCCGCTGCTCACTCGCTCTGCCCAGCGTCCGCGGCGCGAAACACCGCCACGATGTCTTCAATAGGAATCACAAACAAGCGGTTGTCTCCTTCAAAGTCCACAGGGACGCCGTGCTTGGGGTTAAAGAGCACGCGGTCGTACTGCTCGATGGGGTAATTCTCATCCTTGGCTACCTCGGCAGAAATAGCAACTACCCGGCCGGTGATGGTGGGAATCTCCAGCCGGTCCGGCAGGTGAATACCAACCTTGGTGATCTTCTTGTCCTCGTCCTTGCGGATGAGAACTCGCTTTCCGATGGGTTCAACCGTCTCCAGGCGGGGATTACGTGAGGTGCGCGGCATGACCAAATGTTATACCGCCGGGCGGGATATCATTTCCCCAATGACGACCGCCACCACACAGACCGCGCACCGCGCCGCCACGGGCACCGATCCGCTGGACTTGATTGACGTCGACCACGTTCGCTTCTATGTCGGGAACGCTAAGCAATCCGCGTTTTTCTACGCATCGGCGTTTGGCTTTCAAGTGGAGCAGATCCGCGACCTGACCACCGGCAGCCGCGAGTCCGCGCAGTACCTGCTGACGCAAGGGAACATTCGTTTCCTCCTGGAGACTCCACTTTCCAAGAACCACCCCGCTGCGGCAGAACTTGCCAAGTTTGGCGACGGCATCAAGGACATCGCATTCAACGTCTTTGACGCAGAGGCAGCATGGAAGGCCGCTGTGAAGAATGGCGGCGAGAGTGCCTATGAGCCGGTGACTGCCACCGACGCGCACGGAACAGTGACCACCGCGGGCATCAAGACCTACGGACGC
Organism: Phycisphaerales bacterium; assembly: GCA_040401635.1. Taxonomy (GTDB): domain Bacteria; phylum Planctomycetota; class Phycisphaerae; order Phycisphaerales; family SM1A02; genus UBA966. The sequence continues at coordinate 986 of JBBAOD010000262.1, forward strand.
GCCGTGCACACTTTCGTCAGCCGCACTGGCGAGTACGCGCTGCCAAAGATCAAGCAAGGCGCCACATTCATGCCTGGGTTCCGCCCGATCGGGCCGTTTGCATTGAACGATTACAACAAGCAGCACCCATGCGGACTCAAGTTTGTTGATCACGCGGTTGGGAATGTTGAAGAAGGCAAGATGAACACCTGGGTGGACTGGTACGAACACGTACTGGGCTTCCAAATGTTCAAGCACTTTGATGACAATGACATCTCCACGGAATTCTCCGCGCTGATGTCCAAGGTGATGGCCAGCGGCAATCAGCTGATTAAGTTCCCGATCAATGAGCCAGCGGCTGGCAAGAAGAAGAGCCAAATTCTTGAATACCTGGAGTGGCATGACATGACTCCGGGCGTGCAACACTTGGCCCTGCGCACCGATGACGAAATTGCCAGCGTTGCTGAGTTGCGACGCCGCGGCGTTGATTTCTTGAACATTCCAGAGTCCTACTACAAGGGCGTTTGGGCGCGCGTTGAAGCCATGCTCAAGCAGCACGGACATGCCGGCGTGAAGGAAGACCACGCACGCGTCAGAGATCTGGGCATCTTGGTTGACGCTGACGACGAGGGCTACCTCTTGCAGTTGTTCTCCAAGCCGCTGCAGGATCGACCAACGTTGTTCTTTGAAATCATCTGCCGACGCGGCAGCCAAAGCTTCGGCAAGGGCAACTTCAAGGCACTCTTTGAGAGTCTTGAACTTGAGCAGGAGCGTCGCGGGAATCTCTGATCCCATGCATCACCGCCGTATCGCGATCTTCATCGCCGCGTCCAGCGTGCTGGGCGCGGCGATATTTATTGTGCGCGGCGCGGTCCTTGACCACGCTTACATCGAAAGTGCGCGAGACGACCTGCGACTAGTGCGGCGAGCCGTTGCCGGGACGCGCGTCTCATCGGCACTTGAGTATCTGCGTTCGGCGGTACTTCTGAGCCAACCAGTGCTCGATGAGTCATGGGTAACGCATGCGTGGTCACGCACCGTTCGACGCAGCGAATTGCAATCGTTGCGATCCGAACTGGAGCAAGCCGTGGCTGCCGTCGAGGACGCTGTCCGCGCTCGAGCGGTACGAGCGGACCGGCTCCGGATCATGCGTGATGATGTCGATCGCGCCAGCGACAGCACTGAATTGGCGGCGATCGACGCGCGGCGCGCTGAAATTGAGATGCAGCTGTATGGTGACTCGCCCGCCGCGCTCGCCAGCCTTGAGGCCCGCATTGCCGAGCGGCGCGCCGAGTTTGAGAATGATCACCGCCGCAACGGCGAGGCGCTCGCTGCACTGCAATCACGAACGGTGACGGCCGCGGCCAATGATCGCAGCGCGGAACTGTTAGAAATCATTGATTCAGTGCCACCTGCTCCGATGCGCGGGAACGATAAGCGTGCCTTTGACTTGGCGCGCAGCAATGCGGCTACGCTGCATGGTGAGGTATTGGTGCGTACTACGTTGCGCCCTGCTCTTGAACAAGCCAAGTCCGCCAGTTCAGCACGAGCGGCTCGTGGGGTGTTGCAACGCCTGCGCGATGATCCGCAGCTGGCGCGTATGCCGGCCCCAAGCGGCGCGCGCGCCTTGGCTGAAGCGCGCAGCCGCGTGTTGGAACGCATTGCGGAACTGGACGCGTGGGAGACCGGCGTGCGCGGTATCACCGAGGTGCTGAATGCCGGCTTGCCCGGATCCGCCGCAGCGGCGCTGGCACGGCTGCCATCCTGCGATGATCGGACTGCTACTGAACTCACGGCCATTCGCGTGGAGTTTCCAGCGCGCGCAGTGGCGTCATTTATTCAGGGGGCAATCACGGCGGTTGACCGCAGCGACTGGAGCGCACTAGCCTCACTGGCCGATCAAGTGCGCCCAGGGACTGTTGCGTGGATGTCGCTGGATGCGCCCTCACGCGCCGCGATCGCGCGCAGTATTGAGCAAGTTGACTTGCGTGTTGACCGTGGCCTCTATCAACAATTTGCCCGGGAACCACGGGTGGAATTGGCGGATCGATACTTGCAGGCCTGGCCGCTAGTGAATCGTCGGATGGCGCCCGTTGTGATGGCGTGGCGTCGTTCCGCGCTGGCAGGCCGAACAACCTTGGCGATGATTGGCGTGCGTTGGAGCACCACCGGTGCTGAATCGCCCGTGGTTGGTCTGGAAGACCGCCCCGATGCGCGCGTAGAGATTCGAATTGGTGGCGAGACGGTCATGATCGCCGACGCCGCTGATATCCGCGAGGGCGAAACGTCTCGCTTTGAACCAATGCCCGAATACGAATGCTCCATGCTGCCAGCCGAGCCACTGCGCGTTGCAGGCGAAGCGCGCATTGATCTGCGCGATGCACTGGTGACGGATCCGATCGCCGTTGGTGCCGTCACCATGGCAGTGCGCGACTGGCGAGCGGCCCGCATCGTTGAGATTCCTGCAACCGACGCCACATGGGGTGCACGTGCGCATCAGGTGCTGTTTCGCGTGTGCATGCCTGATGCTCCAGCGCT
>JBBAOD010000263.1:0-1117 GCA_040401635.1 Phycisphaerales bacterium
TCGCCCACTGCGATGCGGCGACGCACCTCAGTACTCGAAGAATTCGCTGGTTCAATCGGAAGTGTCCATGACAGCCAACGCGCGGCCCATGCTTCATCCATCTGCTCAGCGAGCAGTGCTGGCCAATCGGCGCGCGTGTGCGGTGGACGCAGCACCACCACCGGAGTTGCCAACGAAGTGAGGTCAGCCCAGTCTTTCCATGATCGGAAATTGATTGCCTGATCGCTGCCGACCACCAAGCGAAGCGGGCCTTTCATAATCGCGCCAGCGGCTTGCATTTCATGCACTGCGCGTACCGTGTCAATGGTGAAGCTTGGCGCCGCACGCGAGATTTCAATCGGTAGTACCACCGCATCCGCCATGGTGTCGAAGGCAAGTGTGCACATCGCCAGGCGATCGGCGGAGCTTGCCACTGGTCCAGCTTCGCGCTGCGGATTCTGCCACGCCGGGATCACCAGCATCTGCTTCGCCTTGAGCAGCGCATCAACTCCCTGCGCAATCTCTACATGGCGTCGATGCGGTGGATCGAAGGTGCCGCCGAAGATGACAATCGGGCGTTCAGCATTGGTGATGGCAGGCGCATCGACGTGTTCAGTGGTCTGGTCGTTCATGGGGAACCGCACATTGAAGCCGATTCCGCCGCGCCGCGCTCGCAGTTGGGATCAGCGGCGTTCGGTGAGCGCGTCTTCAACCGCTTGCATGGCTGCGCCCGATCGGCGCCCGAGCGCCAGCAGTTGCGGCACCAGCGTTGGCAAGCGCATGGGTCCTCGGGCGAGCGATCCAAGGACAGCGCCGATGCGGGTTCGCCCGTTCGCCGAGGTCCACTGCTCCACGCCGTCAGGAAGCGTTTCGTTGTACCCGTCACTGATGCCGCGAATCACCCGCCAATTCCATCCGGCGGCCTCTGCTACGCGGGCGAACGCGGCGGACTCCATGTCCACCAAGTCAGCGTCAAACCGCTCTGCGGCGACCCGCTTGGCGTCCGGGGTCCGTATGACGTGTTCGGCGGACAGGCAGCGAACCGCGGGCCGGGGCGGGGCGCCAGCATCACTCAGGCCCGTGCGCGCCGGCGCGTGCCACACCCGTCCATCCTCATCCACAATGATCGATGGCACGA
>JBBAOD010000263.1:1127-3493 GCA_040401635.1 Phycisphaerales bacterium
ACGACCGCTGTTCCAGGGATGGCCGCCGGTCTCAGGCCTCCCGCCACGCCAGCCAGCACCACCTCCGTCCCGGCCGGGAAGCGCACCGAGGCAGCCCAGCGTTCGACTCCTGCGCGCCCGGGGCCACTGCAATGGAGCACCCACCCGCGCGCTTTGGCGGCGTGGGCGAGTCGGGATCGTTCAAATTCCAGTGGGCAAATGACGTGCATTACAGTTGCATTGTGGGTATACTCTGCCGCTCGGAAACCGGCCCCATCGTCTAGCCCGGTCTAGGACACGTCCTTCTCACGGACGGGACAGGGGTTCAAATCCCCTTGGGGTCACTCTTACTGCCGAAGCCCCGATATTTGGGCTTCGGAATGACGAACAACAGCTCGCCTAGTACGCAGAAGCGTACGGTCGAGCCATCAAGCCGATTGGATTGCTGCCTGACTGAGCCAGTTACTTTCCTGGCCCCATCGTCTAGCCCGGTCTAGGACACCTCCCTTTCACGGAGGTAACAGGGGTTCAAATCCCCTTGGGGTCACTCCTTCTCGGACGGTCGCGAAGCCCTCTGAGAGACAATCAGAACGACAATTGCTGTCGAAGCCGCGCGCCGACCGAGTTCTCAAGAATTTCGTTCGGCGTTCGTGCTTGTTGGGGCTACCTTTGCCCCACCCGGCGCGCTGTCATCCGGGCAGTCGCTCCTGCGCGCCATGCGCTCCATGCACCACCTGTACCCCCTGCACCCCATGAAGATCCGCTCACTCGCCGCGTTCTCCTCGCTCACACTCTTGGCAGTGTCTCTTCAGGTGGGCGCCACTGTTCGCTATGTGGATGGCGTACTCGCTACCGGCGCAGGCACGGGCGCAAGTTGGGCCGATGCCTATGCCGGTCCATCAAGTTTGCAAACAGCGTTGGCCGCAGCAATCTCCGGCGACGAAATTTGGGTGAAGGCTGGTACCTACCTTCCCTCAACAACCGGCGTGCGCACCGCGACCTTCACGATGAAGTCCGGCGTCGCCATCTACGGCGGATTTACGGGCACCGAGTCAACACTTTCGCAGCGCGATTGGAAGACCAACATCACAATCTTGTCTGGCGACCTGCTTGGTAACGACACCGCCACTACCAACTACACAGAAAATAGTTACCACGTTGTTCTTGGTACGGGCGCGGCGGTCACCGCCATTCTGGACGGCTTCACGGTGCGCGCGGGCTACGCCAACGGCGCCACTGCAAGCAATCAAGACAAGGGCGGCGGCATCTTGATCGTCTCGAGTGGTGCACCAACTGTTCGCAATTGCATCTTTGCCTCGCACCGCTGCACATTCGGTGGCGGTGCGGGATACATCTTCTCCGCGCAAGCAACGTTTGCCGATTGCCAATTCAATGACAACAACGGCGGCAGTTACGGTGGTGCATTCGACACGAACGCCGTGACCAGCACCTTCACACGCTGCATCTTCCGCAACAACACCGCGGCGCGCGCTGGTGGGGTGGAAACGTACGGTGGCGGCAATACCACGTACACCAACTGCCTGTTTGCCGGCAATCGCGCGACGGGCTCTGGTGGCGGTGCTGCCATCTGGATCGGCGTTTCCAGCAGCGTGGTGAATGCTCGCAACTGCACTTTCGCTGGCAATGTTGCTACCTCCGTGGCCGGCGGCGTCAACACCACATCTGCTGGCACTCTGAATGCTTCCAACTGCGTGTTCTGGAGTAACAGTGGACCAACCGGCACCACTGCCGCCAATCAAATCAATGCGGGTGGTGGAACGAACAACGTGAGTTGGTCGATCGTGCAGGGCGGATTCACGGGAACATCCAACCTGGCAACCGACCCAATGTTTGTATCGCCGTCCACTGGCGATTACACGCTTGGCACGGGCTCGTCTGGAATCGATTCGGGTTCGAACGGTCTGGTACCAGCCGGCGTGACGACGGACCTCTTGGGAGCCGCGCGCTTCGTAGACATTCCAAGCGTTCCGGATACCGGCTCAGGCACGGCGCCAATCGTTGACCGCGGTGCATACGAACTTGCTTCAGCAGTATTGCCGTGCCTTGGTGACCTCACCAACAACGGCGTCGTTGACGGCGCGGACTTGGGCGTACTTCTCGGCGGGTGGGGTGGCAGCGTCACCGGGGACCTCGACGGCAACGGAGTTGTCAACGGGGCGGACCTTGGCATGATGCTCGGCAACTGGGGTCCGTGCTGACCGACGCGGGCGACTTGGTTCAATTTCATCTTGCATGCGATGGCACGGTTTATTCCGGTTGCGTTGTTGCATGACGCTTTCGTACTGGGACGCGTTGTTGCATCACGCTTTCTTACTGGCCCGCATTCGCCTTACGAGGACGGCCGCTGAGCGCGGCCCTGTCCTCTC
>JBBAOD010000264.1:0-3474 GCA_040401635.1 Phycisphaerales bacterium
AGACCACATCGTTGGCCACCATGATCGATTACATCAATACCAACTGGGAACGTCACATTGTGACGGTCGAAGACCCGGTCGAGTATTACCACAACCACAAGAAGTCAGTGGTGAATCAGCGCGAGCTTGGGATTGACGTTCCGACGTTCTCTGAAGCGCTCCGACGCGTGTTGCGTCAGGACCCGGACGTGATTCTGGTCGGTGAAATGCGCGACCTGGAAACCATTGAAGCCGCCATCCGCGCCGCCGAAACGGGTCACTTGGTGTTCGCCACCTTGCACACCACCGGTGCGGCAGGAACCATCAACCGAATCATTGACGCCTTCCCGACCAATCAGCAGGAGCAGGTGCGTGTGCAGCTCTCCACGTCGTTGATCGCCGTCATTAGCCAGGTGCTGTGCCCGCGCGTGGACAAGCCGGGTCGCGTGGCAGGTTATGAGTTCCTGGTGGTTACCCCCGCCATCTCCAACTTGATCCGCGAGAACAAGACCTTCCGCATCGACTCTGCCATTCAGACTGGTAAGAAGTTCGGCATGCAGCTCTTGGATGACCACCTGTGGAGCCTGTATTCCAAGGGCATGATCTCCGCCGAGGAGATGATCGATAAATGCCGTAATCCGGGCGATATGACGGAGAAGGTGCACCGCGCGGGCGGCAACGTCGGTCGTGCTGAACTCGACGAGACCCACGAGGCCAACTAACCCCCGACGGGCGAGCAATTCCGGCGCAATCGCGCCGCACATTGCCGAACCTCAGTATCAGTTTGCAGGTGGCATCTCAAATTCATCTGCCAACAACCCCAAAATCGTTCCACACCATGCCATCTCTTCGTCTCTTGCGTCCGTATTTCTTAGGGACGCGACGAGCCTCATCCCTGACGGTGCTTGAAGGAAATTGAACATGCCAGAACCAGGTGTCCTCACTCCCGTTCCTGTTGCAGAGTTGAAGCAGCGCCGCTTTGGCCGCGTCCTCACCAAGATGGGGAAGGCCACGCGCGATGATGTTCAGCTGGCGTTAACAGCCCAGCAGACCACCCATAAGGGCAAGAAGCTTGGCGTCATCCTGATCGAGTTGGGGAAAGTCACTGCTCAGGATGTTGAGGTTGGCCTCGCCGGACAGTTTGGCCTTGAGTACGTGGACCTGGGCGACCTGGAGATCCCCAAGGAAGTCATCGCCGCGCTCCAGCCTGCCACCGCCAACAGTTACAAGGTGCTTCCGATTGCCTTCGACCCGGTGACGCGGTCGCTGACCATTGCGATGAAGAACCGCGATAACTACCGCGCGGTGGATGACCTGAAGAACGTGATGGGCTTCTCGGAGGTCAAGAGCGTCATTGCCTCCGCTGAGCAAATTGAAGCCGCGGTTGCCAAGTACTACGGCGGCAAGTCAATGGCCGACGCCGGTCGTCGCATTCTTGCAGAGCAGGACTCGGCCGCCGTCAAGGCTGCCGCTGGTCGATCAAACGCCAGTATTGACTTGACCACGCTCGGCGACGCCATGAGCGACAACAAGGTGGTTGAGCTGCTCAACCACCTTCTGATGCAAGCCATTGCCGACAAGGCCAGTGACATTCATATGGAGCCCTTTGAGTCGGAGTTCAAGGTGCGCTACCGCATTGACGGTGTGCTCTATGAAATGCTTCCGGTGCCCAAGCCTCTGGCGATGCCACTGGTGAGCCGCGTGAAGGTCTTGGCCAAGCTCAACATTTCTGAACGCCGCTTGCCGCAGGACGGTCGCGTGGAGATGAGCCTTGATTCCGGCCCCGTTGACTTGCGCGTCGCTGTGCTTCCCACCATGTTCGGCGAGAGCGTGGTGTTGCGTGTATTGGACCGCTCCAACGTTCAGCTTTCGCTGGACCGCATCGGTCTGCGCGATGATGACCTTGAGAAGCTGCGCACGCTCATCAATAAGCCCAACGGCATTGTCATCGTCACTGGTCCGACCGGTTCCGGCAAGACCACCTCGCTGTACGCCGCGCTCAATGAGCTGAATGACATTGAGACCAAGATTCTCACCGCCGAAGATCCGGTGGAGTATGACATCGAAGGCCTGATTCAGTGCCAGGTGAATGTGGATCAAGACCTCACCTTCGCCCGGCTCTTGCGCAGCTTCCTGCGTCAAGATCCGGACATCATTCTGGTGGGCGAAGTGCGTGACTTGGAGACGGCGCAGATCTCCATCCAGGCGGCGCTCACCGGTCACTTGGTATTCACCACGCTGCACACCAACGACGCGCCGTCAAGTATCGCGCGTCTCTTGGACCTTGGCGTGGAGAGCTTCCTGCTCACTGCAACCTTGGAGGCGATTGTGGCGCAGCGTCTGGCGCGTCGCATCTGCACCAACTGCAAGGAAGAATTCATCCCCAGCGAAGAGCAACTCATGGAACTTGCCATGCGTCCGCAAGATGTGGGCGGCCGAACCTTCTTCCGCGGCCGTGGCTGCGAGCGCTGCAACAAGAGTGGCTACAAGGGACGTCTGGCGCTCTTTGAGATCATGGTGATGACCGATCCGCTGCGCGAATTGATCATGAGCCAAGCCAGCACATCGGTGCTTGGGCACGAATGCCGCCGCCACGGAATGCGAACCCTGCGCGAGTGCGGTCTTCTTTCTATCTACGACGGTCAAACAACCATTGATGAGGTTGTCCGCGAAACACTGAGCGAGGAATAACTGAGCCATGGCCACCTACGCATATGAGGCGATGAACGCCTCTGGAAAATCTCAGAAGGGCACCATCGACGCTTCCAGTAGCGACGATGCGATTCAGAAGCTGCGTGGCGATGGGCTGTACCCCACCGACGTGCGCGAGCAGAAGGGTGGCAGTGCGGCCAAGCCGAATGTTGCTGCAGCCACCAAGAAAAAGAAGAAGAAGGGCGCTGGCCTGAACCTGTCCTTCGGCGGCGTTCCGCTGAAGCGCATGTGCTTGTTCACTCGCCAGCTTTCCACGCTGCAGGACGCAGGTCTTCCACTGCTTCGCTCCTTGCAGATCTTGGAGAGCCAGCAGAAGGCCGGCAAGCTGAAGAACATCCTGGAAACCGTGTGCGAAGACGTTCAGGGTGGTAACACGCTGAGCGACGCCTTTGCCCGTCACCCCAAGGCATTCGATCGCCTCTACACCAAGATGGTGAAGGCCGGCGAGATCGGAGGCGTGTTGGATGTGATCTTGCAGCGCCTTGCTGACTTCATGGAAAAGGGTCAGCGCTTGCGCCGTCGTATTAAGGGTGCACTGATCTATCCAGTGGTGGTCATTGGTATTGCCGTGGCCATCGTCACCGGCATCATGTATTTCGTGATCCCGAAGTTCCAGGAGATCTTCAACGACTTCAACGTCAAGCTTCCAGCGCTGACGCTTTGGCTTGTTGCTGCAAGTAAGTGGATCGCAGGTACTGCCAGCCCGGACCAGCGAGTGCCCGGGGTGGCGTGGATCATTGTGTCGCCGTTCTTGTTGTTCTTCCTGCTCAAGGTGATCAGAAA
>JBBAOD010000265.1:0-3460 GCA_040401635.1 Phycisphaerales bacterium
CTGGCGAAGACATCACTGCCCCCGGCTCCGACGCTTTGGAAACCGACCGGAAGCTAACAGAGCGCTCGCCTGGCTCAAGCCCCGCAGAGCAACGTTCGAACCTCACAGCGCAGGCTCAAGCCCCGCACCGCAGGTTTAGCGATTCTCAGTTTCGAGGTACGTGTACCCCGACAACCCAGCTTCATACGCCTTCAGAAGACCCTGGCTCTCCGCCACGGTCATCTGCTTGTTGACGACGGCCTTCTCGCACTCGCGGCGAACCTCGCCGAAGAGTCGCGCCAAGTCGTAGTGGACGTAACTGAGGACGTCGCGGACAGCGTCGCCCTCAATGATTTCATCGATCCACCACTCGCCCTGGTCGTCCACTTTGACGTGAGCCACGTGGGTGTCACCGAAGAGATTGTGCAGGTCGCCGAGCGTCTCCTGATACGCGCCCACCAGGAACGCGCCCAGCAAGTACTCCTCGCCATCCTCGAAGTCATGCAGTTCGATCCACTTCTTGACGTCGTGGTCGTCCACAAATCGGTCAATCTTGCCGTCGGAATCGCAGGTCAGATCCGCGATCGTCGCCTTGCGGGTCGGACGCTCACCAAGGCGATGAATCGGCGCAATCGGGAACAGTTGATTGATGGCCCACACGTCGGGCATGCTCTGGAAGATGGAGAGGTTGCAGAAGTACGTATCGCTCAGCGCACTCTCCAAATCGCCAAGCTCCTCGGGCGGCCGGCTCATGGAACGCGCAATGTCGCGAATCTTGGCACAGCTTGCCCAGAAGATGTTGTCGACCAACGCGCGGTGTTCCAAACTCATGAGGCCGACACTGAACAGGCGCAACGCCTCGTCGCGATCCTCAAGCATGTCGTTGTAATGCTCAACGAGCCGACGCTCAGCGATGTTCTTGTAGACGTCATAAATATCTACGAGCGGCCGTGGCAATTCGGTCTCGCCGGCCGCAGGCGGTGGCAACTCAGCGGGAACCGTGAAACGGTCCAGCCGATTGGCGCCGAGGACATCAAAGATCAAGACGCTCTGCTGCGCAACCATGGCGCGGCCCGACTCACTGACGATCGTTGGATGCGCTACGCCTTCTTCATCGCACACAGTCATGATCTTGTAGACCACGTTGGACGCGTACTCCTGCAGCGTGTAGTTCATGGAGAACTCAAAGCTGGTCTGGCTGCCGTCGTAATCGATGCCCAATCCGCCGCCAATATCGATGTACTTCATTCCCGCGCCGGCCTTTGCCAACTGCGTATAGATGCGCGCGAGTTCGTTGATCCCCTGATTCACCTGACGAATGTCATGAATCTGGCTGCCCATGTGGCAATGCAAGAGCTGCAAGCAATCTTCCATTCCCTTGGAACGGAGGATCGAGAGCACTTCAAGGACTTCGGTCATACTGAGACCAAACTTCGCCTTCAGGCCACTCGAATGCCGCCAGCGACCGGCGCCCTGCGCAGCCAAATTGACACGCACGCCGATGGTTGGACGAACGCCGTGCTGCTCATAGAACCGCAAGATCAACTTGAGTTCGGTGATGTTCTCAATGACCGGAATGATGTTGCGCCCAAGCTTCTTGGCGAGCGCGGTGAATTCAATGTATCGCTCTTCCCTGAAGCCATTGCAAATGATCAGCCGCTCAGGAGTATCGCTGGTCATCCCCATGACCGCCAGAAGTTCTGGCTTGCTACCGGCCTCAAGGCCAAAGCCAAGACCCTTGCCGGCGTCGCGCACTTCTTCAACCACGCGGCGCTGCTGGTTCACCTTGATCGGGAACACACCTTGATACGTGCCGTGATAGCCGTGCTCAACAATGGCGCCGCGGAATGCTTCGGCAATGTCCACCAGACGCTGCTTCAACAAGTCACTGAAGTGAATCAGGAGCGGCGTGCGGAAGCCGCGCTCGCGCATACCGGCAACCACTTCATAGAGGTCGACCGCAATCGCGGGATTGCGCTGCGGATGCACCACCACATGGCCTGCCGCATTGACATCAAAGAAGCCCTTGCCCCAGTTGCGGATTGAATAGAGCGATGCCGATTCCTCGACGCTCCACCCAAGTTCGGTCGCCGCTCGCGTGGCGCGCGAGCGGGGTGCGGGGACGGGAACGGATGATGTGGATTCGGTGAGTGTGTCTGCCATCGATGGAGAGGCGCGCGGTAAGGACCACCGGCGCCAAGGGGTAAATGATAGGAAGAATGTTGAAAAAGAAAAGTGAAATCGCCGCGAGTTCTCAGTTGCCCCCTCGCGCCGCACGCGTGCCCGTCTCTGCGCCGCGCACCGGCACTCCGCCGAGACGGGTCATCAATCAGTTCCGCCGCGCAAACTGCGGGTAATCGCCACTTCATGCATCCGCACGCTGGCGCGGTCGAGCGCTTCTTTGGCCTGATGGAAGGCGTCTGCATCCACCGAACGGGCATCGTATTCAGCGGCGGAAATATGCCCCTTCAGGCTCATGATGGCAGATTCGAGGGATTCAAGGTACGCCGGCTCCAGGTCATCCCGAACCCGCGCAAGGGCATCGCAGATCCACTTGAGATCCAAACGAGACGTCGCCACCAGGTCCACCACCCGGTGGCGCTGCATGTCCTCGCGGGCGTGGGTGAAACTCTCCGCCTCCATCCGATCCACATCGGCAGCGGTCAGCCCATAGGTTGGAATGACCTGCACGGTGGCGCGCCGACCACTCCGGCGCTCGGCGGCGGTGACGGCAAGGATGCCATTGGCATCCACCAGGAACTCCACCTCAATCTGCGGAATGCCGGCCGGCATGGGTGGAATTCCGCGCAGGTCAAACCGAGCGATGGAACGGCAGTCAGCCACCAGTTCGCGTTCGCCTTGCAATACATGGATGCCAACATTGACTTGCCCGTCAACGGAAGTGGAGAACATCTCGGTCGCGCGGGTTGGAATGCTGGCATTGCGCATCACCAGTTTCGCTACTGCGCCGCCCACGGTTTCGATACCCAGGGATAGCGGCACCACATCCACCAGCAACAAGTCACGGCGCATGCCTGAGAGCACCGACGCTTGCACAGCGGCCCCCAGCGCCACCACTTGGTCTGGATCAAGTGCCGCGTACGGCTCACGTCCAAAGAATGCACTCACAGCATCGCGGACCGCAGGAATTCGCGTGCTTCCGCCCACCAGCACCACGCGATCAATCTCTGGCGCTCCCGCGTCACGCATAGCGCGGCAACATGCATCAATTGTGCGTACCACCAGGGGTGCAATCATCGTTTCAAATTCCGCCCGTCCAAGTACACGTCGGTAGGTGCGATCAACACCGAAGGAAACTTCGAGCGTTGCACTGTCCGCCGATGACAGTGTGATCTTGGCGCGCTCGGCAAAATTTCGCAGCGCTTGTCGAGCCGCTGGCGGAAACTCCAGTGCAGTGCCAAATGCAGCACGGATCTCACGGGTGACCAGCGCAATGATGGCGTCATCAATGTCATCACCA
>JBBAOD010000266.1:0-3460 GCA_040401635.1 Phycisphaerales bacterium
CTCTTTTCACCGGTTTGCAAGTGCTCTTCGTTGGTAACGATGTCGCTTCCAAAGAGAATGCGGCCCCGCCAGCGGTGCATGAATGTGCGCACGCGTTCGGCGGAATGGTGACTGATTTCGCGAACGATCCATTTGGTGGCGCTCGAATCAATGTTGAGATTTGGATGCGCAGCCAACATGGTGTCTAAGAAATCAAGATTCTCCGGCGAGCCACCCATGTGCGCAATGATCCACGGAACGTGGTACTCGTCAAGCAATCGTTCCAGCGGCTCGTAATGATCGCGCTTGGTGCCGTACCGTGATTGATCGGCGTACTTGGTTGCAAACCATGTATCCGGGTCCGCTACATGCGCCATGAAGGCCATACCGAGCGACGCGGCTTCATCCATGGCGCGGCGGCGGTGCGGCGCGTCAAGCGCCAAGAGGCGCGGATCTCCCGCCTCGATGCCGTAATCAATACCGCGCGGTGCCGCCCAGAATTTGCAGATGGTTGCACCTTCGCGATGGAACTCGCGGATGCGTGCCAGGAAGTCGGTGCCATGCGCGGCAAGCCGATCCGGGTTGGTGAAATCAGGGACGGCGATGAACTGCACGCGCTCTCCAAGCACGGCTCGGATTGCTGGAATCTCTTCAAGCCGCGTCATGGAGTGGATCGATTCGATCCCGTACAGATCCATTGCTTCGCGCAGCAGCGTGGATGCACCAGTGCCGTGAATATGCGAATGAATGTCAATGATCGGCACCGGCGGCGCTGGAAACGACGCAGCTTCGGCGCGGTAGTCAACGCCGAAACGGTTCGATGGATTCAAGAAATTGCCAGTGGCGGTGCGGAGCAGAGACGTCATCCGGACATTCTAGAAAGTAGCGCGGGGCGGTGGGGCGCCCGGAGTCAAACAGCGCAACTCACTGATTTATCAGCGGGTACGCGCGCGCTTCGGGGTTTCCCGGAGCGCTGCTGTTGGAGTATGGATGCGGCGCAGCGGCGGAGCCTTCTTTGCTGCAGCTGCCACGCGTTGCACCGTTTCAGAATCACACAGGCATCGCGCCTGATCGTGCGGATCAAGAATAGTTGTCGCAAGATGGACGATGCCGACATACAACTCATAGTCACCATCAAGATCAACATGGCGCGCCAGTTCACAGTCAAGGAAACTGAGCGCGCGCGCTGGAACCGGACATCCACTCGGTGTGCGATCAACAGTTGATCCAATGAACGGATCAATGCCCGGAGTGTGTAGATCGAACGCCCGTGATGTGGATCGATCCGTGGGATCAAGTTGACAAATTGCAAAGCTCCGACTGTCTCGAATCAGTGGACTCAGCACATGACCCTTCGGTACTGCCACCATCACCATGGGTGGATTAGAAGAGCATTGCTGCACCCACTTGACGGAGACGCCCGCACGGACGTCGGCGTGGCCGGAGGTCAGAATGAATGATCCGTTCGGGATGCGGTCCAGTACAGGGGCCACATCCGATCGGTTAGCGGGCGCCCAGTCGAGTGCGTTGCGGTTTCGCGGGTTCACTTCCTCACGAGCCTTTCTTGGCGTGCGTTGACCGATGGCTGTCGGGGTGACAGCGTGTGGGGCAATGCTCGCGTTGGAGATTCTGTCGCAGATTTAGCAAATGTCCACAAACACTTGTTTCATATGGCGTTACGCCCGCTGCAGGCAAATTGTTCGCGGACTCTTCAAATTTATTGAAGAAATTTATGGGTAAAGGTGTTGCGAAGTGGGGCGTTGTGGGTTAAAGTGTTTCACGGCGCCTGAGGTCGCCTTTCTCATGCTGTTTCTTGGCGAATATGAGCACACGCTGGACCAAAAGCAACGACTGGCGATTCCGTCAGAGTTGCGAGAGGTGCTCGACACCAAGCAGCATGGAGAGGCGTTCATCGTGGCGCCTGGCGCGAACGGTCAGCTCTGGCTTTGGCCAGAAAAGACGTTCGCCCAGCTCTCGCACTCGCTTGGAGGTTCGCTGATCGGCGACCCGTCCGTGCAGGACTTTGAACGGTTCGTGTTCTCGCAGGCGGCTCGTGTGCCGCTCGACAGCGCGGGGCGGATTCGGATACCCGATCGGTTGTTGCAGAAGTTTGGGCTTGCTGGCTCCATCATGATTCTCGGCGTTCGAGACCATTTGGAACTCACAGAGCCCGCGGCTTGGAAGCGCGAACAAGAGCGCCTGCAACCGGAAGCGGCGGATATTTGGAGGCGCGCGCGGCAGACTTTCGCCGCATCGCAGCGCCCGACAGTGTGACCCCGCGGCTGGCGGAACCAGCCGACAAGTGAACAAACGTGTTGGTGCGTGGGAGGAACGCGCACGAACGCAGTGGACGCAGGTAGCCAAGGATCGGCGACCAGCGTGCCAGAGACGCGCGCTTCGGCGCCTTGCTCCGCGATGCCAAGGATGGCAACGCACCGGATCAAGGTCTTCGAGACGCGTCTGGATTGATGGCCGAACCAAGGACGGTTCGGCAGTTTGGAAGCTTCGCGCAGCCATGGTTGGCTGTTCGGGGCACGCCCGCTGGTGGGGTGAGGGCCCAGGTGGCCCGAGTTTCCGTCGTTGCCCCCGCGTCGGCCCGTGCCGGCGCGGGGGCATTTTGTTTCAAGCGTTCGACGGTGAAACCGCTTTCCTGGGCAGCAGGGGCAGATGTTATTTCGCATGCTCGCAAAGAGCGCGGTAGATCCCCGGCGACCGCTTTGTATATCCATCCAAATTTCACTAACGGTGCTAGGTGGATCCGATTGACTGAACTACGCTTGTATTGCGCGCGGCACGATGCCGCTAGTTGCCACGAACGCCACAAGGAACGGTCGCGAGACCGTGTGGCAGGCAAGTTGCTCGCCTTGGTCGGCGAGGCGCATGCAGGAGGCATCCACCATGCTTGTGATCACCCGACGAGAGGGAGAAGAAGTAGTGATCGGAGACCCAGCAGCTCCCCTGGGCATCGTTCGTATTTCCGTGATCAAGGGTGATCGCGTTCGAATTGCTTTCGAGTTCCCTCGCGAGATTGCCGTTCACCGCCGCGAGGTGGCCGACCAAATTTTGCGCGATGAAGAATCCGGTCCGGGCATTGCTGGTCAGATCCGCCCCGGCGAGTCTGGTTAAGCCGCACCGCCGCTGAATTCAGGTGACCGCGATCACCGACTCAACTTCCGGGACAATCGCTCGAAGATTCTTTTCAATTCCCCCGTGCAGCGTCATCCCGCTTGACGGGCAGCGCACGCACGCGCCCTTGAAGCGCACTTGAACTTGACCGGCTGGGGTGACGTCCACCAATTCCACATCGCCGTCGTCAGCCTGGATGCCCGGGCGGAGTTCCTCAATGACGGCCGCAACGCGCAAGCGCACGTCGAGCAGGGTCCGTGGGTCAATGGGAGTGGCGGGGGGCACGCGCGAATCGTAGCGGCAGGGACTGCTCTTACACTGCCCGTCATGCATGGAACGCACGGATTGCGCCTCG
>JBBAOD010000267.1:0-2979 GCA_040401635.1 Phycisphaerales bacterium
CCATCGCGGCCCACGGACCAGATGCGGAAGCCGTCGCCATTGGCAGACATGAGCACGGGCTTGCCCGACCACGGATCCTCGGGAACGCGCGGCATGAAGTCCGGCACCAGGCTGGCGGCGTCCATAGGCCACGCGCCATGCACGCGACGGTAACGTTCCGCGGCGAACGCGGTGGCGGTGGCGAGGCACTGGGCGCGATCGATGGCGAATGCGTGCGACAGTTGGCCGAGCGCGGGTGTTAGGTACGCCACCAAGTACCAGTGAATCTGCTCCTGTGGGTTCATCTTCATCATTCCCAGTTCTTCGTCGGAGATGATTCCCTTGGCATGGTCCATCTCTCGCAGTGGCAGCGTGGCGTCCTCCTCGTAGCGCGAGATGAGGGACTCGTAGCGCTCGAGCATTTCGCGGCGCCCGGCGACATACATGGCCGCGGCCGGGGCGATGACACGGCTCGCGGCGCTCACCAGGCGGTCATCCATGCCGCGTGAATCATCGGGCCGGACCGCCTGCGGACCGTTCAGGACTCCGAGCGCACCGAGTTGCGAGACGGTGGGCCGGAACAGGCCATCGCCGTTGCCATCGTCGGTGTACAGGCGCTGCACGACGTCCTCGAAGCAGAGCCGCTCCGTGTCGAGGTTGACGTGCTGGAGCGCGTCGGGAACGCCCATCGCCGCGGCCTGCATGCGTGCAAGCTGTGCGTCGGAGAAGAGCGCGCGCTTCCACTCCAGCATGGCGGTCATGCGCTGGAGCGCCATCTGGCGGATCGCCGCGCCGACCAGGTCACCCACCAGTATGCGCCCCTCCTGCGCGTGCACCGAGAGCGCCATCGCGGCTTCCGCGTCGCGCGTGGCACGTTCGCCGTCAACTTCCTCTGCGGCGGCAAGCATGTCGACGGCAAGGATCCGTGCCGCCGTGCGCAGGGTGGCGAGGTAGGGCAGCCGCAAGTCGAACATCGGGAACGAATCGATGAGCTGCTGTGCATCGGGGCTCTTCGCCGCAGCTGCATCGCGGCCGAAGAGCCGCGCGTCCGCATCGCTCGTTGGCAATCCCACCGGGAATCCGAGGATGGGCTCCCGCGTTGCCTCGCGCATGGATGCAAGCGGTGCGCGCTGCGCTTGCATCCATGCGCGCGCGGCGGGCCACTGCTCCTGTCCGGGATACGGTGTGGCGCCCACCGCCAAGGCGCCTGGTGATTGCCGAAGCGGATCATCCGCTCCACATCCCATCACCACCAGGGCATCGCGTATTCCAGGCCATGCGGTGTGTTCCGGCGCGGTGACCGTCGGCAGCATCGCGCGGAATCGCGCCACGGAATCGAAGCGGATCACGGGCTGCTTGAATGCAAGCCAGACGCCGAACGCCGCATATGCCAGGAACACCACCACGATGGTGCGTGCGGTCCACGTGAGGGTTTGTCCAAGCGCCCGGTCGAGCGGCGAGCGCTTGGCGATGGCGCCATGACGCAACCGGCGCGCAGCCTCTTTCGGGTCGCCGAACGAAGCCACAGCTTGGCGCACGGACTTGCCGGCGGCGAGCGCTTCATCGAAGTGGGACGTGAGCTCGCGCGAAACGTCCGCGCGTTCGCGGCGTCGCAGGCGCGTGCGCCGGGTGATGGAGTCCACCAGCGTGCGTAGTTCGTCGGGCAGCGCGGCGGGCGACATGCTTGAGCTGCATTGTCCATCGGTGCCGGTGGACGCAGATGCACTGTTGATGTGCGGTTCGCCGCTCATGCGATCACCCCTGGTCCAGCAAAGGTGAATCCAAGCGCGCCCATCGCCGCGGTCAGGCGTCGCCACGTGCGCGTGTCCTCTGCGAGTCGCTTCTTCCCATCGGGCGTGAGCCGGTAGTACTTGCGCGGGCGCGGGCCGCTCTCGTCCCAGCGTGCCACCACGAAGCCCTTGGCCTCCAGGTTGTAGAGCATGGGGTAGAGCGTGCTTTGGCCCATGGCCAGCACGCCATCGGTGCGCTTCTCGAGCGCCTCGACGATCTCGTATCCGTACATCTCGCCGCGCTCGAGCAGTTTGAGGACGGCCACCGGGCCGGCACCGCGCAAGAATTCGCCTTCGATCAGGGACATGGTGGATCTCCTTCAGGCAGTGTTGTGAGAATCACTGAACTCCGTACCGCATACTATACGGCGCATAGTATGTAATGGTTGCAGCATTCGTAGCCCTACATCACGCCACGTGAGGTTGGTGGCGGCCAGCGGGAGCAGGGCATCACTGAGCTTCTCTTGGAGCTTCTCTTGGAGCGCGTCGAGCCGGTGCATGTCCGAAGGTCCCCCTGAAACTAACCGTTTGAGAAGGACAGATTGGCGAGAATCTGGCTGTATGAGAAGGACAGATAGATGTTGCGTATTGGGCTTTTAGTGATAGAGGCGGCTGCCGTCGGCGAGCATCCACGAGGGTTGTCTCGACCGCAGTTCAGACGGTGGTCGCGTCGGAGTGGGCGATCCGCTGCGTGAAGTCGATCGCGAGCTTGTCGATCACAGCCTGATAGTCCTGGTAGCTCACTTGTCCTTGCTGAGCACGTAACGCCTTGATTTCATTGGCCGCTTCGAAGAGCGCTTCAGTCATGCGAATGGTGCTTGGCTGGTAGTTGATTTTCAGGCGGGGCCACAATTGCTGCAGCGTGTCGCTCTGCGCCCAGTTGAGGAAGTTGCCGAGCCAGATGTTCACGCCGGTCTTGTCGTGCGTGTAGATCGTCTTGTAGTCCTCAAAGATCTGGAAGATCGAGATGGCAAAGGCGACCTGATGCATGTCTTGGGAAGATTTGATCGATAGATCGGGATACATCTCCGCCGGAATCGTTCCGAGTTGTTCATAGTCGTGCGCGAGCCGGAGATTTGGCGTGATCCACAGATCCTTGATGATCTTGATGGTGGAAAGTTCCAAGGCCTTCTCGGTGGCGACCTCTTGGCTGCGTGCCTGGTGATACAGAGTCAATGCCACGAACAGACCGGCGCCACCGGTCAGCAGC
>JBBAOD010000267.1:2989-3416 GCA_040401635.1 Phycisphaerales bacterium
GACAGAGCAAGTACACGAAGAATGCGCTGAGGGCGATCATCGCCATGAGCAGATATCTGGAGAATGTCATCGTCGTTATCCCTTGAGCATGATCCGTGGGTCCGAAACGAAGCGGGAGTCTAGGAACCGCGCCGGCTCAGTGCTTCCGCGTCACTCGTGCGTTCTCGGGCGTTCCTACGTGATTTCCCTGTTTCTTCCCGTGAAGAGTCGCACCTGCGCTGGACGTTGCGTAAATCACGGGCATGTTTCTGGCAGAGGTTCTTCCCGGTGCCTCGGAGGTGCGTCACATGGAAATGGGCTGCCAGCCGACAGACCTCGGCTGGGCATTGATCTGCTGCGTGCAGCCGATACGTGCTGAGTTTCCCGTTCCGAAGGATTGCCCGTGAAGTTAGAGCGTCCCGTTGTTGCCACCGCTGGTGTCGCCTCT
>JBBAOD010000268.1:0-3408 GCA_040401635.1 Phycisphaerales bacterium
ACATTCCCAAGGACGCTCGAGCCGGCTCTCGGAACCGCGGCGACAATCCCGCCGCAAACCGCTCCGAGCTCGCAATTGCCATCGGTCCTCGGTCACAACGGGACTCTCTGCCGTTGGTTCTCACATCGCGGAACACCACCAAATCCAGTCGAACGACCTATCTCGCGCCGGACGACAGTCCCCTCGGTGTTCTCGGTGTCGTACCGCCTCCAGTGCCCATATCTGTTGCCACACACGTTGATGCCGCCATCGCTAATGTTACTGAGCAAGTGCGCCATAACCAGCGCGTGAAGGACATACAACGTGCCGCCACCACAATGTGCACTGCTCATGATGCATCTATTGCTCTCAGTGCCGGTCCACTCATCGATCGTGCCAAGTCCCACATTTCTCGCCGCTGCAAGGACGTCGTTGGTCTCAACATCTCTGGCGCACTGCACTCCATGTTCTCGAAACCCGACGGCGCCACCGTACCGTATCGTCGGGCGGACCTACAGTGGGACCTTGACCACGGTTACCTACTCGCGGCTCTCGCCGTCCCGCCGGCCGGGACCTCTGAACACTACGACTCGGAGTGCGCTCAGGCGGCGCACCTCGCCTGTCTGGCTCTGCCGGTTCCGGAGCTGGACCCTGTGACGTACGCGTGCCCTGTGGGAGAGCAACGCGCACGAATCGATCTTCTCAGTACCATTGTTGCCATGACCGACCTTCCCTGGAAGGCTTATCTCAGTGGCCCGGAGTGCGACCACGTCACTGCAGCCTGGCATCGCGAGCACAAGGCCCTGCTTGATCTCGGGGCTATTGTCCCTCTCATCCCGGGCTCCCCGGACTGGGAAGAGGCCGTCAAGTCCAAGACCACTACACCGTGCCGTGTTCTCCTTGACTTCAAGCGCGACGGCACATGGAAGTGCCGTGTCGTCACGCGCGGGGACCTCGAAGACAAGGTTGCCTTAGACGGCCCGGACTTTCACTATTACTCCAACGTCTCTCGAATGTCGACGGTTCGGTGTGCCGCCCTCCGTGCCTCCCGTGACGCACCTCGCCTCGGTCGTACGGGCGGTCGTGTCATCTCGACCTGTGACATCGCCAACGCCTTTCTGCAAACAACACCGTTCCCCGAGAACGAGCGTCGCTTCTTAAAGATCCGCAACCCGATCGACGGCACCGTTACCTACTATCGCCAGCTCATCTCCGTGTACGGCTCCTGCTCGGCATCGGCCCGCTGGGAGACTACCTTCTCATCGTGGCTCTGCTCTCCGGAGTCCGAAGGCGGCCCCGGCTTCGTCCGTGGAATGAATGAGCCATCCGCATACTACCACCCCGGCCGGGATCTCCTAATGGTGTTGTACACGGATGATCAGCTCCTCGATGGCTACAAGGAGGATGTTGAATGGTACTACTCACTCCTCCGCGCACGCTTCAAAATCAAGGAGCCGAAGTGGCTGAGCCCGAACAATCCCATCGATCATCTCGGCGTGGGCATCTTCATGACCGAGTCTCACACCTACATGACCATGCAGAACTACATCCGCTCCATGAACGTCGTACTTCAGCGCGACCCGACCAAGTGTCTACACCGCAAGTCGCCGATATCGCATAAACATGAGATCGTCGACATGACTCCGCTGAGCCACACCAAGGAGGCCTTCTTCGTTCGGGCACTCGGGATGTGCTCTTGGATCTCCGCCACGGTCCGACTGGAGCTTTTATTCCGATTCAGACATGGCGGGCAACCCCGAACTCGTGTGCAAGCGTCGTTCCCAACTCGGATACATCGGCCTTGTCGGCGAAGCACCGATAATCTGGTCTTCCAAGTGCACGTCCGTTCAATTTGCGGCACACAACGTGCCCGCCGGCTTTGCATGGGGTCGCCCAGTTGTCGCTCATCCCGGCATCGCTGATAACCACGCTGATGTTTCATCAGCAGCTGCCGAGATTTATGCAATGGGGACGGCCACCATGGACATCCTTGCTCTCAGCTACGTGTGCAATGAAGCCGGAATCCAGTTCCCTCGAACCTTTATACTCCAAGTGGATAATGCTGCCGCACAGGCGTTTGCTTCTCAAACCACGTATTCTGGCAGGAGTAGGCTCCGCCACGTGGATGCTAGACAAGAGTGGGTGCAAGCTCTCCGTGACTCCAAGCTTGTCAAGGCAGTGCATGTGGACACCACTGAGAACCTCAGTGATCTCTTCACGAAGGCGCTTGATCTTGCAACCTTCACTCGCTTTCGAAAGCAACTACTGCACTTCCATGCCATTCCCATTGTAACCCACTGACGATGTGGCATGCCACGCTGGCTGGACCATGGTACAACCTTTCACTTCCTGCAGGCTGTACTCCGCCGAAGTGCTACTCAGCACAGGAGGTACAGCCATGCGGATCCGGGCTCTCAGTGTACTCCGAGCCCAACAATTAATTATCGAACAATGCCACGGGACAAATGAATTGTCCGACGTGAACATTCGTAACTTCGGGCCAACCCCACGGAGGGGTTGCCCCAAGGACTTCTCTTGAAAAGAACTGTGCAGTAGAATCGCCAGACTTTTCTCATCCTCGATCGTCTCTGTAGCCGCGCGTGACTCTCGCCCGGCCTCGGCGATCTGGGTTCTGATACGCAGGTGAATATCTGTGTGTTTAATAAGACTTTTCTCATCCTCGATCGTCTCTGTAGCCGCGCGTGACTCTCGCCCGGCCTCGGCGATCTGGGTTCTGATACGCAGGGTTCAACATCGTGAATCCCGTATCACACCTCATTATCAGCACCCGCACGCAAGATCTTGATCGATTGCGTGTGCCTCGTCTATCTCCATGACTACCATCATACCCGACTCCCTCGCGGAACGTGCACCGCGATCCGGCCTGCGCTCGGCGACCGTCATCGCCGCGCCATCATCGGATCTTCCTGATGCACCGCGCATGTCACCCCGGCTTGCCGCATCGATCGCTCGCTTCGGTGATCCTCAGCAACCATTTCGTGCTCGCACGCCTACTGCCATGCCTGCGTCTCCGACTCTTAGTCGGGACGACGCCGATACCATGTTTCAACTCCAACGCCAGCTCGACGAGACACGTTCGCAGCTTGCGCTAGCTCACCAGCTTGCCGAGGGCAAAGCCCACACCGCGGCGGTGCAGGCTGCCGCTGACTTACAGATTCAACAACTCCGTGACGAACGTGACGAACTCGCGCGCGCTAACGCGGCTCTCCGTTCGCCAACACCGGCCCAACCCGGTTCCGATCCTGCCTCCGACATTCTGACCATGAACCTGGTCCTGTCCAACATGCACGCATTCCTTGCCAATCCCGCGCTGACCAAGAACATCGCACTTGGCGTGATCATTACCGTGACTGTCAAGAATGTCTCCGACATGTGTTGTTGTAAATGGTGTGAAGCAACGTGCACTCT
>JBBAOD010000269.1:0-3407 GCA_040401635.1 Phycisphaerales bacterium
TTGTCTGCCATGTGTGGTGGCGCGGGTGGTCTCGGCTCGCTCCTGCTGCCGGTGTCCCTCTCGGCCGCTGGCCCTGGCGTTCCCGACGTCGACCTTCCTGAGGAGGCGGAGCCTGCTGGTTCCAGCGGGTCGTCGTCGTCGTCGTCGTCCTCATCGGAGCATTCGCCTGGCACCGCTCCAGAGGGCTCTGATGCTGATGTCGACGCCGAGTGCGACGTCGGGCGGCCGCCGGTCTTCGCTGACTACCCCGACCGGCTCTATTCGCGGGCCGGTGCCCTTGGCAGTACGGAGCGCACCTTTGCGGCCATGGAGTCCCTTCCGTGGGAGCGTCGTGGTGGCCGTCTCATCCATTTTGACGTCATCTACCCTGAGCACGCTAGTCGCGGCCGCCCCTTGAAAGGCGGCGTCACCTGCTACCTTTTGGGCTTCGACCTCGGCGTCCAGTGCGCCATGATTCGTCCGCTCAAGCACAAGTCGGACCTGCGGCGCGCGTTTAAGGCGATAGCGATTCAGCAGCACTGGCCGACTCAGGGCCACGTCGCCCACATCGTCACCGACGGCGAGCCTGCCTTGGCCGCTGCCTTGGAGGAGGCTGCTCTCGACATGGGCTGTTCCTTCGAGGTCCTTCCCGCCTATGCGCCGAACGCGAACCGTGCCGGCGCTGGGCTCGTCAAGTCCCTTCGCTCGGCGGCGCGGGCGTACTTGTTCGAGGCTTCTGCCCACCCGGGCGCGGCGATCGACGGCTCATTCGAGCCCTTTGCGCTCGAGCAGGCTGTCCAGATGTTCAACGTCTCGGCCATCCCAGCTCACCCGCTCGGGTACTCGCCATACCGGCTGCTCCACGGGGTCCCGCCCGTGTTCATGGGCGTGGCCTTTGGTGCACCTTTGTACATGCACATACCGAAGGATCAGCGTGCATCGCACGTGGCTCGGTGTGAGCCTTCGGGTCCTGCTCGGTCGGAGGTCGTTCTGGCGCTTGGTCCGCGCTCTCAGTACTCGCTGTTGCCGACATGCCTCACGACTCGCAAGACTCGCCGCACCAGCCGTACCTTGTACATGGCGCCGGCGGGCTCTCCGCCCGGTGTCTTCCTTGGCAGCTCGCCGGCTCAGGTGTCTGCCCCGATGTCGAAGTTGGATAAGGTGGCCGCCGCTGTGGCCCATGTCGAGACAGTTGTGGCGCGTTCTGAGCGCGTTGCGGCGGTGGCACGGGCGACTGAGGCGATGCTTAACGCCCATGATGAGCGCCTTCTCATCTCGGCGGGCTCTCATCTGCCTCGGGCCAAGGAGTACATCAACGCTCGGTGCCGTTCCCTTGTCGGTGTTTCTGTGGCGACTGCCCTCGGCATGCACTTTCCTGATACCTCGGGCACAGTACGTCGCTACACCCGCAAGGACTTGGACTACGACATCGGCCGCGACTACATCCGTGTGTCCCTGGCTCCGGATCCCTCTGCGACGCCGGAGGAGCTTCGGTTCGATGCCGACATGTCCCAGAGCGCTCACGTTGCCTCGCTTGCACTGTCTGCGGTGTCTCTTCTCTCGTCGTCGGAGTCGCCGGAGCCTGACCGGGCTGCCCGTGTGGATGCTCTCATGGCTATCGTCGCCATGACGGATCTGCCATGGGGTAAGTACCTCAATGGGCCGGAGCGCGATTTGGTCATTGCCGCTTGGCACGCTGAGCTCAAGGCCCTCGTGGATCTTGGGGCGATCGAGCCCCTCGAGCGGGATAGTCCTGATTGGCACGAGGCCGTTGCGTCGCCTCGTACGACGCCATGTCGTGTTCTCTTGGACTTCAAGCGGTCTGGCCAGTGGAAGGCGCGTTGTGTCATTCGTGGTGACCTGGAGGACAAGGTGGCGGTCGATGGCCCCGGCTTTCACTACTTCAGTAATGTGGCGCGGATGTCGACGGTTCGCATGTCCGCCCTTCGCCCCGGTCGGAACGTTCCGCGCCCCGGCAAGGTCGGTCACCGGTTGGTCTCCACCTGTGATGTCTCGAACGCGTTTCTGCAGAGCGACCCGTTTCCGCGTGAGGACCGCCGGTTCCTGAAGATACGGTCGCCGATCGATGGGTCTGTGACCTATTGGCGGCACCGCATCCCCTTGTATGGTAGCTGCAGTGCTCCTGCCCGGTGGGAGACCACCTTCTCGACGTGGCTGACGACACCAGAGAGTGCTGGTGGCCCTGGCTTCGTCCGCGGCGACAATGAGCCGTCGGTGTACTACCACCGCGGCCGTGACCTCCTCATGGTCCTCTATACTGACGACCAGTTCGTCGATGGCTACCGTGAGGACATCGAATGGTACTACGGTTTGCTCCGAGGCCGCTTTCGCATTAAAGAGCCGCAGTGGCTGTCGCCGGGGGCGTCTCTCGATCACCTTGGCGTCCAGATGTTCATGACGGACTCTCACTTGTACCTCTCCATGGAGCGCTACATCCAGTCGATGGATGTTGTGCTGCAGCGCGCTGGCAAGCTGATCCCTCGCCGCCGCACCCCTATCTCGCCGAGCCTCGAAATCACCGACCTTCGGCCGCTCGGCCACGACAAGGCTCGCTTCTTCAGTCGGGCTTTGGGCATGTGTTCGTGGCTCAGCTCCACGGTGCGCCTGGATGGGCGCTACGCGTTCAGTCGCATCGCTCAGTATGCGGCTGAGCCGTGCTACGGGGCTTACGATGCGCTCGTACATCTGCTGGATTGCTACTCGACGACTGCTCACCTCTGCATTCGGCAGTCTCTTACGGAGCCGGGCGCATGGGCTTTCTTTTCGGACTCGGACCTGTGCGGTAACGCAGAGGCGGCTTGCATGCGCCGCTCTCAGCTTGGCTACGTCGCGATGTGCGGCTCGGCGCCCATATCGTGGTCCAGCAAAGTTACGACGGTTCGCTTCCGTGAGTATGATGCTCCTGCGGGCTACTCCTGGGGCCGGCCAGTTGTTGCCAATGCCGGTATCGCTGACAATCATGCTGATGTGTCCAGTGCAGCCAGCGAGCTTTATGCTGCTGGCACCTGTGTCATGGACGTGTTGGCTCTCAGCTACGTCGCCTCCGAGGCGAATGTCGCCTTTCCGTCTCCCTTTGTCTTGCAGGTCGACAATGCTGCTGCCCAGGCCTTTGCTTGTCAGCGGCGCTATGCTGGCCGCTCTCGCCTGCGTCATATC
The DNA here is from genome assembly GCA_040401635.1 of Phycisphaerales bacterium. GTDB lineage: Bacteria > Planctomycetota > Phycisphaerae > Phycisphaerales > SM1A02 > UBA966. Next base: position 3,157 of record JBBAOD010000269.1, read on the forward strand.
GACGCCAGGTTAGAGTGGGTGCGCTGCTTGCGTGACTCTGCACTTGTTGAAGTGGTGCATGTCGGCACCCACGACAACTTGGCGGACATGTTCACGAAGGCCCTCTCTGTCCGGACCTTCACGGCCATGCGTAACCGCATGATGTCGTTCCACCACATCCCTCCGTAGGGTCGTGTGGTGTCTTCTCTTCCCTCTTGCGAGGAAACCCTTGGGTTAGCGGCGAAGAGTGATTCGTACCTCCTGACGGGCCA
>JBBAOD010000270.1:0-3406 GCA_040401635.1 Phycisphaerales bacterium
GCTTGTCCTCGGAATCCCCTACGACCTGTACGTATCCAACACCATCTCCCAGCTCAAGATGTCCGACTTTCTCACTGGCCTCATGAAGGCCGGCGTGTTCGGATTGCTGCTCGGATTGATCGCCTGCTACAACGGACTCCGAGTCACCGGAGGTGCCGCTGGCGTCGGTAAAGCCACTACCGAAACGGTCGTCCAGACCGTGATCTTCGTGATCCTGAGCGACCTGTTCTTCTCGGCGATCTTCTACGCCATCGGTTGGACCTGACCAACTGCGCACCACCATGCGTGGCGCCTCGGCATATGTCCGTGCAGCACGTCGACGCTGTGTCCGCGCCGATTTGACTTGAGCAAGTAGTAACTCTGCAAACGTCCGCAGCATCGGAATGCTGTCAGTATCTATCTGCAGCGACGCCGCCAAGTCTTCCGAACCAATGCGCGGTCGACGCGCAATCAACTCTGCAGCGCGTGCCACCATCGGTCGCATGACATCGGGAACCCCCAGCGCGGCAAGATCGGGGCGAACAGCGGTCAATCGACCCAAACGCTCCGCATTCTCATCAAGGAGCCGTAGCAGATCCTCGGGATCCAACACCGCGTGCACCCAGCCATCGCGAATAGCCGCGTTGCACCCTGCTGAGCGCGGGCTATCAACGGGTCCAGGGAGCGCACACGGATCGCGGCGATGATCATCGATGGCGTGACGAGCAGTAATCAACGCGCCGCTTGAGACATTCGCCTCAACCACGAGCACCGTAAGTGAAAGGCCAGAGATGATCCGGTTGCGCCGCGGGAAGTTTGACGCCAGCGGCGGCCATCCCACGGGAAACTCGCTGACCAGTAAGCCGCCCGCATCCACAATCGCTTCAAAGAGCCCAACATGTTCCGGTGGATATGGCTCCGCAAGTCCGCATCCAAGTACTGCCACGGTTGTGCCGCCAACACGCAGTGCCGCGCGATGCGCCTCGCCATCAACACCACGCGCGCCGCCAGAAATCACCGCAATACCCTCCGCCGCCATGGCTGCCGCAAAGCGCGCCGCCTGCGTGCAGCCATAGGAAGTAGCGCGTCGCGCACCAACAATGCCCAGCGCGTCCTCCGCTGCGGCGGCGGTTCGCCCGCGCGTCCACAACATGATGGGCGGCAGTGGAACCGGCGCCAAGAGTGGCGGGTAGTCGGCATCACCAAGCAACACGGCGCGCGCACCGATGCGCTGCATTGCTTCGCGCTCAGCATCTGGATCCACCGACCGAAACTGCGCATGGACGCGCTCGGCCCGGGCAAGCGATACCCGTTCCATGCCTGTCAACTCAGTTACAGACGCAGACAGCACCGCTTCCGGCGTGCCGAAACACGCCAGCGCGGAATGATGGAACGCTGGACCGCACTCATCGGAGAGCGCCAAGCGGAGAATTGCATCTGGAATTTCATCAGGCGATCGTGACATGCGCGCACCGTACGGGCGCATGCGAAACCGCCAGGGAAATCAAGCCCTTTTTCTTGTCATCAACTATGAAATACGTAGCACACAACTGCGTGCACAGCTCAGTCAGTCCGCGCCGTGCGCAGCAGAATCATTCTCATGCGGTGCCTCATGACCCAGGCGTACCAACGGTGTCGCACTTGAGAGGCTTTCCGGATGACCCGAGTTGTGAGCGCTACCAATGCCAGCCAATGCCAAACTCGGCGCTCGACCCGTGAGTAACTGCGAAGCAACCGCTCCTGCTTCTTCAAGCGTGGGCGGTGTTGGAACCAGGAGTCGGAGCGGAGCCGAAAGCAGACCCAGGAAAATGCACATCACCCCTGCTCCAGCAATCCAAAGCGCCTTACGACCAAGCGTCAATCGACTCAGCAGCGAATCGGGGAACGGAACGATGATCGCCCGCACCGGGGCCACGGTGTCGTCCACCCATTCAATGGGGTTGCGCTTCGCGCTTCCAGCCACAATCACTGGGCGCTCGCCACGAGGGACCAAATTCAATTGCGATGCAGCCAACCGACGCACCAACTGCGGCTCGGCCGCGTCGAGCGCAGATACAAACTTGGAGTAGGCCTCCAGGCGGCTGAAGTTCTCGCGCTCCTGGGCGTCCAAATGCCGCAACTGCGTGCGCATGACCCACAGGTCATAGGTGGCAGGTACGAGCGCCGCGGAGGCGACCAGGACCAGCCCAGCAATGAGGAACATCCAGCCAGGATCGAAGAAGATTGAGCCACGCCCATTACGCATACCTCATTCATCGTCCGAACCCGGCGCTTGGCTTCAGGATCTGCAGGCCGGGGCACAGCAATCCGCGCACCGAAGTGCGGTCGGACAAGCATCTGCCGAAGCCGTTCGAGCCCCGATTAGGAGAGTTCCGGGAACATCTTCTGCACCGTGCCGACGAGATCCTTCACATGACTCACGCTCTCCGCCATCAAGGCGGCTTCCGCGGGGGTCATCTTGATCGGAACCACGCGCTCCATGCCCTTGGATCCAAGGACGACCGGCACGCCCACAAAGTAGCCCTTGCCCTTCTGGCCGGGAGCAACGTCGTACGCGTCCTCACAGTAAGCGGCACACGGAACGATGCGCTTCTTGTCCTTGACGATCGCCTCCACCATCTGGATCGTGCCGGATGCGGGCGCGTAGTAGGCGCTGGTGCCCATGAGTTTGACAATCTCGCCGCCGCCAACCTTGGCGCGCTCGACGCACTCGGTAATGTCGGCCTCCGAGAGCAGCTGATCGATCGGAATACCGGCCACGCTGGTGAAGCGCGGCAGCGGAACCATGTCGTCGCCGTGACCGCCAAGCAGGAGCGAACTGATGTCCTCCACTGAGCAACCAAGCTTCATGGCAAGGAACGTGCGGAATCGTGCCACGTCAAGAGCGCCGGCCTGACCCAAGATACGGTGCGTGGGGAAGCCAGAGACCTTCCACGCGGTGTAGACCATCGCGTCCAGCGGATTACTCACCACAATCAGCACCGCGTTCGGGGAGTGCTTCGCTACCTGAGCGGTCACGTCCTTCACGATCTTGACGTTCACCTCAATCAGATCATCGCCACTCATACCCGGCTTGCGTGGCATACCGGCAGTGATGACCACCACGTCAGAATCAGTGGTGTCGGCGTAGTCCGATGTTCCCTTGATATTGGCGTCAAATCGCTCAAGCGGACCGCACTGCGCCAAATCCAAGGCCTTGCCTTGCGCAACGCCAACGCGGTCAGGAATGTCCACGAGCACGATGTCGCCGAGCTCCTTGGCTGCAGCCCAGTGGGCGCAAGTTGCTCCAACGTTTCCAGCTCCGATGATTGAGATCTTGGCGCGTCGCATTGCAGTGACTCCGTTTGTTCGTTGAATTGGTGGACGCATACACACGTCCGTTCCGATGGATTCGAGCCGAAGTAGTTCGGCTACGAGGGGCATCCAT
>JBBAOD010000271.1:0-3394 GCA_040401635.1 Phycisphaerales bacterium
CGCTTGGTGTAGAAGAACTCTTTGATTCAAAGGGCGTTCGACCTGACCAGGTGGTTGACATGTTGGCGCTCATGGGCGACCCGGTCGACAATGTTCCGGGTGTGCGCGGGATTGGAATTAAGACGGCCGCCAAACTCATCACTGAGTTTGGATCGCTGGACGCGCTGCTTGCCAATCTTGACAAAGTCAAGGGTAAGACTGGCGAGGCGATTGCAGCGCAGCGTGGCATCTTGCCGCTTTCCAAGTCCTTGGTGGTGCTGAAGGACGACGTGGTGGTTGATTTCACCCTGGAATCTGCGCGAGTTGATCCGGGTCGTGCGGATGCCGTTGCGCTCCTGGATGCGATTCATCAGTTGGGTTTCAATCGCATCGCGCAGGAATTGCGCGGGTGGTTGGGGGCGCATGCGCCGAAGAGCGGGGGTGTGAGCGGCGGAGCCGCCGGCGCGACGAGTGGCGGCGCAGGCGCTGGCAGCTCATCGGGCTTCGGCGATGCGCGGGGCGCGCCGGTTGGGGGTTCGCGGAACGCACCGCCTGGCGGTTCGCTCTTTAGCGCACCGGCGGCACCCGTGGCGCGGGCGGCCCCAGCAGAAGATTTCGGGTTGTTCAATCCGCCGCCGGAGAACGTCTTCACGGCGCCGGCGTTGGATGGATTGGCGATGCAGGCCAGTGCGCGTGGCGACTACCGCACGCTGCGCACCGTGGCGGAGCTGGATGCATTTGTGGCGTCCGCGCGTCAAGCCTGTGCGCCGAAGAGTGCCGGATCGCCCGGTGCATTGCTTGCGTTCGATACTGAAACAACGTCACTCAATCCGGTGTCGACGCATTTGTGCGGCATCAGCATGTCGTTCGAGCCTGGCAAGGCGGTCTACATACCGATCCGTTCGCCAGAGCCAGAGACGCACCTTGATGAGGCGGCGGTTCTTGCGCGGGTTGGACCGCTCCTCACCGATGCGAGTATCCGTAAGACTGCCCACAACGCCAAGTTTGACCTGATTGCACTGCGTGCTGCCGGCGTTCGCGTTGCTGGCCTGGCGGGTGACAGCATGGTGGCGAGTTATGTGGTGGACGCCACGCGCAGCACGCACAAGATGGATGCGCTGGCCGAGGCAATTCTTGAACATCGCTGTATTCCCATCACGGACCTGATTGGAAGTGGGCGTCATCAACGCCGCTTTGATGAGGCGCCATTGTCGATTGCCGGTCCATATGCCGCCGAAGATGCGGATGTTGCGCTGCGCCTGGCCATCGCGCTTGAGGCGCAGGTGGACGCCATGGGTCTTGGTGAGTTGTATCGAACCACGGAGGTACCGCTGGTCGAAGTGCTTGCCGAGTTGGAATGGAATGGCATCAAGGTTGACCCTGATGAATTGGAGCGCCAGCGCCGCGGTCTTGAGGTGCGTATTGGTGCACTGCGGGAGCGCATTGAGCAGTCAGCGCCGCGGCCATTCAACATTGATTCGCCCAAGCAACTTGCGGAGATCTTGTTCAATGGACCAGATGATTCGCCATCGGGGCTTGGGCTGAAAGTGGTGAAGCGGACCAAGACGGGCGCATCAACGGATGTGGAGGTCTTGGAGAAACTGACGCTTGATCCAACGGTGGAGACGCTGCTACCTGCGCAGATTCTTGAGTATCGACAACTGACAAAGTTGGTGGGCACCTACTTGGTGGCGTTGCGCGAGGCGATCGAGCCGAAGACTGGGCGCATTCACGCCAGCTTCCACCAGACGGTGACTGCCACGGGGCGATTGAGTTCCAGCGACCCGAATTTGCAGAACATTCCGATTCGCAGCGATGTGGGGCGCGCCATTCGTCGGGCGTTTGTTGCGGCGCCAGGCAACGTGCTGCTTTCGTTGGACTATTCGCAGATTGAGTTGCGCGTCTTGGCGCATCTCTCTGAGGATCCGAGTCTGATTGCGGCGTTTGAGGCGGGTACCGATATTCACCGCGCGGTCGCTGCAGAGGTGTACGGGGCGGCACTGGCTGATGTCACTGACGAACAGCGCAGCGCTGCCAAGATGGTGAACTTTGGAATCGTCTACGGCATTACTGCGTGGGGGCTTGCGCGTCGCTTGGGCGCGGGGACCTCAAACGAACGAGCGCGACAGATCATTGATGATTACAAGCGACGCTTTTCCGGGATCGATGCGTTCTTGCAGCGTTGCGTGCAGGAGGCGCATGAGCATGGCTTTGTGGCCACCATCTTGGGGCGTCGTCGACCGGTGCCGCAGATTCTGAGTCGCAATGGAGCGGAGCGAGCGTTGGGCGAGCGCATTGCCATCAACACCGTGGTGCAGGGCAGCGCTGCTGACCTGATCAAGTGTGCCATGTTGCGGATTTACCGCGAACTGCCAAGCCGCGTTCCCAGCGCCCGGATGCTGCTACAGATTCACGATGAACTGGTCTTTGAAGTTCCAGAGTGTGATCGCGTTGCGCTTGAGGAGTCTGTCCGGGAGGCGATGGAGGGTGCCATGCAATTGCGTGTGCCGCTGGTTGTGAGTTCGTCCTACGGCAGCAACTGGGCGGAAGATTGACACCGCGCGGACGTGCCTCGTCCGTTGCGAAGAGGGAACTTCAAGCGCCCACTCCAATCCGCGACGCGGGTGAGATTTGCCTGCAATTTCCGGTGCAAAGTGCGCTGCAGTCACTGGTGGTTATTGCGCGTTGACGGTCTTGCATCCCTGCCGGAACTCGCTATCATTTCCCCTCCGGCACCCGCTTTCGAGCGGTTGTCGGCCCCGAAGGGGTGGTAGCTCAATTGGTTAGAGTTCCGGCTTGTCACGCCGGTGGTTGCGGGTTCGAGTCCCGTCCGCCTCGCTTCGAACGATCAAGGCCTCGTCTTTACAGACGGGGCCTTCTTCGTTTTTAACGGGCGGGGCCTTCTTCGATTTCCAACGGACGGGGCCTTCTTCGTTTTTCAGCAGCTCGCTCCGTTGGTACTGGTGATTGATCGTTCCCAGTGCGTGCGTGAGCTACGCTGTTGGTGTGCCAATTCGCCGTAATGATGACGAGGGTCCATCCGAGGATGACATCGAACGCTTCGGCGACGATTCACCGGTGGCGGACGCTCGCTGCCCGGATTGCGGAGCAGCTGTGTGGAGCGAGGCGGACGTGTGCCCCAAGTGCTTTTCGTACCTCGCGGGATCAGCGCCAGCCGCCCCACGGGGCGGCATGTTCGCCAAGCACTGGAAAGCGATCATTATTTGGGCGCTGATCGTGGCCACCTTGACGCTCGCTGGTATTCCGGTGCTCCAAGCTCTATTGCGGCCGTAATGCAGGCACACGGGGACTGAACTGTGCGGCACGACCGGGCGAAACACCCTATTAAACGAACCCCCCCGCCATTAAGACGGGGTGTTTCAAGTGCATCGGCAAGGATTTGAACCTTGGCCCC
>JBBAOD010000272.1:0-3379 GCA_040401635.1 Phycisphaerales bacterium
TTGACCATTCGATGATTGAACTGGACGGCACGTCCACCAAATCAAAGTTGGGTGCGAATGCAATTCTTGGAATCAGTATGGCAACCGCACACGCTGCTGCGGCGGCGTGTCGCATGCCGCTGTGGCGCTACTTGGGTGGCGCGGGCGCACGACGCCTGCCAGCCCCGATGCTCAACATCATTAATGGTGGCAAGCATGCGGACAACAGCGTTGACTTCCAAGAGTTCATGATTCAGCCGTTTGGGTTCAGCAACTTCCACGATGCCATGCGCGCCGGTGTTGAGTGCTATCACACGTTGCGCAAGGTGCTGCATGACAAGGGACTCTCCACGGCCGTTGGCGATGAAGGTGGCTTTGCGCCAAATCTGCCTTCAAACGAGGCTGCATGTGAAGTGATTGCGGAAGCGGTCAAGAAGGCTGGATATGACCTTGGTCGGCAGATTGCTATCTGCCTTGACCCCGCTATGAGTGAGCTTGCCAATGAGGCGAAGGCTGTGAAGAAGAAGGGTTACCGCTTCTTTAAGAGTGACCCCAAGCGCGTTGCTTCCAGTGATGACATGATTGCCATGTGGGAGAAGTGGTGCAAGAAGTGGCCGATTCGTTCGCTGGAAGATGGCCTCGCTGAGGATGATTGGAAGGGCTGGAAGAGCTTGACGCAATCGCTTGGTAGCACGGTGCAGTTGGTTGGTGACGATTTGTTTGTCACCAATCCGGAGTTCTTGGCGCGCGGCATCAAGGAAGGTTGCGCCAATGCGATTCTAGTGAAGGTGAACCAGATTGGCACGCTCACTGAGACGTTCGACGCAGTGAATATGGCAACACGGAACGGCTACCGTGTGATCATGTCGCATCGCTCCGGCGAGACGGAGGACACCACTATTGCCGACCTCGCTGTGGCTACGAACTGCGGTCAGATCAAGACTGGTGCGCCAGCGCGGACGGATCGCACTGCGAAGTACAACCAATTGTTGCGGATCGCGGAAGACTTGGGCGAGTGTGCGGTGTTTGGTATCGCGGCGCCGTGAGATGACGGTTGGTTGCGTGATCGTGGACGCGGGAGCAGCGTTTATGAGTGATGTTTCATGACGGCAACCCCCGCGCGCACGCCTTCCTTCGCTCTTGGACGCTTGGGCGATCTGTGGATTGTCTTAGGAACTGATCGCCCGCTCTATGCAGGCGCGATCGCCGTGCAGGCGTTGGCGGCGTCATTCTCTTACGTGGTGCCGCTGGTTCCGCAGGCAGTGATTGACGGCGTGTTCTCCGCGCCGGGCACGCGTATGGGGGCCATGAGCGCGTGGATCATTGAGAAGCTGGGCGGCGCAGAGGTGGTGCGTGCGGATCTCTGGAAGCCGGGCGTGGTGATTGCGGTGGCGGCGGTGGCCGCTGGGCTCTTAAACGTCTTGCGCGGATGGATGACGGCGCGTGCCGCGCAGCGCAGCGTGCGGCGGTTGCGGGAGCGTGTTCATGCGCGGCTGGTGCGTCTACCGGTGCCCTTCTTTGATGCAAATGAAAGTGGCGATTTGCTGCAGCGCGCCACCAGTGATGTGGACACTGTGCAGAATGTGCTTGCCAATCAGATTGCGGAAATGGGGAGAGCGATACTGCTGTTGCTCATTGCGATACCGCTGATGTTTGCCATCGATTGGCGCATGGCGATTGCGTCCACTGTGTTGGCGATTCCAGTGGTTGCTTTCGCTGGTCTGTACTTCCGCACGGTAAGTGATCGCTTCCGCACGAAAGATGAGGCCGAGGGGCGCCTGACCGCGAAAGCGCAGGAGAACATTGCCGGTATTCGTGTGGTGCGCGCGTTTGGGCGGCAATCGTTTGAACGCGCGGAGTTCCGTGAGCGGAACGCGGCGCATCGCGATGCAGATATTCGCTTGTTTGACGGACTTTCGCAGTTCTGGGCGTTGAGTGATGTGACGTGCTTGGCGCAGATTCTGTTGGTGTTGGTGGTTGGACTCACGCTGGTTTCTAGCGGATCGCTTGGCGCGGGCGAGTTCTTCTTCTTCCTGTTTGCAACCAACATGTACATCTGGCCGATTCGGCACCTTGGACGCATGCTGGCAGATCTTGGCAAGGCGGCGGTCGCTATTGAACGGCTGCATGCCATCATGGATCCAGCGGCGGAAGATGCGGGGGATGAGGTGCGGGGTGAGGCGCGTGGTGAGGAGGCGGGCGGCGCGGCGCGTTCGGCGAGTGACATCGGTCCGGCGCACGCGGTGCTGCCGGTTGGTGAAATTCGATTCGAGGGCGTGCGGTTTGCCTATCCACGCGGAAACACGGTGCTTGATGGGGTGGACCTCACGGTGGGTGCAGGAGAAACCGTCGCCATCATGGGGCCGAGCGGATGTGGCAAGTCAACGCTTGCTGCCCTACTGTTGCGATTCCATGAGCCGACATCGGGGCGCATCACAATCGGCGGGACGGACATTCGCTCACTGGACCGTTCGCTGCTCCGATCGCGCATTGCTAGCGTGTTGCAACCGCCGTTTCTCTATTCACGATCGATCCGTGAGAACGTTGCCATTGTCCGCCCGGAACTACCGGTGGCGGCGATTGCTGAAGCGGCCGATTCTGCGGCAATTCATGACTCAGTCTTGCGTTTCCAGCGCGGCTGGGAGACCGTGATCGGCGAGCGCGGCATCACCCTTTCCGGCGGGCAACGACAGCGGCTTGCCATTGCGCGCGCCCTGGTGCGCGACGCGGACATTCTGCTTCTGGACGACGCGTTGAGTGCCGTTGATGGCGATACCGAGCGGCGCATATTGAACGCTATGCGCGCGCGGCGCGGTCGGGTGCCGACCATTGTGATTGCGCATCGACTTTCGACACTTGCTGAGGCCGATCGCATTGTGGTGATGGAACATGGCCGTGTCATTGACCATGGGACGCACGCGGAACTGATCGCGCGTGATGGTTTGTACAAGCGCTTGTGGGCTTCAGGCCGACCTTGAAGATGAAGAGGGCGTTGCGGTGGCGAGTGATGGGGAGGCACCGCGATGAATGAAGTTCATGACGATCTGGATGCACCGGCACCGGGATCGATCTCGTTGGGCTTATGGAAGCGGATCATTGGTACGGCGTTGGAAGATCGACGGTCCGCGGTGCAATTGGTGGGCGGCGGGATCGGTATCGCCGCCATTGAATCGGCGCGACCGCTCTTGAATGCGGCCATGATTGATGAGGCGATTGCACATGGAATGGGCGAGCGATTCATGTGGCTGGCGGGCGCGTGGGCGGTGCTGGCATTGTGCTTTGGCGCAGGGGTATTCCTGTTTATCCGCGCCGCTGGTCGAATCAGCGCGGGACTGGCGTTCACGCTGCGCGAGCGAGCGTTTGCGCGGCTCCAGGAGCTGCAATTTGGCTACTTTGACCG
>JBBAOD010000273.1:0-3364 GCA_040401635.1 Phycisphaerales bacterium
ATGGAAATTGTGGCTGAATTCCGCGAGGAACTGCGGCGCGAGACTAACCTGACTATTGAAGCCCGCAGCACCGACCGCATGCGAAATTCGTTTGCGAGTGACCCGGGCATTAGCTTCCCGAAGGTGTATTGGGAAGCAACCACCACTGGTGTTCTGACCATTGAGAAGATTCAGGGCAAGCTGCTCGCGCGCACTCCGTACGCGTCGATTCCCCTTGATATTCGTAAGAAGATCGTTGCCAACGGCGCGCGGGCCGTCTTCCGACAGACGCTCGAACTCGGCTTCTTCCATGCCGATCCGCACCCCGGCAATATCTTCATCCATGACGATGGTCGTGTGACATTCATCGACTGCGGCATGGTTGGTCGCATCGGCGCCGATGCTCGGCAGCGAATTGCAGAACTGGTCTTTGGCGTGGCCACTGGCGACGCACGCATGGTCATGCGCGCCGCCATGCGCATGGGCAATGTGGAGCCCGATTCCATTGACGAGCGCGCCCTACTTGACGATGTACAAGAGGTGGTGGATCAATTTGTCGGCAAGCCGATCGCAGAAATTGACATTGCAACCGTGCTTGACAAGTTCTATCAAATCCTGCGCGATTACAAGGTTCGCTGCCCGGCGGACATGGTGCTTCTCATCAAGGCGATGGGCACCATTGAAGGTGTTGCGCGCGACATTGAGCCCGACTACGAAGTCATCGACGCAGCGAAGCCGTTCATCTATAAGTTGGTGAACGACCGCTACTCGCCCAAGGCACTCACCAAACGATTCACCAATACGCTGTTCTCCTATGCGGAGCTCATCGATTCGCTGCCCAAGCAGATCACTGGAATTCTCCGAAAGATTCGGCTCGGCGAAGCGAAGGTCAATTTCCACTTCGAAGGCATTGAGCGATTCCGGATGACCGTGGAGCACATGGCAACCACGGTTGCCTATGCGCTCCTCATCAGTGCGTTGCTTGTTGCGAGCTCAGTCCTACTGCATGCCGCCCATGGCGACACTGCAGGCATGGTGGGAACCATTGGCCTGGTCGGATTCCTGCTGGCCGGTTTCCTCTCCGTCGGATTGATCTGGGACATCTGGCGAACCCGCCGTGGTGTCACGCGCTCGGTGCGCGAAGAGGAACGGGACGAGCGCAAACTGAACGGGTAAGCCCGACGCACGGAAAGAAAAATGCTGCGAGCCCGGGTGCCGGGCCCCACCCCACGTGGGAGCCCCGCTCCTCGGACTCGCTGCTGCCTTTTCAGGCAAAGGGGAGAGTGCCGTGGATTGTGACTGAGCGCAAGTGCTATCGGGCGTAATTAGAGCGGATATGTTCACTTTTTCGGGGTAACGCTAATTAAATACGAAATTTCGAAGCCCGGCAGCGACCTGGCATGTCACACTCTCACCATGAAATCCTTCCAGACGCGAACTGTGGTCGGCACCTTTGCGATGTGCATGGCGTGTGCAAACGCGGCGGCTCAGTTCACCACTGATCCAAACACGCCGGACGTGCTTGCCGCTGGAACCAATGACCAAGTGCAGTCAAAGGTGGTGAATATCCCCACCGGCGGCTTCTACATGAGTTGGTACGACAACAGTGCCGGCGGCTATGACCCCTGGGTGCAGCGCTACGACGCCAACGGAATCGGTCTGTGGCCCAACAAGGGCGTCCGCGTGCTGGACACGAACTTCAGTAGCACCGAGGATTACGGTCTGACTTCAGATGCTGCTGGCAATGCAGTCATCGTGACACGCAGCGATATCGGCGGGCTCAAGATCATTGCTCAGGCAGTGTCTCCGTCAGGCGCGTTGTTGTGGGGCGCCACCGGCGTCACTCTCTCATCAAGCAGTGTGGTGAATGCACCCAAAGCCGGACGCGCTGGTGACGGTGCGGCAGTTGCTGGTTGGACTGAAAGCAGCAGAGCCAAAGTCATGCGCCTGACACCAGAGGGCACCGCTGCATGGGCCACTGCCGCCACCATTTCCGATGGAACGGCAACAACCTTTCTGTCGGACTTGCAACCAGGCGATGGCGGCAGTGTCATTGCGTCGATCGTTCGCTACACCACCTTCAGTGGCGCAAAGACCATTCAAGCACAGAAGTTCTCCTCCACTGGCGTTGCGCAATGGGTGGCAACCAACGTTCGGGTATTTACCACTGGATCACTGCAATTTGGCAACTTTCCATCGTTCATCTCTGATGGTGAAGGCGGAGCGATCTTCTCGTGGTACGGCACCGGACCGCTGCAAAGCTATGCACAGTGGGTCTCGCCAACTGGCGCGCTTCGATTTGGAACCAACGGTGCCGGCGTGACTGCCACCACCACACTGGAACGCGTTTCGCCCACCGCGGCGTATGACCCAACACTTCGACGCGTCTACGTTGCGTGGAACGAGCACGTGCCGAACTCCAGTATTTACGGCTCGGGCGGACAGAGTTTTGCCGAAGACGGAACGCGACTCTGGGGCGACACTGGCCTGACCTTTTCGCCAACCGAGACCACTTATGAAGAAACCCAGGCGCGGGTTGCCATGCTTGGTGAGTTCCCAACCTTCTCGTCAGTGCGTTCTCCGGCATACGGCTCACAGACGGCTCGCGCCTATTCCTACGACGCGCTTGGAACTCCACGCTGGGCAAGCCCCGTGGTGCTGACGGGTGTTGGCTTTGTCGGTCGCATGGTGTTCATGGCCGCTTCTGGCACGCCCGCCGGAGTGCACGCGATCTGGGAGTCTGGCGCTGTTGGCGTCACGGATCTTCTTGGCGCACGGCTGAACGCGGACGGATCCTTGGGACTACCCTCGGTGTGCGGCGATCTCAACGGCGACGGAGTCGTGACGGGTGCCGACCTTGGTCTACTGCTCGGAGCATGGGGGCCTGCGAATGGCTCGCCGTTTGACCTGAATCACGACGGCGTGGTGAACGGCGCGGACCTTGGCTTGCTGCTTGGCTGCTGGACAACCTGACCACGGTCGCGCCACGCCCGCTCCAAGCGCTCGGCGCTGATTGGAATGGACGTTCGTAGTTCTTGGGCAAACAGGCTGACCCGGTACTCCTCAAGGAGCATCCGGAACGGCGCGATGGCAGCGGTACCCCGCCCCTCGGCTGCCAACGCCACCTCGGCACGGGACATTTCATCCTCCCAGCGCGCCACTTCGATCATGGAAACTGCATCACGCTCCGGTCCAGACGTGCGCAACTTGCGCGCACGTAAACCCAACGCTGCCACATAGCGAATCAGGTGCTGAACATCTTGCCACGGAATGCGCGCCAAGGCGTCGGGCGCAGCCAACCGCTTGCGCTGCCGAGTGATGTCATCCACTGCCGCACGCCATGAAGTTGGGGTTGGACCATCAATGGCTTCAAGAACCTCCACCG
>JBBAOD010000274.1:0-3344 GCA_040401635.1 Phycisphaerales bacterium
GAACCATCACCGCTTCCTGCGCCTTCGCCTTCATGTCAGCGGCTATTGCCCAAGAGCCGACCGCTCCGGCTCCTGCTGCGCCGGCAACCGCTGCTCCGGAAGCGCCCGCCGTTCAGGCACCTGCTGCGACCGGTCCAATCTTTATTATGCTCGACACCACCAAGGGCGCCATCGTCCTTGAACTTGATCCGGTGAAGGCGCCGATCTCGGTTGAGAACTTTCGTCGTTACGTCAAGGAAGGTTTCTACAACCAGACAGTCTTCCACCGCGTCGTGCCAAACTTTGTTGTGCAGGGCGGCGGATTCGACGAGAAGTTTGTGCAGAAGAAGACCAACGAGCCCATCAAGAACGAGTGGACCAATGGTCTGAAGAACATGCGCGGCTCGATCTCCATGGCTCGCACGCCGTCGCCAGACAGTGCCACCAGCCAGTTCTTCCTGAATCTGAAAGATAATCCGGCCCTCGACGGCGCCAATGGACCTGGCTACGCAGTGTTCGGAAAGATCGTGGTGGGCATGGATGTGCTGGATGCCATGGGCGCCGTTCGACCAGGCCCAGCCGAAGCCACTGACCAGACCGGAACGAAGCGAATCTTCCCGGATGTTCCATCAGAGAAGCTCATGATGCGATCAGCGGCCGAGATTGATGCCGCCGCGGCAGCGAAGATGATGGCTGACGCCAAAGCAGCAACTCCGGCAGTTCCGGCAGCACCGTTGGTACCGGCTGCTCCGGTGGCGCCCGTTGCGCCAGCGGCACCAGCAGCACCCGCTGCCAAGTAATTTCAGCGCCGAGCGTGCAAACGCTTGGGCTGATGCACTGGTTGTGCTTGGAGAATGACGGTCGATTCGATTGAAACACCACGGCGCGGCGCCATTCAGGCCCGCGCCGTGTTTCTTTCACGCCCGTATCCTGCCCGTCCCATGGCCACTGACTACCTCAAGCGATTCGGCATCGCGCGCGACGCGCGCCTCCTCCCCCGCAATGTGAAGACAGCCACGATGCTCGCTGAAGGAAAGGCGATCGACAGCCTTGAACCGGCGACTGGCAAGATCCTTGGCACCATCCGACTTGACGGCGCCAAGGAGTACGAGCGCGCCGTTCGAGCCGCGCGCGAAGTGCAGCCGGAATGGGCCATGCTGCCAGCGCCAAAGCGCGGCGAGATTGTGCGTCTCATCGGCGAAGAGTTCCGTGCGCAGAAGGATCAACTGGGCGAATTAGTCGCGCGCGAGATGGGCAAGATTTACGCCGAGGGCCTTGGCGAGGTGCAAGAGTGCATCGATATCGCTGACTTTGCGTTGGGCCTTTCGCGGCAGTTGTACGGACTCTCCATGCACAGTGAACGCACGCGCCACCGCATGTATGAGCAGTGGCATCCGCTGGGAACGATCGGCATCATCACTGCGTTCAACTTCCCCGCTGCCGTGTGGGCATGGAACGCCATGCTTGCCGCGGTGTGCGGCGACACCATGATCTGGAAACCTTCCCTGATTACGCCACTCACTGCGATCGCTATGAACAAGGTGGCGCACGATGTGATGCGCAAGCAAGATGTGTTCGTACCGAAGTGCGGCCGTGCGGAAGACGTATTTGGCTTGGTGATCGGCAGCGATGCCGAGGTGGGCGAAACAATGCTTGCGGATCGACGTCTGCCGCTGATTAGTGCCACTGGCAGCACCCGCATGGGTCGACGCGTGGGCGAGGTTGTGGGCAAGCGGCTTGGACGCACGCTCCTGGAACTGGGCGGCAACAACGCGATCATCGTCATGCCGGATGCAGACATGGATCTGGCTGCACGCGGCGTGTTGTTTGGCGCGGTTGGCACTGCTGGTCAGCGCTGCACCACTACTCGGCGACTCATCGTGCATAAGGATGTTGTTGGCGAACTCACGAAGCGCCTGGTGAAGAGCTACAAGAGTGTGCCGATTGGCGACCCGATGAAGAAGGGAACGCTCATGGGACCACTGATCAATGCACGCGCCGTGGAGAATATGCGCGCGGCGATCGTGCGCGCCGAGGCCGAGGGATGCAAGGTGCTTGCTGGTGGTACGGCAGGTATCGATCGCTTCCGAAAGAAGGCGGGCAACTTTGTGGAGCCGACCTTGATCTCCGTGCCACGCGGTGTGGTGCCAGCGATCTGCTGCGAAGAAACCTTCGCGCCGATTCTCTACATCTTTACTGTTGATTCATTCGATCAAGCACTCGCCATTAATAACGGCGTCGATCAAGGGCTTTCCAGCGCAGTCTTCACTGACAGCGTGCGCAGTGCGGAGCGATTCCTCTCAGCCGAAGGCAGCGACTGCGGCATTGCCAATGTGAACATTGGTACTAGCGGCGCGGAAATCGGCGGAGCGTTCGGCGGCGAGAAGGACACTGGCGGCGGGCGTGAATCGGGCAGCGATAGTTGGAAGCAGTACATGCGCCGGCAGACCTGCACCATCAATTGGTCCAAGGATTTGCCGCTCGCACAAGGCATCGTCTTCGGTTGATCGAACCCGCAAACGCAAGGAGGATTCGTTATGGCACTTGATCGGAACCAACTGGCATTGCGTGCTTCGCGTGAGCTGCGCGATGGCTACTACGTGAACCTTGGCATTGGAATCCCCACGCTGGTGGCCAATCATGTCCCGGCCGGTATGACCGTGTGGCTGCAGTCAGAGAACGGACTGCTGGGCATGGGCCCATTTCCGAAAGACTCAGAGGTTGATGCAGACCTTGTGAATGCGGGGAAGCAGACGGTGACCGCGGTCAAGGGCGCGAGTTTCTTCTCCAGTGCGGACAGCTTTGCGATGATTCGTGGTGGACATATTGACTTGGCAATCTTGGGAGCGATGGAAGTCAGCCAAAGCGGCGACCTTGCCAATTGGATGATTCCAGGCAAGCTTGTGAAGGGCATGGGCGGCGCCATGGACTTAGTTGCGGGCGTGCGGCGCGTGGTGGTGGTCATGGACCATTGCAACAAGAAGGGCGAGAGCAAGTTCATCCCGTCATGCACCCTGCCCCTCACTGGCCAGCATTGCGTGCACATGCTGATCACGGACCTTGCGGCGTTTGAGTTTGACCAAGAGGTGAAATTGTTCCGGCTCATTGAGACGGCGCCAGGCATAAGCGTCGACGAGGTGAAGGCCAAGACTGCCGCGACGATTTTGATTGACCGTGCGGTGACGGTGATGGCTGTCTGAGGGCGGCCCGGTCCTGCCCTGCGCTTGCGGCTAAGGATTGCGTTGTTGCAGCACGCTTTCGTGCTGAGGCGTTGTTGCATCACGCTTTCTTACTGGCCCGCATCCGCCTGACGAGGACGGCCGCTGAGCGCGGCCCTGTCCTCTCCGGCGCCTGCGGCCAGGTGA
>JBBAOD010000275.1:0-3344 GCA_040401635.1 Phycisphaerales bacterium
GATAACAGTGTCGTTGCTGGCGATGGCAACGGCCGCGATACCAACCCAACCGATGAGGGCGACTGGTCTGTCAATCCTTCAAGTTGGCACGGCACCCATGTTGCGGGCACCATTGGTGCGGCCCAGAACAGTATTGGCATTAGTGGCATTGCACCGAACGTTTCCATCATGCACGTACGTGTACTCGGTCACGGCGGCGGCTCGTTCCTTGATGTGATTGATGGCATTCGCTGGGCCGCTGGTCTGACGACAACATGGGACGGACTGCAGTGGAGCGCCTACGGCCTTACCGCCAATGCGCACCCGGCCGACATCATCAACATGTCGCTCGGTGGCGGTGGCGCGTGTTGGGGAACGTTGCAAGACGCAATCTCCCAGGCGCGTGCGGCTGGCACTGTGGTTGTTATCGCGGCAGGGAACCAGTATCGTGACGCCGCAAACTTCACACCGGCAAACTGCAACGACACCGTGACCGTTGGAGCGGTTGGTCGCGCTGGTGGACTTGCAAACTATTCCAACTTCGGCAGCACCGTTGACATTTCTGCGCCAGGTGGAGATTTCTCGCGCGACTCCGGCATTCTCAGCACCATTGCGACCGGAGCAACAACGCTCACCGGATACAGCTACACGAACTACCAGGGAACGAGCATGGCAGCGCCACACGTTGCCGGCGTGGCCGCACTTGTGGCGAGCCTGCACCCAGCGTGGGGTCCCAACGAAATTGAAGCCGCGCTCTACGCTGGCGTGCGACCGTTCCCAGCTGATTCGGTTCGTCCATGTGTCACCAACGCCGAAACGCCAACCGGTACACAGCACCGCTGCGGCGTAGGGCTCCTTGACGCAATCGGTGCGCTGAACATGGCGCAGCCAACGCTCACCATTAGTGCGCCAGAACGGCTCGCCGTTGGTGATACGGCAACCGTCTCCGCAACGAGCGATCTCGCCGGAGCGGTGACGCTTGCGGTGGCGAGCGCCAGCGCTGCGATCTGCACACTGAGCGGCACAACGCTCAGTACCCAGGCAACGGGAACCTGCACGCTGGCCGCCTCCCTCGCGGCGACCGCAGACCACATTGCGGGGAGCGCAACGCTCGATGTCACGATCACTGGTACTCCCCAAACGATCAATTTTGGCGCAGGCCCGCTGCTAACCGAGACAAACGTTCCGTTCGGCACTACGCCGCCAACGCTTGCCGCAGCGGCCAGTTCTGGCCTGCCCGTCAGCTATGAAATCAGCACGTCCACGACCTGTGAGGCGCTGGCCCCCGTGAGCCCCTCGAGCACGTGGAGCATTCGCCTGCTGAACCTGGGCACCTGCACCGTGCTCGCGACCCAGGCAGGGAACGCTGTCTATGAGCGTGCAACCTCAGTCGAACGAAGCTTCAACATCGTGAAAGGGAGCCAAACCATTGGGCTCGGCGTCCTGACAGATCGCGCCTTTGACCCGACCGCTCCGCAGGCCCTGCCGCGCTTTAGCAGCGCCAGCCTGCCTCTCAACTACTCAGGGCTTACCAGTAGTGTGTGCAATCCTGAATTCAACGGCGCGAGCTTTGAGTTGCGCATCTATACGCCAGGGACCTGCACAATTCGCGCAGAGCAATCGGGGTCAAGCACCTACGACGCGGCCGATTCCGTGACCCGAACGTTTGAAGTCTTCAAGCTGCAGCAAACGCCACTCATCTTTGATGCCGGACCAAGCTATCACCCCGTGAACAGCTCGAGTAGCTACGGAAACGGCGGTGGCAGTACCGCCGAACCGTTCATCGCAACGTCACAAACGCCATCCATCTGTACCGTCAGCGGGCGCATCATTCGCTACCTCAAGGTCGGCACCTGCACCCTGCTCGGCTACAAGGCTGGCGACATGTGGCACTACGCGATGTCCAAAAAAATCAGCGTCACCGTATTTGCACCGGCGCGGTCCACGGCCTCACCGGTGATCAATCAGATTGGCCGCGTAGTCTACGGGCGAAGCGGCACGTGGGTGGGTACGCCAACACCAACATTCAAGTACCAATGGTTCAGTTGCACCACCGTACGACGAACGGTGTGCAGTGCGATTCGGGGTGCAACGTCCATCAATCTCACTGTAACGAGTTCGCTCTCAGGAAGGCACGCATTCCTTCGCATCTATATGTACCAATACGGAAGTGAGTACGCACGACGTGATTCGAACGTAATCAAACTATCGGCGAAGTAAATGGCGCGCACCACAACGATCACCAAGAACAACGCGCGCGACCTGCGCCTCGTCACCGCAGGGCAGGGTGTTTCACTGATTGGTGACTCCATTACGCAGCTTGCGCTGCCCATTGTTGCGGTTGACCTGCTCGGTGCAGATTCGCTGGGCACCGGACTACTTGGTGCCGCGTCAACGCTAGCGTATCTCTTCATTGGCTTGCAGGCGGGAGTTTGGGTTGATCGCTCGTCGCGACGTGCCTACCTGCTTGCAGCGGACGCCGTGCGCGTTGTACTACTGCTTGCGATCCCATTGGCATTCGCGCTCAAGGTGCTCACGCTGCCGCTCCTCATTGCAATGCAGGTTGGGCTCGGCGCCGCAACGGTCTTCTTTAACGTCGCGTGGCCGGCATACATTCCGCGCCTTGCAAGTGGCCCCACACTGCTCAAGCTCAACGCACGAATGGCGATCATGGGCGAGGGGGCTGGATTTGTTGGGCCAGGGCTAGCAGGCGCACTGATCAGCATCTTCAGTGCACCATTCGTTCTCGTTGTTGATGCGATTAGCTTTGCGGTGAGTTATGTGACCTTGCGCGCAATTCGCACCCCCGAGTCGCCGTCGCCCAAGAAGCGCAATTCACTGGTGCACGACCTTAAAGAGGGTCTGCGCGAACTGTGGATTCGACCAAACTTGCGACTCATCACGCTCGAAGCGGTGAACGGCAACATTGCGTTTAGCATCATGATTGGCCAGGCGATCATCTTCCAGCGCATCGACCTTGGCTTTGATCCGGCGCTCATTGGTGCAGTGGCGTCGGCGGGCTTCCTCGGCGGGTTCTTCGGCAGCATCACGGCGCCGTACCTGGTGAGGCGCGTCGGCTTCGGTCGCCTGATGATCATTGGCACGGCGCTCTTTGGCATCAACGAGTTCCTGCTCCCCGCCGCCGCCTTCGTGCCGCGCGAGTTCGCGCCACTCTTCTCCGTCACCAACTTCTTCATTGGCGGCTACTTCTTGCTCATCTATGTGGTGCCCGTCACCACCTTTCGCCAGCAGGCGGTACCCGACCGGCTCCTGGGCCGGGTGATGTCGATCAACCGCACCCTCACCTGGGGCTTTGGCGCCACCTTCGGCTACGTGGTGTGGGGCCTGCTCGGCAACGCGTTCGG
>JBBAOD010000276.1:0-3341 GCA_040401635.1 Phycisphaerales bacterium
GGATTCATTGGGCGCCACTGGAACCGACGAAGTGGTCATCGCTTCCATGCCACGCGCGCCAAGCCTATGGTCAACACCAGTGGGCATCATTGTGCTCGGGCTGCTAACAGTGAGCGTGATTGGCAATCTGCTGGTTGTGGCACTGATGATGCGCGGCGGCAAGTAATTACCAAGCGCCACGGCGCGTGCTAGTTACCCCGGCTTAACGAACCTCAACAAGCAACTCAATCTCCACGCTCGCCCCGAGCGGCAGAGCGTTCGTGCCGACCGCGGCGCGCGCATGTCGGCCTGCTTCGCCAAAGAGTTGCTGCAGGAGTTCGCTGCCACCGTTCGCCACCTTCGGCTGATCGGTCCAACCATTGTCCGATTGCACGAACACCCCCACCCGAACGATCCGCACCACGCGCGAAAAGTCGCCGCCGATCTGGTCGCCAATGACGGCGAGCCCATTCAGAACACACTGCCGCGCCGCCGCCTGTGCCGCCTCGAACGAGCACACCGAAGGAACCGGCCCGGTGGCCATCAACTGCCCGTCCTTCATTGGAAGCTGCCCAGACACATAGATCAGATTGCCGGTGCGAACCGCTGGGATGTAGGCCGCTACTGGTTTCGGGGCAACGGGCAGGGTCAGTCCGAGGGCGGCGAGTTGCTGTTCAAAAGTCATGTGGGCATCCTAAGGAGGGAACCGCTCGGCGCGCACGGGGGCTTATTGGAACTACGGAAATGAAAATTCTGCAGATTCACATCAAGGACATGCCAACACTCTGAGCCCCCGCGCCGTATCTTCCTATTGGACAGACGGAGCGATTGCCCCGCCTGCTCGACATCCCGACGCGCCTGGAGCCCAAAGCGCTCACCTCTCGACTGCGGCATCCCCCGCGTTCTGCTCTGCAGGACGGTCCTCCACATCACGTGCGGACTTTACGGAACATGAACTGATGCCATACCTGCGCCGCATGAGAGGTGCCCCGCATCGCCGGACTGACACGGCATCCCCAGACGCCTGAGCCACCCCCCCGCCCAACGATCGCATTGCGATCGCGTGGCGGATCGCCCGCACGTTGTTGATCGCCTTACCGCGATCGCACCGTTCGGCGACCTGTGCTCAGGCGATCGCTCCAACGCGCATTCTGAAACTGCATTGCAGATGCCTCGTCGGCATCGGTGCTCGCGCGTGCGAGCAGTTGGGTTTGAAGTCGTTGTTCTCTCCGAATCGTCTCTTAGGAGTCACTGAACATGAAGAAGCGCGCATTTACGCTCGTCGAGTTGCTGGTGGTCGTGGCCATCATCGCCCTGCTGGTTGGTCTCTTGCTCCCGGCCTTGGCCAAGGCGCAGCAAACCGCCAAGACCGTCAAAGATTCGAACCAGATCAAGCAGGTCCACACCGCGATGGTTGGCCGAGCCAACGAGACCAAGGGCGGCAAGATGCCTACCCCCGGTCTTATTAATCGCCTTGCCTACGGCGGTCAGCAGCTCCCCGGCGAAGGCGAAGAGGACTACGCACAAAACAAGACGCAGAATTTGTATTCGGCGTGCGTTGCGCAGCAGCTCTTCAACACCGACATCCTGTACGGCGCCACCGAGGTCAACCCGATCGTCAAGGCGTACACCAACTACAACTACGCCGCATACCGCCCCGCAACCGACAGCTATTGGGACCCCAACATGCAGGCGAAGATTGACGGCGCGGTCGGTACCAATGAGTGCCACACCTCGTTTGCTCACCTGCTCCTGTGCGGACTGCGTAAGTCGCAGCACTGGCGTAACAACCTGGATTCTTCGCGCCCGCACATGTCCACCCGCGGCTGCAAGAACGGCGTAGTGACTGGTGACGAATATGAGCAGAGCCCAACCCTGCGCCTGCACGGACCGCAGAAGAGTTGGGAAGGCAACGTCTGCTTTGGTGATACCCACATGGAGTTCGTGGAAACCTTCCGCCCCGACGGCGTGTTCTACGAGTGCGGCACCTACAACGGCGGCAACCTCACCAAGGACAATCTCTTTGCTTGCGGCGGAACCACTCCGTCCGAATTCACCGGCAACGGCTGCGTTGACGTGAACGCCAGCAATGCACCACAGCCATGGGCCGGTGGCGACACGATGCTCGGAATCCACCCCAACGGCGCCACCAAGTGGATTGCCATCCCTGCGTGGGACAAGCTTGACAATCAGTAATTCGTCTCTACTCGCATTTCAATTACTCACCCCCTGACATGAGAAATACTCACATGAAGAACCGCAACCACAACAAGGGATTCACCCTCGTCGAACTGCTCGTCGTAATGGCGATCATCGCACTGCTCCTGGGTCTCCTGCTCCCGGCACTTGCCAAGGCTCGCGCCACAGCGCGCCAGGTGAAGGACGGAACACAGGTCAAGCAGATTCACCAAGGTTGGCTGACCGCCGCCAACGATTCGCAGGGCGTCTTGCCGCTGCCAGGCGAAATCAACCGCGTCGGCGCAGTGCCCGGCCGCGGCGACATCGACGAGATTCAGAACAATCACGCCAACCTGCACGGTTCGATGCTCGGCCGTGGATACGTCAATGCCCAGATCATGGTGTCGCCCGCAGAAATCAACGCCAAGGTGATTCCCTGCGCCACGTACAACATGAACCAGATCAAGCCAGCAAACGATGTTTACTGGGATCCAGGAGCGGGCACCGGCTTCAAGGCCGACCTACTCGTGCAGAGCAACACCTCCTATTCAACCATGCCGATCGACCCAACTTCGCGTCGCAAGACCGAGTGGAAGAACACCGGCAATTCCCGGTTCGCCATCCTCGGAAACCGCGGTCCCAAGGCTGGCGCCGTGACTGGCGATGACTACACCAACTCCAAGACGCTGCTGATTCACGGCGGTACCAAGGAGTGGGACGGCAATATCGGTTACAACGACAACCACATTGAGTACGGGCGTACCTCGTATCCAGAAAATGTAAAGCCACTCCTGCAGGCAGCCTGCAGCGGTGGACCAGCAGACTTGGTGATCAACACCCTCTCGCAGGACAACATCTTCAAGAATGACACTGGCTGCCAGACCGGTGGCAAGAAGAACGTTGACAGCGTCCTCTGGATCCAGAAGACCTCGGCCAACACCACCTCCACTGGCACCACCACGTTGGATATCTACAGCGGCTCAGATTCCGTTACCTGGGACTGATTGTTGAACTAAAAGTGACCTTTCCCGCGGCCGGCACGCAACGCCGGCCGCGGTGCTTTTTGGGGAGCCGCGTTGCAATTTGGTCGGACGTCGTGCAACTTGGGCGGGATATTCTTTACCAGTCTTATGCAACACTCAGGGGAAGCAATTCACCGACGGTTTATCGCTGCAACGATCGTG
>JBBAOD010000277.1:0-3334 GCA_040401635.1 Phycisphaerales bacterium
ACTCACGGATCGGTCACTCCCGCCCGCGACGGCACCGCATCCATTTCAATCCGATACACCGCCCACCGCGTCGCACCCGTGACCAGATCAAGATTTGTATCGGTCATCAACGTGATGCCCGTATCGGTGGCGATGGCCTGGATGCCGGCGGTCGTTGGCGTCAACTGCACCTGAATCCCGCGCCCAATCACGATATCCGGCGTGTACACGGCCCGCGTGACCCCATCATTGCTCGACGGCGGCGACACGGTGCCAACGCTGGTTGTGGCATACGGCGTGACCGTGATCGCTTGCACCGCATCCGTGTACCCATCAAACAAAGCGCGGATTTCGGTCGCTTCTAAACTTTTGCTGCTGCTATACCCCAACCGATTCGTCGTGATCGACGGATTGGTGGAGTTGGTGTTGTCGAGCCAGTTCGCATTTTGCAGGGTGGACAACGCCTGCACATAGCGGTTATCCAGCGTAATGCCGAGCGTGGTCGCGCCGAGGATCAACACTTGGGGCGAGGCGTTGACATCGCGGCATAAGCCCGCAATGGAGGTCACGGCCCCGCTGTTGAACTGCCACGCGCCCTGATACGCGCCCGTCTGCAAATCAAACACATAAAACTGGGAGGTCGCCCACACGCCGTTGTAGTTCGTGATGTAACTGCCGAGAATGTACAACTTCAGCGACGGTTCAATCACGGCCCACGCCGAGGAGCGAATAATGTCTACGGTATTGGCAATGTTCTTGGCGTTGTAATCCACCACCGCTCGCATATTGAGCCAGATGGGTTCCGGCGCACTCGCGCCCGTAAAGCGATACGCTCGCCCCTGCGCGTCGGCAAAGTAGATCGTGTTGCCGTAGAGCTGCACCGTGTTACTGGCCACGCATCCGACATCGTAGCTGACCGTATCGTGCGTGGCGGTGTTCGCAAAGTTCACGCCTGGCGCGCCCGTCAAGACGCCCCAACTGGTGCCACGCGCATAAAACAAGCCGTCATTCTTGGCCGCCAGCGCATAAATCGGCGACGTGCCGGTCTGCGTCAGCGTCCAAAAGTTCGCGTAGTTGGTTTGGTTGTAGCCGACCGTGGGTTGATTCGGTTCGCTCCACACAATCTGCGACAGCACCGACGCGCCCAACGCTGTTTTCATAATGAAAAACAACGCGCCGGTGTAGATGACGGGTTGCGCGGCGGCAGACCAGCTATTGCCTTCGCCCGCATAGTAGTTGGTGGCATTGGCCACATTGCCACTAACTCCACCCGTCAACGCATCGGTGCCACCAACAAACGTCGCGCCGACCTTTGTTTGCACCGTGAGATAGCCGCAGTTGAACGTCAGCGGCATATTGGTGACGGCAGGCGCAGCGGCAATCGCGAACGCTTCCGAGGCATAGCCCGTCGTAAAGTTGGCTGCGCCCGCCGTGATTGTGACCGTACTGCCGGTGTAGGTGACGCGATACACGCCCCATTTGTTCAGCGGGATCGTGCCAGCCGGAAGCGCCGTGCCGACCGTGTTGGCGGCAACTACGCCCGTCGTCGGCGCAAACGTCGCTTGTGCCACCCGCGTATCGGTTGATCCCCGCGACAGCAGGGTGACGGGCGTGTACAACTCGATGGGCGTTGCCGTTACCGGTGTCAACGTCAGATTTGACAACACCATTGGCTTCGCGGTTTCGTCGTGGACGATCATCGAACCGCCCAAGCTCGTCGCGTACAAGAAGCCGGTGGCCCGAAACGCCACATTGGTCGGCGTCACATCGGTCAATGTTTGCCCTTGGGCAAACGAACTATTGACGCTGTACATCTTGCCACCCGCAAACGCAAAGGTCAGCATCGTGCCGTCCGATTGCGTATGCGTGTAGACCAGATTGCCGAGCGTGGTCGTGCTGGTCAGTCCAATCGGTTGTGTGCCATTGAGGGCCAACACACCGGGACGCGCATAAATCCCTGACGTATTCGTGGGATCGACCACCAACATATTGCTCGCATTTTGCAAATAGGTCGGTGTATCATCGTACGGTTCCGAGGTATTTCGGACGCCCGCCCACGGCCCTGAAACCAGCACATCCGGCGCGGTCATTTAGACCGCATCAGGCGCAGGAGCCGCCACGGAACGACCAACGAACGGCACATTCCCCTGCGGCGCATAAACCTGCCACCCATCCTTTGGGTTCAGGCCCATATCAATCAGCACGTCGGCGGTCACGGCCTGAAACGCTTGCTGTTGATTCGCCACGGATAACAGCACCGCCGTCACCGCTAGCTTGGACAGCTCTTTCGTTTCAATCGTCGGATTCGTCGGTTCGCTCACGGGTTCCCCAAAAGAGTAAAAGTCAGACACGGATGCACTACCACCACGCGAACGGCGCGAATTCCCTTAGGTGGCTGCGCCGTTTAGCGGCCACGAATACAACACGCCCGTTCCTGCGGTGCAGGTGGTGGTCAGGCCCACGACAATCCCGTTCGCTGGCACTTCGATCAAAAACGCTGCCGTCAGCGCGGCACTGACCAACGTCCGATCCGACGCAAGGGTACCCAACATCACGCGACGGTAGGGAATCGGAACAAACGCGACGCTGGCATCGTTGGCAGGCTTGCCGTACACACGAGCCACGACCGTAAACGAACCAACAAACGAACCGTCTGGAACGAACTGCACAACAAAGGTGCCGACGCGACCATCGCTGGCGTTGCCGAGAAACAACGTGAGGCCGGTGCTCGCGGTCGTGACTTTGGCTTCACGACCGGCATTGCTGACTGTGACAAGGGTTGGCATGGTCTGATCTCAAATGGTCAAACGGTTAGTAAGAACCGGTTTCCGCGATTCGGAGTCCGGTGAGCGGCCCCAACCCACCACCACGGGTCTGTTGGGCGGTTTTCAACGTCAAGCACCAGCGCGACAACGCCGCGCCGTATTCTTGCGCCATCTGCGACGAAAGAGGCATGTTCCGCATCCCTTCGGCGGCAAAGGCTCTGACGGCTTCGTACACGATCAGAATCCGCAGGGGAGGCGGACTGAGGGTCGGCTGCACCGAGGCCGACAACGCTTGCACCGGCGCAATGCCGCGATAGTACAACGTCCCCGCAAACGTGTTGTTGTTCGGGATACGGATTTGCGAGCCTTCCCACAGGTAATCAACGCCTTCAATCAACGGCTGATTGGGGATCGCACTCAGCGACGCATAGATATTGAGCTTCCCAATCGGGTACGCGGGATCACTGTTGGCGTCCGTCCCGAACGTGAACACTTGATTGTCCGTCGTGGTCAGCGTCGGGGTCGCGCCATACGCGGCATGACTGTAGAACGGCTCTGGCACACGGGCCGCCAAGTCTTCCAGCACCACA
>JBBAOD010000278.1:0-3317 GCA_040401635.1 Phycisphaerales bacterium
TTCGCATCCTTGGCAAGGCCAGCACCAATCGCTTCGCAGCCGACCATCCACTGGTGATCTCCGCAATCCACACTACTGATGATGAGTTGGATATCGCCGCATCGGGCGCGGAGCGATCTCATGCGCCAGCGCTCGACCTACTGCGAAGCGCCTGCGAAACAGCAGGAAACCAAACACGCAGTGAGCGCGCTTGATCATCCTTGCAATTTAACATTTGATTTCTAATTTGCAAACCTTGGATCCTGGTCATCAGTGGTGGCGACGATCGCGAAGACCGATTCCTAAAGTGCAGATAGACCACCCCGCCTACTTGCGCGGGGTGGCTGCACTATCTAACTCTTGCCGCGTTGCGATCGGCACGTAGCCAATCTCGAAGCCCTTCGGCGGCTGCACGATTTGCGCCGGATCAAGCTTGGCAAGCACCCCCAATGTTGGCGGCGCGAGGTACTCGCGATCCTTGGTCCACTCGCGGTGCATCTTCTCCACAAGCACCTGAATGCGTTCACGCTCTTCCTTGATGATATCCGCATGCTGCATCGCAGGCTGATCGGCAAAGCGATACCAGTAGTACGTCACCACGCTGCCATCGCCAAGATGCGCTTGGAACGGGCCCGCTACCGGGCCGGGAATTTTCCACGCGCTCTGCGTGTCTCCCGGCGTCTCGTACGGGGCTTCTGCATCCTCACGCGGGCGATCGAACTTGACGCGCGCCAGTCCGGTTGAACTCGGCACATCCTTCGCAGCCGCCACCACCCACTGCGATTTCTTCTCATTCGTCTTCAGTTTGAAATACTCCGGCAGCGCTACCAGGTCGCCCGCGGGCGAGGACATGCGGCGCACGCGCGATGCATCCCACTCGTATCCATACGTTGTCGGATCAGCAGCAATCGGCTTACCAAATGACTTCCACGCGATACCGATTTTCTTATCCTTCGACGCACCATCAGGATAAATCTGCCACGTGGAATCGCCCTCGGAACGAAACTTCTGCACGTATTCACCAGCAGGATTCACCGCCCCACCTGCCTTTGCTCCGCCATCAAACCACGCCTTCACCGCGTCCCACATCGCGGACTTCTTGTAACTCGTCAACCGATGCAGCACCACGGTCTTGCCATCCGCGCCCACCGGAAACCGTGTCGGCGCTACACGCGCAAATGAATCGCCCTTCGCATCGACCGCCAGCATCGCTGGCACATATTGCGTCTCCATTTGAAACGCTTTGTTCGGGTCCGAAGGGCGCGAGTCCAGCAGCAGACCCGCGTACTTGGCATTCACCTCTGCGGAGTGTGACCAGAAGTACGGCGTGAAGAAACACACCGGCCCCTTGAAATTGCGCGTATTTAAGAACAGCGTCCAACAGTTATCACCGCTCGGAATATTCGTCCCACCAGTTGTTGGCTTCGCCGCAATCAGTGGCAGCGGTAAGTATCCGTAGCCAAACAAATCACCGCGCGTTCCCTGCGCGATATTCAGCCCGTCAATTGGAAACAAGAGCCACGGACTGAGTTGCGCAACTCCGTAGAGACCAGCGGGCTTCTTCCAATCGCCCGCGCCGTGTGCGGGCCCGTTGGCGATCTCCGTAAAGTTGACCGCCACTCCGCCCATGATGAACTTGGGTGTTTCAGTTGGAAACCGCGTATCGCGCCACCAACCAAGCCCGCCCTCAATATCGGAGTAGAGATCCTTGGGTGCCGCGCCTTCGTACTGCGCGTGCATCCACGTACCGAACAATCCCGTCTGGAACCGATGCCCCGGATAGTGTTCAAGCAGCGGCCACGCCGCGGCGTACAAGGAAAATCCCGCATTGAATTCCACTGGCACCTGCTCGCAGCCAACCAGCATGTAGCCCGCCATCTCGGCGTTCTGCGGTGCAGTGGTCTGCGGCGAAGCTTTCTGCGTCGAAACTTTCTGCGGCGACACAGCCGCCGCCTTCGCCTTCTCTTGCGCCATCGCGGCGACGGTGAGTGCGAGCGGCAGCAGCGCGGCAAGCGTGATCGAGTTCATGCCCCAAGTATCCCACGGAACGCAGTCATTCGCCCGCGATCAGTCACAGCAATATCTTCGCCATCACCACGATCACCACGATCGCCACCACATCCAGTATGAGTCCCGCGCGCATCATGTCACGACTGCGGACGTGGCCACTTGCGTACACCAACGCGTTGGGCGGCGTTCCAACTGGCAGCGCAAAGGCCCAACTGGCAGCAAAGACCGCCGGAATCACCAGCGTCTCCGGCTTCACCCCAAGACCCGGCGCCAGGCCGCCCACGATCGGCACCGCCATCGCCGCCAGCGTGGTGTTCGACCCAACTTCGCTACTAAACACCAGGAGCGTCACCATGATGGCGAGCACCGCCAGTGACGGCAACGTTCCTGCCGAATGGATGATCGTTCCAAGCGAGGTGGAAAGCCCAGTGCGCTGCATCGCATCGGCAAGGCATAAGCCGCCGCCGAAGAGAACCAACACGCGCCACGGCACCTTTGCAAACGCCGCGCCGTCAAGAATGCCGCGCCCGGGTCGATCCTTGCTCGGCACCATAAAGAGGAGCGCCGCTGCACCCACGCCGATGGTTCCATCCTTCAACGATGGCAACAGTTTGGCGTACAGCGGCTGGCTGACCCACGCCGTCACTGCAAGCACAAAGATTCCAAGTGCAACCCATCCATCGCGGCTCACAGGCTGATTGCGATGGTCACCCGCTGGTACCGAAATGCCGCGCGCAGGAAACAGCCAAACGCCGAGCACTGCAATCGCAATCGGGAGAAACACCGCGGTGGTTGGCACGCTGAAGCGCAACCACCGAACGAAATCCATCTCCACGCCGTTCTTACGAAGCCACTCCACCGCGATCGGATTCGGCGGACTACCGATGATGGTGAGCGCGCCACCGATACTCGCCGCAAACGCAACTCCAAGAAACAGCGAAGTACCAAAGCGCGCCGCCGCAGCGCGACCCGCGTCATCCGCTGCCGCGCCGCGTGCACGCGCGGCGAGTGCCACCGCCAGCGGCAACATGGTGGCAGTGGTTGCTAAGTTGCTGACAAACGCGCTCATTAGTGCAGTTGCAAGCATCACAGCAGTCAACACGCGCAGCGGTGAAGTGCCCGCGCGCCGCACCAGCCACGAAGCAAAGCGTGACGACATAGCGGTGCGTTCGAGCGCAAATGCCAGCAACGCGCCGCCGCCGAACAGAAAGATCACGTCGTTTGCAAACGGCGCGGCAATCTCCGCGGGCGTGCCGATCCCCAGGACACCAAGCGCTACCAGTGGAATAAGCCCGGTAACTGCGGGTTCAACAGCAAGTGTCACCCAC
>JBBAOD010000279.1:0-3314 GCA_040401635.1 Phycisphaerales bacterium
AATCCCAGTCCAGTGGTGTTCTTGGTGTACACGCTGACTGCCTGGCCGGTGACCAGTGTGTTGATGCGCACGATGTCTTGGCGTCCGTCGCCGTTGAAGTCGCCTGCCACCGCCATGTTGCCAAAGCCCGAATTGATCTGTGCAGCACTGAGAACCGTGGTAGTTGCGTCATAGAAGACGCCGGGATTTGCAGCACCAAGGTTGAGTAACAACTTATTGTCGTAATCGTTGGCGGCAATCTCAGCGGGGCTTTGCTGGCACTCGCCGGCATCTGCGGTGTCGCCATCGCCGTTCAGGTCGTAGCACAAGGTGCCAGAGGTTTCTGGAGTGTCGTAGTCGGTGTAGAAGATGTCGAGGTAGCCATCGCCGTTGTAATCCGCAACGGCCATGTCGCAGAAGCGCGGGTTAGCAGCGGTACCGCCGCGAGCAAAGAGCGTGGGAATGCGATCCACATCAAACCGGAAGCCGCGCCAGTTGCCGTTGGCGTCATCGCCAAGATTGATGTACGCGCGCGGCTGCCCGAGAATGCTGTTCACGTTGTCGCTCATCGTGGTGGCGGTGAGCAGATCCAACCAACCGTCATTATTGATGTCCACCACCTCCACGTCACGGTCATTGGTGGCATCGAGGAGACCCGAATAACCGCTGATATCGGATGCTTGTCCGTACTCAGCGGTGCGGTCAGTAAGGATGCCGCCCTCATTCATCAGCAGCAAATTCCGTGCGCCGCCCTGAATGCTGCCCGGGAATTTGCGGACGCAGATCAGGTCAATGTCACCGTCTTGGTCGAGGTCACCCCACGCGAAATCCTTCTCCAGATTGTCAGCGCCGATCAGGGAGGGTAGCGCCACCAAGCGCGTTCCCGTCTGGTTGGAGAAGTTCACCCAGTTCTGTGCAAAGGCAGCTCCAGTACATGCGAGTACTGAAGCGAGGGCGAAGGCGAGGTTCATTGCAGGTCGCGTGTGAATTCGCATGGTGTCCTTGAAGTGCAGAGGTCAGTATCGGTGAATTGCGGGGGAGTGGGTCTTGAAGTGATGAGCAGTGCAATCAGTCAGTGCGCTGGGGTTGGATTACGGGCACGGGCCCCACGCTCCGAGCAGAATCCCAAGGTCTGCTCCGCCAACGGTGCCGTCGGCGTTCAGATCGGCCGGAACATCGGACTGACCCCATGATCCAAGCAAGCGACCCAAGTCAGCTCCATTGACTACATGATCGCCGGTGAAATCAGCCGGGCAGGGGAGGCACTCATCCGGCAGGCCATTGAAGTCGGTATCCACGCTCGTTCCGTTTAACAAATCTCGAAGGTCAGCGATTCCGTTACCGTTGCAGTCGCCGTTCTCGCCTTCATAGGCTTGCATAAAATACGCGAAGTCCGCAACAGAAATGATGCCATCTTGGTTGATGTCGTGCACGGCGTTCGGAGTGTTCGGCGTGCTGCTTGATCCGAGCGCCGCCTTAAACGCGATGAAGTCAATGATGTTCACATGGCTGTCGCCGTTGTCATCAAACTCCATGCGCCCCAGCGAGTTCAGGAATGAAACCAGCAACACTTTGTCGCCCTCGGAAAGTTGCGCGAACGCATCGGCGCTTCCCGCGCCTTCTCCGTACGGACCGTGGAGCGCAATCGCGGTTCGCACGCGATCAGAGAACAGCCCGCCTGCAGCGGCGCCGTTGTGGAGCATGGGATCGCGTGTTCGCAGATTCCAAAGCGTGGGCGTGCGTAGTTCCGTTTCCGATGCATAGCCGTCGGAAACCCCGTCGCCTTGCAGACCCATGTCGTGCAACATGAAGTCGGCGTAGGGGCGAATGACTTTGTTGCGAATGGCGTCTTCTAAGCCGGGCGTATTGCCAGTGGTCCACTCGGGGACGTGACACTTGGCGCAGCCGACATTGATAAAGATGCTTTCGCCAGCCATGCCAGCCTTTGGCGTCTGTGGTGGCACCGCCAGGTAGCGCTGGAAGTGCGTGACTCGGTCAATGAATGCCAGGCCTTGCTGGTCATTGACGTCTTCCGGCTCCGGCATCGGATCGCACTGTAAAAGACGGGCGTTATCGCCGTTCGGCGCATTCTCCACCATCAGCAACCGATTGGTAATGCCCATTTCGTTGCGAGTGGCGTCGCCGGAGAAACTCAGCACCGTCGCAATTTGCGCCTTCCATCCGAAGCGTCCAACACGGAGCGGACTGCTGCTATTGGTTTCCTCAAGCGGTCGAACCCAGTGGATGCGACCCGACACGCCGTCGCCGTTCGCGTCATTGGGGTCTTCGAGAAGCGCAATCGCCGCATCCGGCACAGCCTCAACCATTCCAAACGCCATGCTGGAGTTGGTCATGCGGATCGCTGTTAAGTTGGCGGTGGCTGGAATGATCTCTTTGCAGAATTCGCTCACGCCAAATTCTTGCAAGAGACTCTGTGACTCGCCCGGAACCATGCTGAACGAGCCCTTGTCAGAGATTCCAAAGTGGGTGACGCTGGCGTTGCCCCAGCCGCCGACGGGGTTGGAGTGGCACGACTGGCAGTTACTCTTGTTGAAGATCGGCCCCATGCCCTCAGTGGCGGGAATAGGTGTGGAGTAGAGGACGCGTCCAATGTCAAAGAGGCTGCGCTGCGCAGCGGTGAGCTCGCGCATGGGGTCGCCGGCACGAGGCTGTAACTGAAGAGTCCCTCCATCAGCGCACAGCGCAAAGAACGAAGCTGTCACTACGGCGAGACTAGCGATACGCGTTCCGGGGTTCATCCGCATGGGGATCTCGTATGTGACTGTGCAGCGTGACGACTGAGTAGTGCAGGATATGAGGGCTGTCGGTGAGAATCACGCCGCGAACGACGAACGCCGTGCGAAGTTACCGTACGCACGGCTCGGGGCACTTGCACCGATAAACTCTCAATTCTGCCAACAACACAATGTAACCCCCGTTCCGTTGGGTGCCACCAGAAGGTCCGTAAACACACCTATACTTTTGCGAATGAAGGAGTTGCGGACCCAATGGACGGTGGCGGCAGGCGGAGCGATCATTGGCCTGGCAACCCTCATTTTTGACCCAACCCACGGGGCAATCGCCGGTGTGGCCAATTCGGCACCCACGATCAGGGGGCAGGAGGCCCTGCCCGTCCCGGCGACTACCCCGGCTCGGCCCCTGACCGCAGCCACTCCCGCCGCGCCCGACCCACGCTGGGAGGTGGTTCGGAAGTTGCTTCGAAGTGCCCAGTATCCATCCGCCGAGGCGGTGGCGCGTTCCATGGTGAAGGAGCATCCCGAGGACCTACGTGCCGGCTTCTACTTGGGCCTGGCGTTGCATAAGGAGAAGCGGCA
>JBBAOD010000280.1:0-3314 GCA_040401635.1 Phycisphaerales bacterium
CGGGGGCATGCTCTGTTGCAGCATCTGCTGGAGCTGCTGGATCTGCGGCAGGATCTGCGCAAACACCTGCTGGCTGTCCATGGCCACGTGTTGGCCAACGGTGGCATAGAGCTGGTCGATGATGCCGGTCAGGTGCGGATTGTCGTAGTCGGTCACCGGCCTGCCACCACGCAGGTTGGACACGTAGCCGTTCATGCGGTTCAAGTACCACAGAGTCATGTGCTGCTTGATGTGCTCGATGCAGTTGGGCAGGAATTGCGGGGCAATAAACGGGTTTGCACCAAATGCGGGGTCCATGCCAAACATCAGGTGGCCTTGGATGTGCGCCAGATGGTCCTGCTGCATGTAGGCATAGGACGGGCGGCCAATTGACATGGCTGCGTTCTCGTCGGCCAACGTGCGCTGCTCGGGCGCGGGCACGTCCTTCATCAGCTCGGAGATGTTCGGGATCTTGATCTGCTTCAGGAAGCGCTCTTCCACGGCCTTGGCGTCGTACAGCTCGGGGTGCGCGTCCGCCCGTTGCAGCACGGCCTGCATCTGGGCCATGCGCTGGGTCTCGCTGAAGATGTGCGGATCAGAGACGGGAATGACGTCGGTGTTGCGCTCAAAATCCTCGCGCTCAATTTCCAAATCTTGAACGATCTCGCCCTTGCGCATCTCATCGAAGTGCCAGCGGTTCAGGCGGCACAGAACCTTGATCAGGCGTGCTTGCGACTGGTGCAGCCGGGCGTGGATAGCCGAGTAGACCGCAGCACCCTGCTCGATCAACGCTTGCGTGGTGCCCACAGGGGCGTTGCTGGTCACGTCAGCGATCTTTTCCTCGCTGGTGGTCACTACCCCCTTGGCGGCGTTGTCCAGCCAACCCAGCAGCTCAAAGAGCACCTGCGACGGCGGGTTGAACGGCATGGGCATGGCAATCTTGCGGATGTCGTCCACACCGGGTGCGCCTTCGATCTCGGCAACCTGCGTCACCTCAATCTGCTGGGTCTGGCCGCTGATCTTCGCGCCCTTGAGCTTGAGCATGGTCGCGGCGTTGTTGATGTGCGCCGAGTCCAACAGCGCGCGCAGGGCACCCGTCAGAGCTGCGGACAGGCCACCGATCAGGTGCGGCAAGCCGATGGCGTAAGCGCCGCGCCATGGGATGAACTTGAACTCGATGATCCAATCAAGCTTGGTCATCGTCTCGTCGCCCTCTTCCCAGTTACGGTACAGGCCGATGACCTCGGAGCTCTGCTCGTCCACCATCATGATGTACGGAGCCATCTCACCCTTGGAAAACTTGTCGTCGTCAAACTCCAAAAAAACGTATATGTGGTAGACCTTGCGCAGGCCGTCATCGTTGTCTTGGAACTGTTTGCCCTCAATCTTATCGTTGGCCTTCTGCGGGCGGGTCTGCTCGGGCTCTTGGCCGCTGGTCAGGTTTGCGCCATCAATGTACATGCCGTTGGCCACGCGCCGTTTGTATTCCCACTCGGTGATCTCGTGGACCTCGGCTGCGCGCTGGGCGGTGTAGAAGTTGGTGGCCGCAAAGGGCAGGATCACCCGGTCAATGGGCAGGAACTCCACCGTGGGGCGCTTCTTCTGCTCGTCGTACCAGATTTTCAGGAACTGCGATCCGCCCAGTGGTAGCTGGGTCAGCATCTGCTCCTGCTCGTCGCGGAACTCTTCGATCTGCTCGGTGATCTGCCAGTTGAGGAAGTCACGCTTGCGCTCGGCGCGCTGAGTCTTCAAGTCGTCCACTTTGCCAATAATCTTGGTGCGGATCGGGCCGTCCGGTGGGAATAGCTCCTTGATGGCGCGGGATGCGAAGTCCACGCAGCCCTCGGCCATGACCGGATGCACAACCTTGGATGCGCCGTAGAAGTTGGCTCCGCCGGGCGCGTCTTTGCCCAACCCGGTGCGCTTCATGCCCTCTTCGTACTGCTTGTCGCGCTCCTCGCGGGCGTTCTTGTCTTTGTCCAGCAGGTTGACGTAGCGCATGCCCAAGCTGTTGAGCTCGTAGCTGTCCATGGTCTCGACCATGTTTGCGTAAAAATCAGGGGACTCTTCTGGGCCGGTGGTCTCCATGCTCACCACGGCAGAGCCGTCGGGCATCTCCACAACGTCGGATACGTCCTCGGGCAGCTCAACGTCCGCCGATCCGTCTTCGTTCAGCTCGGGGTCGTTTAGATCGTCTTGTTCTGCCATCATTTAACCTTTTTGGAATAGTGCTTCACGCTCTCCAGCTCGTAGCGCATGGCGTCTAGGCTTGGTGAAACTGTAACTTGCTCTTTAGTGTAGCCGACAGGCTTAACCGCGCCGCCCTTGGCTTTGCCCTGCGACGCCACCCACTGCGCAAAGGTTGGCATCTGGTTGGTGTACACGTTCTTCATGGCCTCGTTGTACGCCTTGTGCAACGCAGACTGCGCGGCCATTTGCTCACGCGCGGCAGCAAGCTGGGGATTCAACGGGCGCAGGGGTGGCACGGGTCCGCCGTCAGCGTAGTTCTCGCGCTTGCCGTAGATAGGCTTGTGCGCCAGTACCAGCGGGCCAATCTGCACCACATGCGCGGAATGGGTAACCGGCTTCATGGTCTTGCGGTCGTAAAAGTGGCCGTGCCTGCGTGGGTCAAAGCCGACCTGCGCGTAGTCCGGGTGGTTCAGGTAGGTCTTCATGTGCTCGACGGCTTCGTCTTCGCTCATGTGGTGCAGATCGCCCTTGATGCGGGCAAACGATGACTTACCCTTCTCCCCAGTGCCGACCTCTTCAGCCTTATGCGGGGTAGGGTCGAACACGGCGTTCTTGACCGACGACACGGGGCCGTACGCGACCTTCAGGTTGTCGTCGCCCTTGCCCTCTTCGTCGTGGACCGAATTGACCCACACGCCGTGGCTCTCGTAGGCCGGGATGTCCAAGCGCAATCCAACCTTGCGACCCGCTGGCCACTGTTCGTGGGCACGCCACTTGGGCTTTTGCGCAGGCTTCAGCGCTCGTTCCGCGTCCTCGTCCGATGCTGGCTGGGGCACGAACTCGTAGGGCTTGATGGGCTTGTGCTTGGCGATCAGCTTGTCGAGCTGCTTGTGCGTCGTAGTGCCCGCAGCAATGCCGCGTATGGCCGCTTCCAGCTCTGGGTGCTTGCGTTGCAGGTTGGGGTCGTAGGCAGTCGGTTTGACTTCAACCTCACCGCCCTTGGCGTACAGCGGCACGCCGTTCTTGGTCACGTCTTTGCGCATCTCTGGGGTGATGGGGAAGTGGTGCAGGGTCTTGGCGTTGTGGTCGTCCAGCTTCTGGTTGAACGCGGTGGCCTGCTCAGGCGTCATGTCCGCAAGTCTCTC
>JBBAOD010000281.1:0-3312 GCA_040401635.1 Phycisphaerales bacterium
AGTTGGAGTTCAGGATGGCAGCGAGCTTGGCAAGAACGGTTGAAGCACTTGGCTTCAGCTGATCGCTGCCAGAGTCGAACGTGAAGTCGTTCTTGAACCGAAGCATGCCAGTGCGTGCGTCGAAGTCAAAGACATCGGGGAACTGGCTCTGCAGTGCAGTCAGTTCCTTGGTGAGGTCATCAGGGAGCTGGTTGACTTCGAGCATGGCGAGCTGCTTCTTGAGCTCGTCATACTTCTTGGCCCAAGCTTCCATGTCGGGGTCGCCGTTGGCGATCCGCTTCTGCAGTTCTTCAAGGTCAGCCATCGTGGCGGCGATCTGCGTACGCAGACGATCCTCGTTGGCGCGAGCAGTCGACAGTTCGTTCTGCGTCGTGAGCAGTTGTTGCTCTTGACCCTTGTAAGAGGTGAGTAGATCGTTGTATTTCTGCTCTGGAACGCAGCCCGTTACAAGAAGGGCAGTACCGATTAGCAGACCACTCGTCATCCATGCGCGCTTCGTCATAGGGATCATCCCAAAAGCGTGGTGTGAGGCCGATCCTGCGATGCGCTCGCACGGCTCGGCGATGTAAAAGACAGCGTCCCGTAAAGGACGCGCGTATTGTAACGGCGTATTGATGATTGTGCGAGCCCACTATGTCAAACACGCCCAAGATTCAGGATGATTCTGTTGCCGCTCCGGTAGCCGTGCGCGCCGCGTGGTTGGCCGACGGGCGCGGCGCATGCTTCGCACCCGGAGTGTTGGTGCTGCGCGGTCGCACCGTGGTGGCGGCGGGATCGCCGGAATCAGTGGGCGTGCCGGGCGGGGCGGTGACGTGGGTAGACGCGTCCGACTCCGCGGTCATGCCCGCACTCGTCAACGCGCACACTCACCTTGACCTCACGCTGGTTCCGCGGATTCCGGAGCCGAAGCACTTCTTTGAGTGGCTGGGCGGGGTTCGCTTCGCGCGGCTTTCGATGACGGCTGACGACGTGCGGCAGTCTGTCATCGCCGGAGTGCAACATCTTGACGTAGGAGGAGTTGCGGCAGTGGGCGACATTGCTGGAACCCATGCGTTGCAGGCCTCACTGGCGGCGTGCGCCGACGTGGGTCTTGAAGGCTGCGTCTTTGAGGAGGTGTTCGGCATGGGGCCTCGCGTCCCTGCCTGCCTCGCGGCGATGGAGGCGTTGACTCCTGCCTCGAATGGGGGGCATGCGCGTGGGATCCGGCGCGGCGTTCAGCCTCATGCCCCGTACTCAAGCGATCGGCGCGTCTTTGAGGCGGCCTTGCGGTCGGGGGTGCCCGTCTCCACTCACCTGGCGGAGTCGGTGGACGAACGGCGTTTCCTGGGGGACGGATCGGGCCCGTTCCGGGATCTCTTAGAAAGTTTCGGTCTGTGGGACGGCACTTTTGCAGCCGGCGCCCGTCATCCGATTGACTGGATGGGCGAACGGCTCCGGGCGGCGTCAATGGGTGCGGGCGGCCGGCAGACCCGCGTCCTGTGCGCCCACCTCAACGATATTGATGACCAGGCGCTTGCCCTGCTGGCAACGCTACCGATCGACGTTGCCTACTGCCCGAGGGCGAGCGAGTTCTTTGGGCACGCTGGTCACCGCTACCGTGCGATGCGCGCGGCCGGGGTGAACGTGTGCCTTGGGACTGACAGTGCGCTCAATCTAGATACGCCAGACCGGATCACCACGCTGGATGACCTGCGTCTTCTCATGCGTCGCGATCAACTATCACTGGCCGATGCATTGGAGATGGCCACCGTGGCGGGCGCACGAGCGCTTGGACTGGACGCGTCGCGGTGGGATTTTTCCCTCAGCCCAGTGGCGGGCGTCATTGCAGTTGCACTTGGGGAAGACCGTACTCCGGCGGACTTTGGGAAGACCAGCACGGCGCCGCGGTGGATATTGCGTCCGGAAGTGTCCTGAGTGCCAATCCCCGACACTTTGCGGAACTTTTGTAATTTCGAGCATTCTGCCGTCCGACGCCGATACAGTAGTACCGCGCTACAGTGGTGCACACATGAATAAGACTGCCGAGCAAAGCAATGCAGCGGAGATCCTGGCCAAGGCCGGGCCGTATCCATTGGAGGCGTACCAGTTCATTCAAGACGGGCTTCGATTCACCGTGCGTCAAGTGCATGAGCAACGCGCGGAAGATCATGGCCTTGGTGGGCCACCCACCACGGAGCATGTGTCTGGGCAGCAACTCTGCATGGGATTGCGCGACTTCGCGATTGATCAATACGGGCTACTGGCTCGACCGGTCCTTGCCCGTTGGTGCATTCTGCGTACCGATGACTTTGGCCGCATGGTCTTTGCCATGATTGCCGCCGGCGCCCTGAGTAAGACGCAGCAGGATTCCCCGGAGGATTTCCGCAGCGTCTTTGACTTTGCCGAGGCGTTTGACTGCGAGCACGTGGCCGGTGCCATCCGTATGCCAGTTGGGTGACCGGGGCGCAACCGCCTACACTCCCCAACTATGTTTGAGCGCCTGAGCGAGTCCCTGAGCACCGCCTTCCGGAACCTGTCCGGCCGAGGTCGGATTTCCGAATCCAATGTCCGCGAGGCAATGGCTGAGGTGCGCACTGCGCTCCTCGAGGCCGATGTCAATCTCGAAGTGGTCGATCGCTTCTGTGAGGATTGCGTCCAAGACGCGCTCGGCAAGGAAGTCACCCAGAGTCTGCAGCCTGGCCAAGAGATGGTGGGCATCGTTCATCAGCGCCTCGTTGCGTTGATGGGGCCAGTGGATAGCCGGATCACGTTGGTGGAGCCTGGGCCAACCATTGTGATGATGTGCGGACTGCAAGGCAGCGGTAAGACAACCACCTGCGGCAAACTGGCGGCGTGGTTTAAGAAGCGTGGCCAGAGCGTCATGGTTGCCGCCGCCGATTTGCAACGTCCCGCCGCTGTGGAGCAGTTGCAGATCGTGATCGCTGGTGTTGCTGCCGATGCCACCGGTCCCGGTCGCGTGGCGTTCTACGGCGAGCCCGACAAGTGTGCTGAATACGGCAAGGCGATCGGCGTTGCAGTAGGCGTCTGTCAGCGTGCGTTGGCAGCGGCGCGTCAGGGCAAGTTTGACATTCTGATTCTTGATACGGCCGGTCGACTGCATGTGAACGATGAGCTCATGAAGGAGCTTGAATCAGTCGATCGTGCGCTGCAGCCACACAACATCTTGTTAGTGGTGGATGCAATGACTGGTCAAGATGCGGTGCTGAGTGCCAAGGCATTCCATGCGCGCATGAAGGTGGACGGCATCGTCCTGACGAAATTTGATAGCGATACCCGTGGCGGCGCCGCACTGAGTGTGAAGAGCGTGACCGG
>JBBAOD010000282.1:0-3248 GCA_040401635.1 Phycisphaerales bacterium
GACAACCGCGCTGAGAGTCTTGCTGGCATGGTTGGTCGCATCAACACTGGTGCAACCGCTGCTTCCGGCAACACTGCTGGCAGCGTGGGAAGCGCCAACGCCGCATACGGCATCTGGTGCGGTCACATCGTGGTTGCTGGAGCCGGCTCCATGGGAACCAACGTCCTCTGGTCTGCTTCCATATCCATCAAGGACGGTGTAACTGGCGCTACTGACCAGCGCATCAGCAGCTTTGTCCCAGCCCCGGGCGCACTTGCCCTCCTGGGAATCGCCGGCTTCGCTTCGCGTCGTCGTCGCGCCTAATTGACTCCATCACACTCGGGGATCCACGGAGGTCGGCCACACCGGCCGACCTCCGCATCCGGGTGACTGAGGAAATGCGTCGAAACGCTGTCTTTCTGACACGATGCCCCCTTGTGAGACCGATCGCGCGCTGTGATGAGCGCGTGATCCGGACGACTACGTTCGCGTCCGCCTTTTCTGCAAGACATCTCGAGCCCCGCGCCTCATAGCGGGAAGAAAAGGATCCAGTGATGAAATCAGTTTCATTCATCTTTGCTATTGCCGGTGCTGCCACGCTGGCACCGATCGCTGATGCCGGCTTCATGGGCTTTGTGGCCTTCACCCGCACGTCGGGCGCCTACACGGTGATTGATGTGTTCTGTGCCGTCTCCAACGCGAGCGACAAGTTCCTCAACGTCTACGACGCGGAAGTCACCACCACCGTCGCCGGTGGCTTCTACCAGCGCGATACGGCTGCTACGCGCGGTTGGCGCCCCGATGGATCGGGCTCCACTTCAACGCGTGCGGCGATCGACAGCTTCATGACCGCCGGCGCACTGCGTGTGGCTGGCTACCCAGGCGTGTACGCCGGTTCCACCACCACGGCCGATCCAAACTTCACCTCCAATGCGTGGACTGGCATCGGACTGGCCGCCAACGGTGTTCCGTCATTGGCGGGCTGGTACACGAGCGATCCACCATCAGAACAAAATGTGGCCGAGAGCCTGACTGGCCTGGCCGGTCGCCGCAACTCGGGCGCCACCGCCGGTGCAGGCGCCACGGGTCCGACGGTTGGTAGCGAAGGCGCCGCGTGGGGCATTTGGTGCTCGCACATGGTGCTGAGCGGCACACAGCCAGTGGTATTTGGCGCGGCCGGCAATGTGCAATTCCGTGCGTCCGCGTCCATTAAGGATGGCGTGACTGGTGTGACGACGCAAGGCGTCAGCACCATCCCTGCCCCTGGCGCCATCGCCATGCTTGCTGCAGCTGCACGCCTTGGACGGCGTCGGCGTCATTCATCCAATACTGGCAGGAGTTCCGTCATGAATACCAAGAATGCGTTTCTCTGCACCACGATTGGCACTGCTGCGTTGGCGGCTCCTGCAAACGCGGGGTTCATGGGGTTTGTTGCCTCCGTGCGTGAAATCGGCGGGTATCGAGTGGTTGACGTCTTTGCAGCCGTCTCCAACGCAAGTGATCGCTTCCTGAACGTGTACGACGCCACCATCTCCACCGCGGTGGCGGGCGGCTTCTTTCAGGGGTCATCTGAATTAGCCAAAGCATGGCGCCCAGACACAACTAACTGGACGTCCACGCGCAATGCGATCGATAGTTTCATGACTGCTGGAGGTACCAACTACTTGCTACCTGCAGGCGTCTACGCCAGCGAGAACACCGCAGGTGATCCAAACTTTAGTGGCAGTTCATGGAATCCAACCCCGATTAGTGCGCCCGCCAATACGGTTCCGGCGTTGGCAGGTTGGTACACCAACGATCCAACAGCGGACACCAATGCCACCGAGGGGCTTGCTGGTCTACCGGGTCGCGTGAATGGTTCGGGGGCAACTGGCGCGCAGTTTGGAATCTGGTGCTCGCACCTGGTGCTGCAATCCACGTCACCGGTCACGTTTGGAGCCACTGGAAACCTGAGCTACAGCGCGTTCGCATCCATCAAGGATGGTGTGACGGGCGTCACCACGCAGGGTTTCAGCGTCATTCCAGCGCCGGGCGCAGCAGTGCTTCTCTTGGCTGGACTCCGCTCGCGCCGTCGGAGTGCGTGAACACGCCTCCGCGATTTCTCACTCTCAACTTTCGACCAACCACCGCCACTGAAACAGGAACTGCACTATGAAATTTGCATCCATCGCCATTGTCAGCGCCAGTGCGCTCGCCACTCTCTCTCACGCCGGGTTCACGGGTTGGACTGCCTTTGTGCAGCGCTCGGGCGACTATTACTTGGTGGACATCTTTGCAGTGACCGCCGGCGAGCCGGATCGGATGCTGAATATTTACGACTCAAACATTTCCACCACCGCTGCTGGGAACTTCTTTCAGGCTGCTGGGAATGCCAGCAAGACGTGGAAGCCTGACACGGTGACCTTCACCTCCACGCGCGCAGCCATTGATATCTTTATGACCATTGGCGCAACGCGCTTTGCCGGCGATACGAATGTCTATGCCGGTTCAACCACCAACGGTGACCCAAACTTCACCGGCACGTCATGGAATGCAACGCCCGCGAGTGCGCCGGCGAACACCGTGCCAACACTCGCTGGTTGGTACACGAGCGACCCACCGAACACTTCGCTCAGCGAAAATCTCGCGTTGGTTTCCGGTACGCGCTTGGGTACTCAAGGAGACTGGGGTTCGTGGGCTGGTCACTTGGTGGTGAGTGCAAGCAACGCATCGATCATCAACTGGGCTGCGTCAGCAACCGTGAAGAACACCGTTTCTGGAATCACTGTCCAATCAAACTTTGCAGCGAGCTTTGCAGTGCCAGCGCCAGGAGCCTTGGCAGTGCTGGGGCTCGTAGGAATCGCTTCATCCCGCCGCCGACGAGCCTGAGTGACCGACATCATCGTCCGCGAACCAACACGCCGTGACTCACGGGTGCGGTCGATCTGTCCTGCCTATGCCGGCATAATGCAGAAATATCTTTGTGCTTGCTTGACTGCGCAATACGAAGTTGTACTGTCCCTGTGTCGAGGTGAGGATGGCTGCGGCTGGTAAAGGGCCAGTCGGCATTGAAAGGGCTAGCAACTCATCCCGGCATATGTTTCAAGCTCCTGCTATCGGCGGGAAAAGGATGTTTCTACAAATGAAGATCGCTCTTATTGGAGTCGTTGGTGCAGCTTCCATGGTTGTTGCTGCTGACGCTGGGTTTCTTGGCTTTGTCGCCTCCGTCCGCACGGTTGGCGCGAACACCGTGATTGACATCTACGCCGGTGTCGGCAACGCCAGCGACA
>JBBAOD010000283.1:0-2093 GCA_040401635.1 Phycisphaerales bacterium
GAGGACAGGGCCGCGCTCAGCGGCCGTCCTCGTAAGGCGAATGCGGGCCAGTAGGAAAGCGTGATGCAACAAAGCCCCAGCACGAAAGCGCGCTCCAGTAACGCGCCCCAAGCCCCGCCCAGAAGTCATCGTGTCACCGACGCGGATTGCGCCCCGGTCGCGGCGGCGTGCGCGGTTGCGTGGTCGCCGCGCGAGCCATGGTGGAGATGCGCGCGTCGGCGACAGGTGGTTCGCTTGACTCTGCTGCCGTCTCGCTGGGCGCAGCCTGCGTCACATCGTCAGAACTCGGCTCCGCCAGTCGCGCAAAGATCAGTCGCCCCGCCGAAGTTTGCACCGTGTTGGTCACCACCGTCTCCACGGTGAGGCCGATCTTGCCCGCGCCGTGATCGATGACCACCATGGTGCCGTCTTCCAAGAAGCCGACGCCTTGATGCGGATTTTCGCCGCGCTTGACGATCGCAATGCGCAACTGCTCGCCGGTGACCTGCCCAGTCCGCATGGCGGTGGACACAGTGTTGAGATTCAGACATGCCACACCGTTGATTTGTGCCACGCGTTCGAGCCCGCTGTCCGTGGTGACGATGCGGAA
Organism: Phycisphaerales bacterium; assembly: GCA_040401635.1. Taxonomy (GTDB): domain Bacteria; phylum Planctomycetota; class Phycisphaerae; order Phycisphaerales; family SM1A02; genus UBA966. The sequence continues at coordinate 590 of JBBAOD010000283.1, forward strand.
TCGTTCCGCCTTTGCAACTTCGACAAGCGCGCGGTCAACGGAGCGACCCTCGGCGCGCAAGTCCTCAATCTCAAGATCGACCCACGGATTCGCCTGTAAACGCTGCAAGACATCAAGCCCGCGGCGTCCGCGCTGGCGCTTGGTTGCGTCTTCTGAATCGGCAAGCTTTTGTAACTCGTCAATCACAAACTGTGCGACCAGCACCGGTGCATCAATGATGCCCGTGCGTCCGAGGTCTTCGAAGCGACCGTCGATGAGCACTGATGTATCGAGGAGGAGCGGGCGCGCTCCACGCACTTGCCGGGCAAATTCGACGTAGGGAATCACCAAGCGAAAGTCGTCACGCGTGGTGAGCACCACCGATACGGACAGGTACACCAAGACGATGCCGATGGTGACCTTGGCGAGGCCCAAGTAGACGGAGCTTGATTCTCTGAGATCCCACGCGCCAGCCACCAGGTCGATCACGCTGCCGACCGCGACCGCGCCGACCAGCCCGAGCATGATGCCGACGAAGATGCCAACGACCCAGGCCAAACGCTTGTTGGGCGTGAGCGCATCGACGGTGATGATGATCAGACCAAGCGCCACCGCGGCGACCATCAGGCCGATCACGGTGCTGAATCCGAAGTCGAGCGCGCTGGTGCGGTTGCTGGCGATGGTCAGTACCACCACCGAGATCAGGACAACCACGAAGATCGATCGCAGCACCAGCATCAGGATGCGCTGGGAGCGTGAATCAGCGGCGGCTAATCGGTTGCGTCGGCTTGCAGCGGTGGGCAGGGGCGCTTGCTGTCCACGGTCATCGGCAGGCTTGTCGGCGGTAGGGTCGATCATCCAAACCGAGTGTAGTCCGTGCGGTTCTTGGCTTATCCCGGATCGGTTACCATTCCGCTCCCTCGGCGGCGAGGAGGACGGCCGGGTCCCGTCGTCGGTTGGCCCGTGAACCTGGTCAGGGCTTGACCGCAGCAGCCATAAGCGGCGTCGGCCGAGCGCCGGTCCGCCTGGTCGTCCTCCCAGCCGCCGATTTTCTTTTTTGCGCCCCCGCGCAGGACGAGGTCACCGTGGCGAGCAGCACCAAGAAGGAGAAGGACACTGACGCAACTCTTGAGGCGTCTGGGCAATCATTGATGCCGGGGTTGATCCCGGATGTCCTGCCGACAGCGGCGTCATCCGCGTCATCGGCGCCATCCGCGTCATCAGCGAATAGCCCGATGCAGGAGCTCATCCCTGGTTTCAAAGGTCAGGCCACAAAGGCGTATACGGTCTTGGCGCGCCGGTACCGTTCGCGCACGTTTGCAGAAGTAGTGGGGCAGGACACCATTGGTCGCACCCTGCAGAACGCCATTGCTACCGGTCGTACTGCGCATGCGTATCTCTTCTGTGGAACGCGCGGCGTTGGTAAGACCAGTATGGCGCGGATCTTTGCGCGAGCGTTGAACGCGCGCGGCCAGACGCAAGCGACGGAGATTGGCGAAGCCATCATGCGTGGCGATGACATGGA
>JBBAOD010000283.1:2103-3243 GCA_040401635.1 Phycisphaerales bacterium
CATGGACGTGGTGGAAATTGACGGCGCTTCCAACCGCGGTATTGACGACGCGCGTGATTTGATCGCCGGCGCGGGCATTGCACCAGCTCGCAGCGCTTACAAGATTTACATCATCGACGAAGTGCACATGCTGACAACGCCGGCGTTCAATGCGCTCCTCAAGACCATGGAGGAGCCGCCGCCGCATGTGAAGTTCATCCTGTGCACCACCGAGGCGCACAAAGTGCCGGCGACTATTCAGAGTCGCTGCCAGCGCTTTGATTTCCGCAATATTTCGGCTGCCAAGATCGCTGGCCATTTGCAGGATGTCTTGCGCAAGGAATCCATTGCAGCGGATGACGCTGCGGTCATGCAGGTGGCGCGACTGGCGAACGGATCGATGCGCGATGGATTGAGTCTCCTTGATCGACTGGTTGCAGCAAGCACCGATGGACGCATTACGACGGCGCTTCTTGCGGATGTGCTTGGTATGCCCGATGACTCGGTGGTAGCGGGATTGGTAGCGGCGATCGGTGCCGGTGACGCGCGTGTTTCGCTTGAGCGTGCCGCAGCGCTGCTTGAAGGCGGCACCAGCATTGATCAAGCCCTTGAGCTGATGGCGGAACGATTCCGCATCGTGATGCTCGCTGCCGTGTGCGGCGCTGATAGCGAGCTCTTGGAAGTGGCTGACGAAGCGCGCGCCGAAGCAGCGCGTGATGCCAAGGCATTTGAACCAGCAACGCTGGCACATCTCATTGCGGTGTGCGATGCGGTGCTGCGTTCCGCCAAGCAGTCTGGTGCACCACGAACGTTGTTTGATGCAGCAGTGGTGCGCATGGCGCTGGCAGCGCGCTTCGCGCCGGTGGCTGAAGTGGGGGCGGGCACGAGTGCTCGCGCGCAGGCGCCTGTTCCGGAGTTACCTGTAAAAAAACCGTTGCGCCCCATGTGACGCCTCCGGTGCGGCCGGCTCCTGAGCCGGTACCCGCGCAGGTCGTTGACATTGGGGCGCTGTGGAAGCGCATTCTTGAACTCGCGCAGGCGTCGCCGCGCGATCAGGCAACGGTGGATTCGTTCGTGCCCGTTTCGTGGGTGGACGGTGTGCTTTCGGTGAAGTGCGCGCCTGGAACCGGGACATCGGGAACGGCGGTTTCCGACATGCTG
>JBBAOD010000284.1:0-3235 GCA_040401635.1 Phycisphaerales bacterium
AGTGCAGTAGCCACGCTAGAGTGCCGCGCAGTGATCCGTCTTGAAATGGCTCAGGGCGCGTGGTTGGATCAACAGGATTCGTCATTGCATTCGTCCTTCCAGAAGAGACATCAGTTCACGGAGTTCGCCGCGCGCACCGGCCGGCGAGGTGTCCACTGTCGCACCAACGCCTTGGACGAGCTGCGCGGCAAACATGCGGCGCATGGAGACGATGGTGTTCGAAACTTGACTGAGCGCGGTGAGGTTCCAGCGCTCCATGAGTGATTCATAGGAAGGTGGCGGCGCGCCTTCGAGCATGGGGCGCAGGATCCGCGACTCAAAGATGTCCCATTGCATATCGCGACCGTTGGCCACACACTCGGCACGCATGGCTTCCGCTGCATCGCGAATCAGCATGGTGATCCAGGCACGGTGGAACGCGGATTCGGGAGCCGGGTTCTGGCGGTCAGGCAGGGCATCGTTGGCCAGATCATCACTGTGAATGACACGGCCGTCGCTTGGATGTCGGCGCGCGGCGTGGTTGAATCGATAGACGTCAGCGAGGTAGTTGCGAACGGCGCTCAAGAGCAATGTGCGGAACTGTCCACGCTTCTCATCAAGGCGCCCCAAGAGATTTCTGCCTAACAGGACATCCGCAATGAAACCCTGGGTGAGTTCACGGGCTTCTTCATCGCGGCGACCGCTTTGACGGATGTACGCGTAGATGGCACCCCAGTAGCGAACGGCCGCCTCATCGCTGCTGCGCGGGGCGGCTTCGCGTGGTGTGGGAGATTCGTTGGAAGGCGCGGTCATGAGAGGATCTGTCACGCGTTGCATGGAAGCACCGCTAAGAGATACGGCAAGTGCTACCGGAGTTCTTCGCATGTGCGGCATTATCAAACGCGATTGTTCTAAAAACAACACCGCGGTGCCCATAAAAGAGCACCGCGGTAGGTACGAATGGTTGCCGGTCACAGGTGACCGACATCCAAGCAATCAAGTGGAGCCGAGGGGAGTCGAACCCCTGTGCCGAAACAGTCCGCACAATGCCTCTACGAGTGTGTTTGCGGATTAATTGTCGACCGCACAGACCCCCGCAACGGGGTGTGCGAACCAAGACATGCATCATCTCGTTCCGCCGAAGCATGTCAGCCCATTGGAACCAGCCTGATTTTTGACAGCGGCCCCCTTATTCAGGCGTGGGGGGACTCACTGCACAGCCTAATTAGGCTGCGAGAGCGTACTGCGTGTTATTGGCAGTTGTGAATTTGCATGCTTTTTAACGTGGCCGGCATGCTCCACGACGCGCCACACTGTGCGTTACCTGTCCGGTCGATGCCGGTACGGCCCCAAATTGTCAAAGAATCAGAACACGGCAGTATAGGTTGAATCGGCGGGATGTCCAAGGAAATCTGCCGCGCGTTATCCCGCCTTGCGAGCCCATAGACTTGGTGCATGATCACTCTGACGCAGCCGCACGCATATTCCGCCGCCATTGATTCCTACGAGCGCGGGGCAGCCACACTGCGAAACGCCGCCCGCGGGCTGAGTACTGAGCAACTGAACACTCGCTTGGCACCCGGCACGTGGAGCATCAAAGAAGTCATTGTGCACATGGTCGACAGCGATCAGGCCGCCAGTCACCGGATGCGTCGCATTGCCGCTGAAGACATGCCGCTCCTGGTGAGCTACGACGAGAACGCATTCATCGCGCGCCTCGATAACGCCGCCATGGATGCCAACGAAGCCCTGGATTTGTTCGACGCCAATCGCCGATTCACGGCGCGTTGGCTTCGCACTCTGGAGCCAGCCGCATTTGCGCGCGTCGGCATTCACACGCAGCGCGGCAAAGTCACGCTGGGTGAAATCCTGGACATCTACGTCAAGCACCTCGACAACCACATGGTGTTCACTGACGGCAAGCGCAAAGCATTAGGAAAGTAGCACCGAGGCGATTGCCTCGGTGCTACCGTTTGTCCTGAATTGAGCAAGCCAAGCCGTATGGCGTGAAGCGCGTAACTCACGCCTTACGTGCGCGGCCCCGGAGTGCCAGACCGGCGACCCCAAGAAGCGCAATCGCTCCTGGGGCAGGGATGGTGTAGGAGTAGAGGCCGGTGGCGCTGCTTGAGGTGTACGGTCCGCCCCAGCTGCTGATGGCGTAGTTTGGGTTCGCGAGCGCATCCACGGCACTATCGTTGCTGCCGCCGCCTGAGCTGTAGGCATCAAAGAAGAAGGTGTTGCCTTCAGCAAGACCGAGCGAAGCCATCGAAACCGTATAGGTGATGGTGCTTTGGGCTCCGCTTGCAATCGCGAAACTGCCGAAGTTACTGTTGTATGTAGCGCCAACAAGGCCCCAGCCAGTTGCCCAGCTGCGATTCTCTGCGCCGCCGCCGCCATCAACCCATGAGCCGAGCCAGTTTGTCATGCCACCGGTTGGCGAGCCCATGTTGATGGGTCGACTCCAGCCGTTGCCGTTGACACTGGTGTCGCCAGCGCTGCCATTACTGATGCCGATCATGAACTTGCCCCAATCGGTGGAACCTACATTGCCGTTCACGGTGAGAGCAAAGACCAAGTCCGTTGCGGTGTGGCTGACTTCCATGCTGACGAGGTCGAGCGTGCCGTTGCCAGTAGCGATACTTGGGTCAATATCGCCGGTGGCGTCGTTATAGACAACCCCTGGGTTCGCCTGCGAAGCGAGGGACACAAAGGAAGCAGCGATCGCGGTAACGACGAATGATGTGCGGTGAATCATGAGGAAGGGAATCCTGCGCAAGTATGGTGAAGGGAACGGGGAGTCGGGGGTCGGCATAGGGGGCCGACATGACTACGTGCTTAAGGGACATGCAGAGACTGGAAAATGATGCCCGGAAATTGACCCGAATCAAGAAACAGAATTTAGAAATCGTCACGATGATCGAGTTCGTTCACAACGGCGAATGAGCAACTTAAAGGTAGTTATTATTAGACAAATACGCCTCAGAGTGCCCCAAAGTTACCGCTTCGGGAGCAATTGCTCACGCATCTGGCGATAGGTCGAGGAGAACTTGCCGCTGTCGCGGATGCCGCGCTCAATCACATCCGCCGCCTCGGCGGCGCGTCCGGTCTTCACGAGTGCCATCACGAGTGCCTGATCGCAGGCCACCAAGTCGTCGGCGTTCAACTTTGAACGAGCATCCTGGAGATACGGGATGGATGCCGCCCACTCGCCCCGAAGTTGGTGCAGCCGTCCAACATAACGCTCCGTCAGACCAGA
>JBBAOD010000285.1:0-3190 GCA_040401635.1 Phycisphaerales bacterium
TAGCACAGAAGACCACCATTGCGGTTTCGCTGGCGGTGGTTGGTGGCATTGGTGGCGGCGTACTGGTGCGCACCGTCGGCCAAGGCGCCATCTGGGGAATCTTCATCGCAGCATTGATCGCCAGCCTGGTCTGCTTCTTTGCGCTGTGGCGCAAGCCGGAGCGCGCGTACTGGGCGGCACCGCTCTACAGCGTCACTCAAGGCGCCATGCTTGGCGTAATGGCGCTGCTCCTTGACTCAATGTTGGCATCGCGCGGCATCACTGCGTTTGGCGGGCTTGGACTGCAAGCATTCGTCATCACACTTTCAATTACCGCCGCCATGCTCATCGTGTACCGCGCAGGTTTGATCCGCGCCAATGGCCGATTCGTTGCCGTGCTTTCAACGCTCACCATTGGCATTGGCATCATGTACTTGGCACAGTTTGTGCTGGGCTTCTTCAGTATCGAGATTCCCGGGTTGTCGCTGCAGAGCGCTACCCAAGGCGGCAAGATGGCGTGGATCGGCCTGGGCATTAACGCGGTGATTCTGTTGATCGCGTCGCTTTGGCTGATTGTTGATTTTCAACAAGTGGAGACCGCAGTGGCCAGCCGCGTTGGCAAGGAGTACGAGTGGTACTTCGCCTACGCGCTCATGGTGACATTGGTCTGGATCTACTTGGAAGCACTGAAACTTGCGTTCCGCGCGGCCATGATGGCCAACGACCGCAAGTAGTTCGCTTTAACCAAGCGCGTCCCACGCCAGCATGGCCGCACCAAGGACTCCTGCATCGTCCTTGAGTTTGGTCACGCGAACGCTCACCTTGGGCGCGATTGCTGATGGGAACACGTGGCGCCGAATGGAGTCCTCAACGCGGTCGGCGTAGGGCTTTCCTAATGCCTCGGTGATTCCGCCACCCAAAATCACCGTGCGCATGGAAGCCATGGTGATCCAGTTGGCAATGCCAATTCCAAGTAGTTCTGCTGACGAATCAACAACGTCACGGACCAGCGGATCGTTGGCGTTGTAGCACTCGGCAATGCCACTGCTACCCAGTGGTCCGGACTTGCCGTCAGCTTCGTGGCGCGCCAGAATTTTGTGGAAGAGCGATTCTGGATTCAATCCACCCAGCGTGCGCAGGGAGCGCACAATGCCGGTGCGGCTGCAAAACTCCTCCACCTTGCGGCTTCCGGGTTGGCCGTTGCTGTACATGATCACGTGCCCAAATTCGCCGGCGGTAAAGAGATCACCGCGCCAGATCTTGCCGCCCATCACAATGCCCGCCCCCACGCCAGTGCCAACCCACACCGCAAGTAATGATTCGCATCCCTCGCCAGCGCCGACGGTGGCTTCGCCCCACGCGGCAACATTCGCGTCGTTGTCGACGGTGACCGGAATGCCGAGACGCTTGCGCAAGATCTCCCCAAGGGGAACATTTTTCCAACCGAGATTGCCAGCGGTAATCACCACACCGCGCTCACTATCAACCGGCCCAGGGGCGCCAATGCCCACCGTTCGAATGTCCGCGAGTTTCACATTTCCCGCCTCGCATGCGGCCTCCATGGTCACCACGAGGCGGTCAATGACAACATCGCGACCCTCCTGCGCCTTGGTCTTCTTCTTGGCACGCGCCACCACCCTGCCGCGGCGATCAACCACGCCCACGCTCATGTTGGTTCCGCCAAGATCAATACCGATTGCGAGTTCGCTCTTTGCCATGGATGCGCCAAGATAGCGCGGCTTCGTACACTCATCCGCCATGCCAGACAACCCCCATTCCAAGACTGCCGCCCTCACCACGGCACAAGTCACCCATGTGGCCAAGCTCGCTCGCTTGGAAGTAGCGCCGGGGCGTATTGAGGAGTACCGAACGCAACTCGCCGCGGTGCTTGGGCATATTGCACAACTTGACGCGGTTGACCTCGCTGGGGTGGAGCCGATGGCACACCCATTTGAGAGCCACAATCGGTTGGCTGCTGACATTCCCGTGGAGGGCCTGCCCATTGAGGCTGTGCTTATGAATGCGCCGGCGGTTGAAGGGCGATTCTTGGCGGTACCTAAGGTTCTGGCAGAGGGAGACTGACATGACTTCGCCCGCACACAACACACCCATCCACAACACACCCAGTGACATGACCGCCCTGCGCGATGCCGTGGCTGCTGGCACCACCACCGCAGAATCGATCTGCGCGGGCATGCTGGCGGTGACCGCCGAGCGCAACACCGAGATCAATGCCTTCCATGAGGTGTTCGCCGAGCACGCCTTGGAAGCGGCGCGACGCGTTGATAGCGACGCACGAGCAGGACGCCCGTTGCCTCCACTGGCGGGAATGCCCATTGCCATCAAAGACAATGTGGCCACCACGCTTGGTCGAACCACGTGCTCAAGCCGCATGCTTGAGAACTATCGATCCCCATTCGATGCCACCGCTGTGGAACGCCTTGCACACGCAGGTGCAGTGGTGATGGGCAAGACCAACATGGACGAATTTGCCATGGGCTCGTCAGGCGAGCACTGCAAATGGGGGCCCGTGCGCAATCCATGGGACAGCACCCGCGTGCCCGGAGGCAGCAGTGCCGGAAGCGCAGCAGCCGTAGCGGGTGGGATGTGCGCCGCTGCCATTGGTAGCGATACCGGCGGTTCAATTCGGCAACCTGCGTCATTCTGCGGCATCGTTGGACTGAAGCCAACCTACGGTCGTATCTCTCGCTGGGGACTCGTTGCGTTTGGATCAAGCTTGGACCAAATTGGACCAATGACGCGCAGCGTGCGCGATGCCGCGCTCATGCTTGACGTCATGAGCGGCATTGATGAACGCGACAGCACTACTGCGGACCGACCACCGACCGAACTAGCCAAGACGGTTGAGCGCCCGATCGAAGGTCTGCGCGTTGGTATCCCGCGGCAGTACATGAGTGACGCCAACGACAGTGAAGTGAATACTGCGGTGAATGCCGCAGCCGATGCGTACCGCGCTCTAGGCGCGACCATTGTTTCTGTTGAGTTGCCGCTAACCGATGTTGGTATCAGCACCTACTACGTGATTGCGCCCGCAGAAGCGTCCAGCAATCTGGCTCGCTACGACGGCATCCGCTACGGACACCGCGCGCAATTACAGGCTGGCGAAGATCTGTTCACGCTTTACGCTCGCTCGCGTTCGGAAGGATTCGGTCCGGAAGTGCAGCGAAGAATCATGTTGGGTACGTACATG
>JBBAOD010000286.1:0-2893 GCA_040401635.1 Phycisphaerales bacterium
CTCGGCGCGACGGCGGATCGCGCGGTGGCCAGGACAGTCGAACGTGGACTCCGAGGCGTGGTCCGGGCAACCAAGGTGACCGCACCTTCCGGAACTTCAACGTCGGGCTCGCTGCGCAGCCGGCCGCGGACGCGAGTTCCACCGTTCGCCCCAACGTGTCGTTCCGGGAGGCTCTCACCAAGGACATGCCAGTGCGGTCCGGCAACGGGAATCTTGCGCGTCGGTTTGCGTCGCCAATCGAGCATGCTCCCAAGATTTTAAAGCCGACGACAGCGCCGCCGACGGTCGACCGTGCTGAGCAGTGGGCTCGTCTTCGCAAGGCGGTCCTCAGCGACGCAGCTAAGCATTCGGCTGCTGCGAAGAATCGCACGCTGCGCAAGCACGGTAAGACCATCCCGGCGATGGTCGACGAGATGGACCGGCTGTACGAGAAGCTTGCCTCTGCTGCTGCCACCGAAGCGCCAGTGCCTCGCCGTGGCATCACGCAGAAACAGCTGGAGGCTTTCATGGCCGACGGCATGCCTGGTGTTTGGCGTATCGTAATCGACACCGGTGCGGAGGCGAACATCGTCCCGGAGAATGCGCCTCTGGCCGACCTGCAGGTTGCCAACGCGCTCATCACCGGCGCGTCCTCTGCAGTGCCTGTCGTCTCGAAGACGACTGGCAATGCGACCGTCGTCGCTGGCACGGCGGAGCAGCCGGTGCACCTTCCCGTGGCGGGTGCGTACGTCGTGTCGTCGTTGGCGAAGGACGTGATTCTTCTCAGCTACGCTCGGCTCCGCAACGATGGCTTTCGGCTGGTCGACAAGCCGGGCGACGAAGACAACATCTTTCTCCTGTCACCGACGCACTCGGTGGACGGCAAAAAGTACCGAATTGAGCTCGAGCTCGCGCATGGCATTCTCACGGTCAAGAACGTCGTGGGCGTTGAAGCCGGACTCCGCGAGTCTCCGTCGTTGCTCCAGAACACCAGTGTATACACGCTTGTGACGGCCGGCTCGGGTGCTCCGGTCAAGGAGGCGACCGAGAACCTCCGCCCGGCCGACCCGCCGTCGGCATTCGTGCGTGCTTTCATGGTCACCCACGGCGAGTTGGTTGACGGCCTCCCAGACGATGCGCCCGAGCCGCACAAGGAGTGGGCTCGCCAGCCGAAGGTGCCGCCGGTGTATCGGAACGACCGCAGCGCCGCTGTTCGTCAGCCAGCGCAGTCGAAGTCTCAGGCCAAGCGTCGGCGTGCGGCGAAGAGGGCTAAGATGGCCGCTGAGCACGTGCTGGCGGCGACTGACTCGGCCGTGGAGTTGCCTGTGCCCAGTCTCGGGCAGTCGGCTGCTGAGTCGGCGGCGGCTCTTCCGGCGGCTCCAGAGCTAGTCGTGCCGGCGCCCCTCCCCGAGGCGGCGGCTGCGGTACCGCCAGCGGGCAACGTTGTCGTGATGCTGGCCGGCTGCGACCTTGCACAGCCAATTGTCTTGGACACCGGCGCTCAGGCGGCGCTCTTGGACAACCTCGGTGGTCGCGACGGTCCGATGCCCTTGCCGCGACGTCGTGTGACCACGGAGCCATGGGTGCAATTGTCCTCGGCGCTCCGGCAGGTCGCCGCGCCAATCGTGGGTTTCGTGGACTTCGTGGATTTCACTTGCACCTCTGCAGTGGCGCAGCTTCGGCAATCTCTAGTCCTTCGTGGGCCCGGTCGGTCCGAGGGCTGGCAGCGGTTTCGGGCGGCTCTGAACCGCTCGAAAGCGCCTGTTCCCACGGTTTCCTCCGTCTCGGAGCCGTCTGGACGTCCGGAGCAGGTGGCCCTCGCTGTGACGGGAGAGGTCTCGGTGGAAGTTCTGACCAAGGTGCTGAAGTGCAAGTCGGTGCAGCTTCCCGTGGCGGCGCTCGCATGCCTCGCGGGCACCAGCCGCCTCTTTCGCAGGGCGCTGTACCACGACGTCGCCATCGGTAACCACGTTACGTCGAATCCATGGTGCCGTGCACCCGAGTACGTAGCTGCCGCAGCGTGTGTGCCATGCCTGCACCCCGGGTGCCACTGTCGGCTACGCTACCAGCAGCTGACGCCGGACACACGCCAGCTCTATTTTGAAATGTATCCCCCAGTGCACGTGATTGCGCAACACTTGTACGATCGGCGTTATGGTGAACACAACGGCCAGCGCTTCGACAGCCCCGGCGATCGTGCCTCAGTCGTCCGAGCTCTCAAAGGACCTTTCCCCGACGTGGTCGCAGTCCACGACGGTTCGGGGCGCCTGAGCCTCGAGTGGGATCCGCACTGCAAGATCATGAACGTGACATCGGCATTGAAGTCGGCGCTCGCGGCGGCTCGTCATCAATCCGCCTGGGCCCGGCTCGATATCGGTGCAGACGCACGACAGGTTCCAGTTACGGCTGCCTGCTATCGCTGCCACATGACGTCCAGCTACGACCTCGTCAAGTGCGGTACCGTCGGTTGTAAGACGTGGGTGCATGCGTCGTGCGCCGTGCCGCACTGTCCGCACTACCTGACAGCCACGGACTGCGGCACGAGCCTGTATCGGCCGACCAGGTGGCAGTGCAAGAAGTGCACGGGGGACTCTGACTCGGAGCCGGACGAGGACCCTCCTCCGGGCCTGGTTTCCACTTCGGAGGACGATTCCGACGACGAGCCGTACGCCGGCTCGGAGAGCCTGCCCAGTGTTCACTTGGGCCCCTACGCTCCCCGACACCACCGATCCATACCGGATGCGAGGTGCCCGGAGGACGACACGAATCCCTTCTACCGGAGCAGCTGGCACCGGCGCAATCCCTGTCTTGGGGCGGCTTGTGCGGCCAGCGTGAACTTCTTCGGCTCGCATCTGCAACCGCCACGCAACATCTCTCGGCAACGGCCCGATGTTCCAGCCCCCATGTCGGAATA
>JBBAOD010000286.1:2903-3177 GCA_040401635.1 Phycisphaerales bacterium
CCGTGTGGTATCCGGGCGGTGAGGATCGAAGCTCAACACGTGCGTTCTTGGAGCGACATGCTGCAGGCAGACTCGAACTTGCTGCTTGGGCAGCCGCGGATGCGGCGCCGCCTCTCCCTCCTCACGACGAGCCAGTGATGCTGTCTTGCAACATGGCCATCATCCCCGAGCAGCCAGCAGCTGCGCCCCGTAACCGTAATGGTCGGAGTCGGCGGCGACGTGGGCGTTCTCCGACTGAACCGACAGATCGCCGATCTAGTTCTCGGTCGCCTGA
>JBBAOD010000287.1:0-3164 GCA_040401635.1 Phycisphaerales bacterium
TCGACGAAAGACGTCGTACTCATCGAGGCGATCCTCTTTGGAAAGTTCCGCGTGCGCCTGCGTGTGTGCAGCATCAAGGACGGCGATCGCCCACGCATGCTCGAACGCGGCCTCCGAGGTGCGCTCATCGGCGGGGAGGAGCGCTTCCTCGGCGCCAGTGGTTGTTGAATCGCTGCTGGGTGCGGCGCTGCCAGTGAGATCCGTGAATGGTCGCAGTCGGTCGCGCATGCGATCACGCACCACGCCGCGGGCGTAGAAGCCCATGCCGTTCATCATCCATCGCCGCAGTGGCATGTCGGCGCGCCGCCATGCGGGCAGGAAGTCGGGAGCAGTCACGCGGTCTGCGAAGTAGCCGGCCACCAAATCATCGGGCTCACCCGCGCGGCGCAGCGATCCGCCGTGCACATACGCCCGCAGCGGCGCGTGGTAGCGCTCCCAGAGGTGCTGCCGCAACGCCTCGCGCGCGGAGAGTGCGCGCGAAGCTTGTGATCCGTCCGCGCCGTCGATGATCGTTAGCTGCGCATCAATCCACGTGGCGTGGGTGCTGGGGAAGTGGTCGACTGGCACGCGGTGAGGATAGCGAGCGGTAAATAGGTGCCGTTCACCACTGTCCCTATTTATGCGTGGCGGTCAACTCCCGCACGTCCCCCACGCGGACAGCATCAGTCCAAGATCTGCACCATTCACCACGCCGTCGACGTTCAGGTCGTACGGGCAACTGCTTCCGCACGGCCCCCAACTGGAGAGCATCAGGCCGAGATCTGCGCCGTTCACCACGCCGTCCAGATTCAGATCCCCGGTGCAATCACAGATCACATTGCCGCCGAGATCGTTGAATCGACCCGCCACATTCGGGCGCGGCAGGTTTCCGCACACGGAGGTTCCGTGCAGCGACACCTTCGTGGTCGCTCCGTCCTCCAGAATGCCGATGCCGCCTTGCACCACAGCCGCGGTGTTCCCGGTCACATTGCAACCGTCAATCGAGAGGAACGCCGCCGCGTTGCCAGCTGGCACCCACGACACGCCGCCGACAATATTGCTGCTGATGTTGTTTCGAACGACCGTTCGAACGAGGTGCGGAGTACCGTCAACAATGTGCATTCCACCGCCGCGGCTGTTCGCCGTGTTGTTCTCAACGATCGTGTCAACGACGGTGTTGTTTCCTCGAGTGAGCTGAATACCCGCGCCGTCCGCGCCCGCTCTATTGTTGCGGAACGTGCAGCGCTCAATGGATCCGGTGCAGTTCCATACATAGGCGCCGCCACCGAATGCAGCGGTGTTGTTCTCAAACACGCAGTCGCGCACGCTGGCCGCGCTGTTGTAGGCGAACAGGCCGCCGCCGACCTGAAACTGTGGACTACCTGGGAACGGACTTCCAGTCACGCCGCCGCGGATAGAGACATTCTCAAGCGCCGCGAACGCCGGTTCGCCGCCCGTGAAGCGGACGACGGAGAGGGTGCTGCCTGCAGAACCGCTGATGACGGTCTGGCTCGCGCCCGCTCCGCGCACAATGACGGATTTCCCCTTGAAGTCGATCGGTCCGGCGTATGTGCCAGCGCTGACGGCGACGATGCATTGCGTGTTGAGCGGCGCAGCGTCGATCGCAGCTTGGATGGTTGGCTGATCCGCGGGAACACGAATGCTCAAGCGGGCTTCGCAGATGTCGGGGATGCCGTTGGTGTTGGTGTCGGCGAGTTGGCCAGAGAGGATTTGACCGTAGTCGACGATGCCATCGGAGTTGCAGTCGGCGGACCATTCGATGACAGCCGCCCGTACTGGAGACACCGAACACGTTGATGCCTCGCCAACATCATTCCAGATCGTGTTGCTTGGACTTCCGTACATGTGGAGATAGTTCTCGGGATGGAAATCGCAACTGTTGCTCGGTTGTCCGTTCACCCAAGCTGTGAATACAAGCGGCCCGCCTGTGACCCAGCGCCATCCTCCGGCCGGCTCCGAGAAGTCTGTAGCAGTTTCGTCTTGATAGCCGCCGAGCCATGGGCCGTGTTGTCCGTTCCAGGCAGTCGGAGTACTCCCAATCTGGCGAATGAACCCCCACTCCGTATCTGAATCAACAGAGGCTAGGTCCGCGCCAACATCCTGCGCCTGACCGCGAGATTCATGCCACCCAATTGTTCCAGCGCCGCCGACGATGCCATACCAATGCCCATTCCCCCCATCCTCCACCCGCCACTGCACTGCGTCCCCCGCCTGTGCCTGAAACGCAATCGCCGCTGCTCCGAGCAATGCTGCCGCCGCCGTGGTCTGGATCTTCATATGTGAACTTCCGTTACTGCTGTTGAAATCGCCCGTGCCTGAATTGGGAGTGCGCTCCCCGGCGATCAAGGCGACAACCGCCCCCGCGTGCACGGGAATCTTCCAAGAATCTCCATTTCCAGCCCCCGACCACCACGTCGCCGCCACAACCGCAAGCGCCAACCCCATCGCGGCCCCGCCCGTCACCCACTGGCTCCCTCGCGCGTTCGGCTGCTCGCGCCCAACCCCGCCAGCCATGCCAATCTCGCCACTCGCCGCGCCCTCCACCCCCAGCGCCTCGCCATCCGCCTCATCAACCACCCCCATCGCGCGCGCCGCCTGTTCGGCGGTCCACTGCTCCGGCGTGCCTCGTGATGGACTGGCCTCGATCATCGTTTCACCATCAAGGCGCGAACGGGCCCCGCATGCGCGGAAATCACCGCTGAACTTCCGCCGATTTCGGCGTGCCGTTCCGCAAGCGTGCCATGATGCCATGCCGCACCGCATCGTGCGTCGGAGAAGGGAAAGGAAAATGCACGCATTCGAGGGTTACACTCATGATCATGGAAGTTCGGATCCAACTCGACGAGAAGGACATGAAGAGCGCACAGGCACTGTCCGGGATCAGCGACCCGGCAGCGTTGATGTTGCACGTCCTGCGGGAATACGTCCAGTTCCGGAGTCGCCAAGAAATCCTCGGCATGGAGGGGTCGGATCCGGAGGCCAAAGCCCCGCCGCGCCGCAAGCCCCCGGAATTCCGAAACGAGGAGCCGCGGACCGACCCGAACGCGTGAACGCCGGGCCTGTCGCTGACACAAGTCGACCGTGGGTTCTTGCGGATACCAACGCGTGGATCGATTTCATCCGCGATCGTCATCCGCATTTGCGAGAGTTGATTCGCGCGAGTC
>JBBAOD010000288.1:0-3119 GCA_040401635.1 Phycisphaerales bacterium
CTTCTCCAACGCTTTGCCAGCAACAGTGGCATGCAGCGCACAGAAGGCCATTGAAGTTCTGATGCGCGAGCCGCAGCGTGTGCAGAAGTTGCGCGACAATGTTGCTTACGCGCGCACCATGATCCGCGAGGCGGGCTTCAAAGTGCTGGAAAGTCCAACGGCCATCTGCCCGATCATCGTGCATGACACCGCGAAGGCCATCGCCATGAGCAAGCGCCTTTTGGAACTGGGCGTGTTTGTGATCGGCTTTGGATTCCCGGTTGTGCCTGAAGGTCACGCGCGCTTGCGCTGCCAAGTGAGCGCTGCGCATGAGAAGCAGCATCTGGATGCCTTTGGCGAGGCGCTCCGGAAGTTGCGCAAGGAATTTCGTTGATCTATCGGCGCATCTACGACGCGGCACTTTCGCAGGCGAGTTACCTCGTCGGATGTGCGGCATCGCGTGAAGCGGTATTGGTGGATCCGGCGCGGGATATTGATCGATATGAAGATGCGGCTGCTGAAGCGGGCGTTCGAATTGTTGCTGTTGCGGAGACGCATCATCACGCTGACTTTGTGAGCGGGGTGCGGGCGTTTGCTGCCACGCGTCCCGTGCAGGTATTCATGAGTGGAGTTTCCGATCGCGCGCAATGGACCGCCTTGGGCGGGCTACACGCTGACGCCTCGACCCGATTTCTTGGGGACGGCGACACCTTTGAGGTGGGGAGTCTGCGGCTGCGCGCGCGCGCTACGCCGGGTCACACCAGGGAATCGCTGAGCTTTGAGTTGATGGGTCGCGACCAGTTGACGACGGCGCTACTGACCGGCGACTTTCTCTTTGCGGGCGAGGTGGGTCGGCCGGATCTCGGATCACTCGCTACGCGCGATATGACGGTTGACGAGGGTGTTGAGGCGCTACGAACGAGCCTGACCTTGCTCGACGGCATGGCAGACGGCACCACCATTCTCCCGGGTCACGGAGCGGGCAGCGCGTGCGGCAAGATGATCGCTGGACTTTCGGAAACGACGGTTGGCATCGAGCGCATCATTAACAAGGCGCTCCGTCTTGCTGGCGACCCGGTGTTGTTCCGCGAGTCCGTGTTGCACGATATTCCTGATCCGCCACCGTACTTTGCCCGCGTCAAAGCGTTGAACGAGGTCGGTCCGGCGGTGCATGAGGGCATTCCGTGTCCGCCGTGCCTCAGTGCCGCGGAGTTCCTGGACACTGCGGCGCGTCCTGGATGCGTGGTGGTGGACATGCGCGACTGGAATGCGTGGGTTGAAGGTCACCTCCCGGGCGCACTCTTTGTGTTGCTCGACCAATGGTTCGCGCCCACCGTCGCCAATTACTTGGATGCAGGCGATGAAGTGCTGATCGTTGCTGACGCAACCACGGTGAAACACGCGGTGCGGATCATGTACCGCCTGGGAATCGATCGGTTCCCCGGTTGGATCTCACCGTCGGGGTTCAATAGCATCGACGCTGCGCACCTTGAGTCGAATGGTTGTGAGGACATCAGCCCGCGCGATGCTCGCGCACGGATTCAGCAGGGCGGCGTTGGCGTCATTGACGTCCGCACCTGCCAGGAATTTGCGGATGGTCATCTTGATGAGGCACGACACATTCCCTACGTGCAGATTCCTGCACGCATCGGTGAACTTGATCCTTCCGTTCCACTCATCGTCTATTGCCACCGCGGCAATCGCAGTGCGCGCGCGTGTGCATACTTGCGTCGTCGTGGCTTTCATGTCACGCATCTGCTCGGCGGTTACTTTCCGTATGCCGGGCGCGGGTTCTGACCATGAAAGCAACGGACGGGCTGCATCTTTCGCCGACGCCACTTGTGCCTGTGCGTCTCACAGAGGACGGCCCGACCGTCTGGTGCAAGTGTGAATTTATGAATCCGTCCGGGAGTACCAAGGATCGCATTGCAGCATTCATTCTCTCCAAGGCGTGGCGCGACGGCGTGGTGCAGCGCGGCGACGTGGTTGTTGAGGTCAGCAGCGGTTCCACCAGTATTGCCATGGCAATGGTGTGCGCGCGACTGGGGCTGCAATTCATTGCCATCATGCCCGAAGGTGTCAGCCGCGAGCGGATCCTGATGATTCAGGGCTTCGGCGGTGAAGTGCGCTGTACGGCGAAGGCGCTTGGAATGAGCGGCGCAAACGAGGCGTGCCGGCAGCTAGCTGCAGAGCGGAAGGTATTTCTGCCGCGGCAGTTTGAGAACGTGGACAACGCTGAAGCGCATCGAGTTGGAACCGCCGCCGAGATCGCTACTGACCTCTATGCACATGATTCCGCATCGCGGACCGTGGCGTTCACTTCTGGAATCGGCACCGGCGGCACGATGGTTGGAATCTGCCAAGGACTGCGCGAGCACGGATTTGAAGTGCGCCCGTTTGCAGTACGCCCAGTGGCTTCCGGAACGAACGCCATGTGCGGCGAGTGTTTCTCATCGCCAGAGCAGTGTTCGTTCTCGTCACGGATCCCAGGGGTGCTTGATGGAATGAGCAAGATCTATCGCCCCGATGAAATTGAGCATCTGTGCGAAGTGGAGATTGGCGACAATTTGGCGATGAGTACCACGCGCGCGTTGATTCGAGCAGGATTCCCGGTGGGTCCAAGCAGCGGTATGAACGTTGCCGCGGCGATCGAAGTGGCGAAAGGTATGCCGGAAGACGTGCGCGTCGTCACCATTCTGTGCGACCGCATGGAGCGCTACTTCAGCACCGAGCTCTTCACCGCTTGGACCGACTGAATCCGTTCTTGGATCCGTTCTTGGATACGTTCTTGGCTACGTTGTCAACGCACGCTAAGCGTCGGTTGAATCAATCCGCCATGCGATTGAATGCTGATTTGTGACGCCAGACGCTGGCACAGCGCATCAATATCGCGGCCAAGCGCTGGGGTATCCCAGTTAGCAAGCGGGTTGCCGGCATCGCAATTGGCGCGCAAATTCATGTGGATTGGCATGCCGCCGAGGTAGGGCAGTCCCATGGTCTGCGCCATGACCTCTGCGCCGCCGCGACCAAAGATGTCGTACTCGTTGCCGTCATCGTCGACGAAGTAACTCATGTTCTCCACCACGCCCAAGATCGGAATTCCCAGCTGCTGGAACATCCGCACTGCGCGGCGGGCGTCA
>JBBAOD010000289.1:0-3116 GCA_040401635.1 Phycisphaerales bacterium
TCCGGGCCACCGCCACAGGAGTAAGTAGCGCAATCGGTATCGCCACTGCTACTGCCGCTGGTAATCCGCTGATCGGCGCGGCCATGACCACCGCCGACACAATGATGGTGGGCACTGCAATGGTGGCCGCCGCTACGCACATCTGCAACATGTTGGCAGGGCCGCGCTTCAGGAAGAACGGCACCGCAATGGCCAACACCAACAAATTGACGAGCACCGAACCCACGCGGCCAAACTGCATTCGATCCGCCTGGGAACGTTCCAGCGCGCCAGCTTCTGCCAGTTTGCCGAGATCAGCGCTGGAAAGCATCTGCGCAAAGAGCCGGTAATGCCGAGCGGTGATCGCCTTTGGCGAAAGGTCCGTCTTCCACTCAGCCGCCGGCAGCGGTGGCGGAGACTGCGTCACTCCGTCGCGCACTGCCGGATCACGGAGCACCGAAGTACCACCCGTCAGCACCCAGGTTGAGCGCGCCTCGTCCCAGCTTGCGGATGGCGCAGTGGTACGACGTACCAGCGAGCCACGCTCATCACGTTCCAGGCCAAGAAATCCGCTAATCCGATGTGATTCCGGATCAAAGCTGGACGCGTAGAGCAAGTTGCCAGCGCTGTCACGTGTCACCGTCACCGGAAACGAAGCGCGATCGCGTCGACCAAGATCGGAGTGATCAAGCATCAACTGATCAGCAAAGCGTGGGAGCACTAATTCCTGATTCAATACACCAACGATATTCAGCGCCAGTGATGCCACCAACACCGCCCACACGCAGCGCCGAAGCGGAACACCGGCGGCCATGATCGCCACCAATTCTCGGGTGCGATGCATCTGCGAGAAAGTGAAACCCATGGCGCCCACGCAGAGCAGACCAACCATGAATTGGAAGAACTGAAAGGCGCGCGGTCCGTGGAACTGAAAGATCATCGCCACAAATGCAACCGCTCGGTACTTGTAGGTGCCATTCTCTACCACGAATGACGCAGCACGCAAGTACTTCTCCATCTGCAAGATCACATCGATCGACGATGCAAAGATGAACAGCAGCGTGAACAGCACAAAGAAGTTCCACAGGAAGCGGCCGATGATGGTTCGATCAAGGATGCGCATTGCGTACGTGCTCGCCGGTTCAGTTGCGAACGATGCGCCTCCATGTCAAGAACAAGACCGATAGCAGTAAGAGGTTGCCGCCCCACATGACTGCGGATCCAACCCAAATATTGCCGTCAGACATCAGCAACTGACCGCCAGAAACCATGAAGATGTTGGTCACCGCGGGAATGAATGCCAAGAGATACACAGTGAGCGGCATCGCTCGCTTCATCGCCACCGCCAGCGCCGCGCCAAGAAGTAATACCAAGACAATGCTTGCCGATTGCGCTAAACGGTTCGCCACGTGCGAATCACATTCCCACACGACATCGTCGCGCACGAGCTGCAGTTTCGCCACTTGCCGAGGCAATTGCGCACGCATGGCTGGGAGCGGAGCAACGCTATCGGCGGTTGGAAACTCACGCGCGGCGCGCAGTACTTCCACACTTGAACACGTTGACCAATCCTTTGGCGTGCAACCAACTGGAAGCAGATCATCGAGACGCGGCGCCCAACGTCCCGGAAGCCCGGTGACCAGATCCTGCGTCTGCGTGGAGCCAGGGATGATGAGCGCGAATCGTGGTTCAAATCCCGACTCGCTGACGGCGCGCAATGTGCCGGTCGAAGCATGGGCGCTGCGAATCTGCTTGCCCTTGGAGGTTTCTAAGAGCAAGAAATCCTCGTGACCGGGCGCGGGGCGCAGCTCGCCGTCCTTGACCGTCACCTGACTGATTCGAAAGGCGCGATCCGTGCCGGGCTCGGAAAGTTCAATCGTGCCACGAGCAACGGCGGGTTCAACGCAGCGCCACAGTTCCAGTTCCCCCAGCATCGCCACCAACGGTCGCTTGGCGGTACCAACCGTCTCGGAGCGATCGACATCACCGCGCAGCGCAAAGATCTCCTGCACGGCCAGAAACTTGGGGCCACGTTCAAACCCGCTGTAGAGCGATGATGCTTCCGGCTCCGCGAGCGGCAATGTGACGATCGCACCTTCGGACGGGCGAACCACCGTGGCGTTCATCAAGGAAATCTTGGCAACCATGCCGCGCGGGGTTTCATGGATATCAACCGCGGCGTCCTCAGCAGTGAACTCGGTCGCGATGGAACTGCCTCCCGCTTGGTCAAGTTCGATAGCGGCGACGCCAGTCAGTAGCAGCCGGCGCTTGATGCCCAATCCCGCCGGAGGTTCCACTTCTCGCGCCGCATCGGCATAGATCATCATCTTGTCGGCAACCACTGCTTCGCCGCGCCCCACTGCCGCAATCAGTACCTGCGTGGCGTCTGCCGTTGCCAGTTCCTTCATGCGCGTCCAGAAGTGCGGAACAACAAACGCCACCAGGACCAACATCACGACGCACAGCGTGCCACCCAGAATCGCGACGGGCGCAAAGACCCTTCGATAGCCCATGCCACACGCAGACATGGCAACCACTTCATTGTCGGTCGCGAAGCGGTGCATGACCAACGTTGATGCAAAGCCTGCCGCAAACGGCATTGCAAACTGCAGCATCGGCACCATCGCCAAGGTCACATACTTAAAAATGGTGTTGGCGCCGATCGAATTGTCCGCCAGCGGCTTCGCTGCGGCACCGAAGGCGATCACCGTCACGATCACCGACGTAGTGACGGCAAACACGCGCAGTAACTCCCAGGCAACATGGCGCCACAGTGTCCACGGAATTCCAGTGAGGCGAAGTTCCCCATCCGGCGCGGGCGTTGTGGTGGATTCCAACGGTTGATCCATGTGCATGGTGGAGGGGTGCCGCACTCAGCGGAGACCGTACTCCTTCAACTTACGGTACAGCGTGCGCTCGCCAATGCCAAGCATCTGCGCAGTTTGCTCACGATTTCCAGCAGTCATTGCCAGCGTCTGACGAATGGCTTCCTTCTCAAGTTTATCGAGGCCAACTCCGGCGAGCGAACCAACTGCACCCTGCCCCTCAGCCGAGTCGTCCGAAGATCGCACTTCATCAGGAACATCGCGCAGCGAAAGTTCCGGGCCTTGCGAAGTGACCACCATGCGGTGGATGGC
>JBBAOD010000290.1:0-3108 GCA_040401635.1 Phycisphaerales bacterium
ACCTTCGCGTAATCGCGGCAAACATGCACCGCCCGTCCAAATGCATCAATGCGGAACTGCGCAGCACCCATGCGTTCCACGATCAACGAATCGCCCTCGCCCGCTGGCTCAAACACAAACCCCGCCACGTGCCCCGGAGCCAATGATCGCAGCGCAGCTGCCGATCCGTAACTTCCCGTCTCTTCATCGGGAACAAGTACGAATGTCCATGCCAGCGGATGTCCAGCGTCACGAATCGCTTCAAGCGCTGCAAGCGCAATCACCAGCCCGCCCTTCATGTCCGCGGCACCGGGACCGGTCGCGCGTCCGCCACCAATAGAGCGCAATTCACGAAACGATCCATGCGGATCATGCACCGTGTCAAAGTGACCGCTGAGTAACAGGCCTGGCCCAGCACCCGCGTGTTCTGCTGCAAGAATGTCCACCCCATCGGCTGCATGAGTACTTTCCCACGGCGGATCGATCCAATCCGGACGACGTTCACAGGTGATGTCGCGCGTCACTGCACCCAACTGTCGCAATCGATGCGCGAGCGCGGCGCGCTGACCATGCAAGCCCACCGCATGACCGCGCCCCGTTGGAATGGCGACCCACGCAGTCAATTCGTCCACCATGCGCTGCCGCCATGCGGCAATCCGGCTGCACACATCACGCTCAAGGTCATTCATGGTCATGGGGCATGCTCCGCTGGTTGTGCTGCTAAGTCGAGGGTTCCTTCAAACACCTCGACCGCCGGGCCGGTCATCGAAACGCTGCTCTCACTGCCATCCCACTCAAGTAGCAGATCGCCGCCCGGAAGATGCGCGACCACTGGCGAGCGCGTTCGACCAGTGATGACGCCAGCAACGCAGACCGCACTCGCGCCGGTTCCACATGCCTGCGTTGCACCGCTGCCGCGCTCCCACGTTCGCATGCGAACCTCACACGCGTCTGCCGCATTCAGCACCTGCACAAAGTGAACATTGATCCGCTCTGGAAACCACGCGTGTCGTTCCATAAACGGTCCAACCTGTTCAAGGGGCACGCGCGCAACATCTGTGCACCACAGCACCGCATGCGGATTACCCATGGACACCAAGGTCATGCGCGGATCAAGTCCGCACGCTTCTTGCCATCCGGCCGGAGCACCCGCAAGCGTCCAGAATTCATCCGGAAGCGCAAAGTCCACCACTGCCGCCGACAGTGAAACGCCAGGAATAGAAGCCGGAATACGCGCCGCCGCCAATATCGGCGCGCCCATGGACACAGTCGCTTCAGTCACGCTTCCTTCACGCCCACTGCGTCGCCAATGCACATCAAGCACGCCGCGCCGGGTTTCCACGCGCAACGGCTGCCGATCGCAAAGGCCACGATCAACCGCGAATTTCGCCACGCAACGAATTCCGTTGCCGCACATCATGCCTTCGCTTCCATCGGCGTTGAACATGCGCATACGCACATCAGCCGCAACGCCAGGCGTCACCGGATCAACCATGATGAGCCCATCGCTACCGATACCAACATGCCGGTCGCTCACCCAACGCGCAAGCGCCGGCGGATCGCCCACAGGATGCTGAGATCCATCGATATACACATAGTCATTGCCGAGTCCATGCATCTTGGCAAAGCAAATCGTTTGCCCGCTTGGCCGTTCACGCGTTGACTTCATGATTCGCCTCCCATCATGGACGCTTCACCGTGCCAAGATCAATGACTAACGGACCATGTCGGTAGTAATCCACATCGATGGTATCGCGGCGAATGAAGGTAAAGACGAGGCAATTTGCACGCGTGGAATTTGCATATCCAAAGTCACCCATGTGCGGACCAGCGTAGGTTCCATTCTCAAATTCCTGCGCATGCATGTGGAAATGAAACAGCGATGTGTATCCCTGATCGAACAGTTCCTGCGGCGCCTCAAAGCGAATGTCACTGCCAGTGACGCGCGGTCGTACCTCAACCACTTCCCATTGCCCCGCATCATTGATCCGAACAACCCCGCCGTACTCGGTGCGTCGATCTTGATGATCGCGGTCGCCAATGTCAAAGATGCGCGCCGATACCTTTGGATCGTCCAGCATGCTGAGTGCCAGGTTTGAGGCAACCAAGTCAGTCCAATTCACTTCCGCACGCTGTGTTCCAAGTCGCTCACTTCGTTTGCTACCGGTATCCCAACCTGTAAAGTCGGCGCTGTGCTTGCCGGAGTCGCGCAGTGTCAAACGCACCATCAGGTCGTCAAACAACTGATCTTTGGTCTTCTTCAACAGGTCCGGCGCATAGCGTTGCGCCGCCATCGCCACCGGAATGCCGCGCAACTCAAAGTTCACTTTCTGCTCAGCGGGCACTTCACGCAGCGCCTCGCCGGCCATCTTCCAGTACGCCGGGGATGCAGACTGCCGCAACTTTCCAAGCCAAATCAACTCTTCGCGCGTCTCCGGAAGAATTCCCAAGTCGTCAACAAGTTGCTTGATGTCCTTCAACATGACATCGTCGGGACGCACCGCAGTTGAACTCACCAACTCCTTGAGCCGGTCATGCTCGCCGATCCGCATCAGCAGTTCCCACGTGCGCGCGCGCAACGCAGCCTGCCGCACGGGGCTCGCTTCCATCATCACCGCAAACAGTGCGTCGCCCACCTTGTCGGTTCCATACAGCGCGGCCATCGCTTCATACTCCGGACGCTTGCGATCATCGTTGCCCCACGCCGGCACTCCGCCCGCCCATGAGTTCACCAACACCGTGGTGTAGTCCTTCATGCCGCGCGCAGCGATCTGTTCCATGATCCATCGTCGATACTCAAACGACTCCATGCGCACGATGTTTGTCTCGAGCACTTCGCGCAGACCCTTGCGATCTTCTTTCACCATCAGGTCGAACGCCGCCTCACGATTGGCGAGGTTGAAGCCCTGCGCAAAGGTGGTGCGCCTCAGCGCGCGCTTCGCCTCGTCAGAAAGCGGCACCTGCTCCCTGAGCATCTCAATGGCGCCCAGCTGCTCCTCCGGGCTTGGTGAACTGGTCAGCGCCACGA
This sequence comes from Phycisphaerales bacterium, assembly GCA_040401635.1. Lineage (GTDB taxonomy): Bacteria > Planctomycetota > Phycisphaerae > Phycisphaerales > SM1A02 > UBA966. The sequence continues at coordinate 3,008 of JBBAOD010000290.1, forward strand.
TCGGGTCAACGGGCCGGCGGCTGTTGCAGCCTCCTGCGAGTAAAGCTGCCGCCGTCGAAACAGCGGCAGCCGGGGGCCGGAGCGGCTTACGCTTCTGCGGC
>JBBAOD010000291.1:0-3103 GCA_040401635.1 Phycisphaerales bacterium
CATCGGCTCCAAGGGTAGCACCGCGTGTCGATACATTTCTTGACCGCGTGAAGGGTGTGCCCATACCATAAGGGATTAGACATTGTGAAAAAACGCACAATGTCGTTTGGCGTTGCCCCGTGTGACGCCTGCCAGGACACCCGCCACGGATCTGAATAGATGAGCCGATTCCTGTTTCCCCGCTGGTCGAACGCGCTGCTTCCATTCGTATTGATTGTGGGCGCGATCGCTCCGCTCTACGTCTCGCTGTTGGTTGCCTATGGATTCAGTCCAAAGACACTCGACGGCCAATATCAACCCGAACAGCCAGTCCCGTACAGCCACGCGCTGCACGTTGGCAAGCTTGGTCTCGATTGTCGGTACTGCCACAACACCGTCGAGACGGCATCGCACGCTGCCGTGCCACCGACGCAGACATGCATGAATTGCCACACGCAGATTCATAAGGACAGTCCGCGCCTCGCCCAGGTGCGTGAGAGCTACGAAACGGGCATGCCCATCGAATGGGTCAAGGTGCACAAGCTGGGTGATTACGCCTATTTCAATCACGCCGCCCATGTCACGCGCGGAGTGAGTTGCTTGGAGTGCCACGGTCGCGTTGATCAGATGGAAGTTGTGCATCGCGCGCAGCCGCTCGCCATGGGATGGTGCTTGGATTGCCACCGTAACCCCGTCGATCATGTGCGTCCGCCTGAAGAAGTCTTTGCGATTTGGAAGCCAACGGACACGTGGACTAAGGATCAGCGACTTGAGTTGATCAAGAAAAACGACATTCACCCCAACGATTATTGCTCGACTTGCCACCGCTAAAGCGATCGGCGACGGACGACCCCGACACAGGGAACAGAACACATGCATGACGGTTGCAACCACGGTCCCGCAGAGCCCACCAACGCCGCAGCTGAAGCTCCGCAAACAGGCGGGCCAGCGCGCCGCTCTGTTTACTGGCGCTCCATCGAGCAGCTCTCCGATTCGCCAGAGTTTCGTGCATATATGCACAATGAATTCCAGCCTGGTGCGAGTGAGGCATCGGATGACGATCGCCGCACCTTCATCAAGGTGATGGGAGCATCGTTTGCACTCGCTGGTCTTGCAGCGACTGGTTGCCGCCGTTTGCCCGTGACGAAGTTCGCGGAGTATGCCTCGCGCCCAGCGAATCGCGTTCCAGGAATTCCGGTCACCTTTGCTACCAGCTTTGAACTTGGTGGCGTTGGATTCGGTCTGTTGGCAACCAGCTACGACGGACGTCCCATCAAGCTTGACGGCAATCCGATGCATCCATCGGCGCCGCTCGCTGGTGGTGCTGCAGCCATTGACCCTGCAGAATTTGCCAAGCGCGGCGTTCCGCAAGTTGGCCCATCGAACGCCATGACCCAAGCGCGTGTGCTTGAGCTCTACGACACCGATCGCAGCCGCATTGCATTGCAAGCGGGCAAGGATTCCACAGCCGGTGCGCTGGATGCTTGGATTGACGTGCGTCGCGCGGAATGGAAGAAAGATGGCGGGGCGGGACTGGTTGTCCTGGCCGAGCCCACTTCGTCCCCAACGCAACTTGATATGCAGGCGCGCCTCTTGAAGGCGTTCCCGAAAGCCACGTGGGCTTCATGGTGCGCAGTGAATGACGACTCATCGCTCGGCGGCACCGCCGCGGCGTTTGGTTCTTCGCGTCGCGTGCACCCAAAGTTTGATCAAGCCGACGTGATTCTCAGTCTTGACTGCGATTTCCTCCAGGAGGATCTGCATAGCGTCGCCAATGCACGCGCATGGGCCGCTGGTCGCTCGCTGGTGAAGCGCGAAAACGGCGCCTTGGTTTCCAAGGATCCCGCTGCCGCGTCTATGAGTCGCGTCTATCAAGTGGAAGGCCTCTTGACTCTGACCGGTATGAACGCCGATCAGCGCATCGCCATGCGACCTTCTCAGGTCGCTGCGTTTGCGGCAGCAGTGGCTGACCGCGTCGGCGTGGAAAGCGCGCGCCAGATGGCCGCGTTTGCACCAAAGCTCGGCGAGCATGATCAAGAAGTAGTCGATGCGCTGGTGACTGACCTCAAGAAGGCTGGTCGCAAGGCCTTGGTGGTTGCTGGCCCGCGTCAGCCTGGGGTGACGCACGCGCTTGCGGCTGCCATCAACGGCAAGCTCGGCGCCTACGGAATGACCGTTGACACCAGCGCTACCGATGCGCAGATGTGCAGCGTCGGAATTCAGAAGGTGGTCACCGCGCTCAATGCCGGTACCGTCGACACGCTGGTGGTGATGGGTGCGAACCCAGTCTTTGATGCACCAGTTGATCTGGACTTCGCGGTTGCTATGGCCAAGGCGAAGAACGTGGTGCATTTGGCGTACCGCGTCGATGAAACATCGCGCGCTGCCGGATGCACTTGGCATGTTCCGATGACGCACTTCCTGGAGAGCTGGGGCGATACACGTGCCGCCGACGGCACCATCGGTCTCGCGCAGCCGCTCATTGCGGCACTCCTTGATCCAGCAGACGGCGGTCGCAGTGCGATCGAACTGTGCGCTGCAATCACTGGCGATGAGATTCGCACTGGAATGGACCTGGTGCGACGCACGCACATGGCAGTCTCCGGTAAGTCCGGCGCGGACTTTGAAAGCGCGTTCCGAGCCAACTTGGACACGGGCATCTGCCCCGACACCGCCAAGAGCCGCGAAGCAACTCCGGAACCGGCGCTTGCCGCCAAGGCAATGGCCGCATGGATTGCTGCTCGCACCGAGAGCGATGGTCTGGAACTGGCATTCTTTGTTGACGGCAAGATGTTCGATGGTCGCTTCGCCAACATTGGTTGGTTGCAAGAGCTGCCTGACGTCATCACCAAGATCACCTGGGACAATGCGCTGTTGATGTCTGGCGCAACGGCTGCAAAGCTGGGTGTGAAGAACGGAGATATGGTTTCCTTGAACGTCACCGGAGCCCCGGCTGCAGGCAATGCAGCAGCGTGGATCGTGCCCGGTATGGCGGATGACACCCTCGGACTTGCTGTTGGCTACGGCCGCGGTGAAGCGGCGGGCGGCATTGCAGCTGATTCTGGATTTGCAGCATCCGAACTGCGCACGCTGAACGCACAGTGGCTTGCCACGGGAGTCAAGG
>JBBAOD010000292.1:0-3093 GCA_040401635.1 Phycisphaerales bacterium
TTCCTCAAGCGGTCGCGCGGTTTCAATCATGCGCGCGAGCCACCACTTCTTCAGCTCGATGAGCTGGCGGCGATCGTTGGCCTTTGCCTGATTCTCTTTACGTTCCAGGCGCTCCACCGCGGATTCATCGCGAGCGCGGCGCGCAGCATTCAGTTGCTCGCGCTCCTCGCGTGTCAGTGGTGGCATCACATCGCGATCGAAATCATCGGGCGAAACGGATTTCTCGGGTTGTGACTCAAAGTTCACGAGCAGTGCAACGGATCGATCAATTCCCTGCGCGGCGAGTACATCAATCTGCGTCGGCGTTCCACCAAACCCCGCGCGACTGAGCAGATGCCGCGCCGCCGCTGTGTCAAAGGGCTGACTCTCGGTGTCAAGGGGTCGGAGGTCGGTGGCGATGGGAGGGGAGGTTGCCATGGCTTACATGGTCAACGATGCTGCACAGCCCTTGATTGCCGACCAATTCTCCATGCGGCCAATTGCGCCAGAAAGAACGGCAACGGCATGAGGTATGTCATGAAGTCGAACGCACCCAATAGGTAGCAGGGCAGCCCAATGAGCAGGATTCCGGCGATCAGCACGCGCGGGGCACCGCGGGGTTCAAGCAAGAACAGAACCGGGAAAAGCAGCCCATACGCGCCTAAGAATGCCAGATACGCGGGCTCGCCTGGGAGAAGCATGGTGCCGACGTGGCCGTACAAGAGCGGGTGACCCGGCGCAAGGGCAGGACCGAGGGTGAAGATGAAGGCAGGCGTAGCCAGAAGCACCGCAAGCGCGGTCAGGCCGCCGGCACCTGCTGTCGGAATTCGAATTCCGGCTGGGGCGGTGATCAGTTCGCGGAGGTGCACGGCGATAGTGAAGGCGAGCTGTACGACCCACAGCGTCAGCAGTGCAGGACCGATGCGTGGCGCGCCGGTACTTGGGTCGTAGAAACTAGCAATGAGTAGCAGCATCGCCGCAAAGGTCAGCCCAAACGTTGCGAACGCGATCCGTGGGCTCGGCGCTTGTTGCGCGGCGCGGTGAAAGGTGAGATCGAAGTACGGCGTCAAGAAGAAACCCGCGCACAGCGTTGGGAATGCAAACGCCAGCGGGAGTGATTCGATCATTGGTGTGATCGGCGTGCGCTCACCAATAGGCGTGAGGTCGACCCCGCCCGGCAGGAGGACAACCAGTGCCGAGAGCAGCGTGACAGCGGTGCCGGCGGTACGCCAGAATGCGTTACCGCGCAGTGCCAGTAGTAGGCCAACGATGATGAATGCAATCGGGGTGCCAGTGGCAGCGGTGGTGTTGAGTGCGCCGGGTGCGAGCGTCTCGGAGGAGAGGTTCGGGCCAACTAAAAAATACTGCGCAGCCCATCCAGCGAAGTAGCACTGATAGGCCAAGGTGACGGCACTAAACAGCGCGCACATCCAGCCCAATCGAGCGGCCAACGCGCGCGAACGTTGTCCATCCAGAACGAAGCCGAATGCCGCGCAACCAAGCACATTGGGTACAAAGAACGCCCAGAATCCCGGCCAGCCCCAGAGGCGGAGCATCATGAATGGCAGGTACATGCCGATGCACCACGTCCAACTTGACGTGCAGAACAGACCCCATTGGATGCTCTCAAGAGTGCGTCTCACCCACGGAGTGTATATCGAGCAACAGAGTTACTTTTTGCGGCGCTCGAGCTTTGCTTTGATCATCAGCTTCGGCGTGCAATGGAAGGTAATGTCGCACTTGCCGACCAGCGGCGCCTTGATTCCCGGCTTATGAACATGCTGCCGGATTTCCATCTCCAACGGGATGTTGAACTCCCCGCCGGAGCGGAGTTTCTCGTCAAGGTCGCCCGAGTTCATCACTTCGTACATCGCGGGTCCGTAGCACGGGCGCATGAAGCGATAGCGCATCTCTTTGCAGACCACAATGTAATCACTGCCGCATCTACCGAACAGATAGAGCCCGCCCGCAACCTCGCTGTTACCAAGGAGCGCTGCGCCGGCCATCGCGTTGTACCAATTTCGATTGACGCGCCGAAATGGAAGCACGGCCACAAAGCTTTGCTTATCCACGCGCTTCATCGTCAGGCCCGACCGGAACGCGTATGGAAGCCAAATCGATGCGAAGGCCTTGCGCACCAAGTTGCTCTTCATACTGACGCGACTCAGCCACGCCTCGACGCGGTCGAAAATCCCCATCGTCGGCAGCGCCGTACGGGCGGAATTCCCATCCGCGGCGACACGGTCGTTGACTGGGTTGGGTTCGACGTTAGCGCTTGACATAGCAGGATGGAGGATCCTACCTATATTTGTAGGTCAGATTTACCGTGCAACATGCACGAGAATCGTGTGAAATCCTCGGTTATGCAACACCTCGCCGTCTGTTCTTGGAGCTTGCGCACTGATTCGCCGGACGCATTGGCTGACGCCTTGCACCGCTGCGGTATTCACGCCGTGCAGTTGGCGCTCGTGCCATGCGTTGAGCATCCAGACGCATGGGGCAGCGCCGTCACTCAACTGCGCGCCCGCGGTGTCACCGTGGTCAGCGGCATGCTGGCAACCGTTGGCGAGGACTATTCAACACTGCAGTCCATAGAACTGACTGGCGGTGTTCGTCCCGCAACAACATGGGCGCGCAATCAGGAACTCGCCAGTGCGACCGCCGCACTTGCGGGCGATCACGGCGTGCCACTCGTCACGCTTCACGCTGGATTCCTTCCGCACGATCGTTCAAACGCGGAGCGCACCGCCATGATCGATCGACTGCGTGTCATCGCTGACATCTACGCGGCCCGCAGTGTCCGCGTTGCCTTTGAGACTGGCCAGGAAGACGCGAACACACTGCTGGCAGCGCTCACAGACATTGCGCACCCGAATGTAGGTGTCAACTTTGATCCGGCCAACATGATCCTCTACGGAATGGGCGATCCCGTCGCGGCGCTGCGTGCACTTGCGCCGCACGTCTGGCAGATTCATGTGAAAGATGCAGTACCAACGAGCGTCCCAGGGACATGGGGTCGCGAAGTGGTCGCCGGCAGTGGGGCGGTCGATTGGCCGGCCTTCTTCGCAGTCGTCGCAGCGCTACCCCGGACCGTTGACCTGGTCATTGAGCGCG
>JBBAOD010000293.1:0-3082 GCA_040401635.1 Phycisphaerales bacterium
CATGTTTGCAATTACCGGTGGATACCACCGGTACTTCTCGCACCGCAGTTACAAAACCGGCCGAGTGTTTCAATTTGTCATGGCATTTGTAGGCGCGAGCGCTGCTCAAAAAGGACCGCTGTGGTGGGCTGCGCATCACCGTCATCATCACCGTCACTCAGACAAGCCTGACGATCTCCACTCCCCCATCGTGAGTGGCTTGTGGTGGTCACATGTTGGCTGGGTGCTTTCGCCCAAACATCTTGAGACAGATACCGACGCGGTCAAGGATTTGGCGAAGTTCCGTGAGTTGTGTTGGCTCAATGAGTATCACCATGTGGCACCAGTTGCGCTTGGTGTAGCGACTTACTTTCTGGGAGTAGCGCTGAACGCGTTGTTTCCGAGTCTCGGCACCACTGGATTTCAGATGCTCGTTTGGGGGTTCTTTGTCAGCACAGTACTGACCTACCACGCAACATTCTGCATTAACTCTTTGACGCATCTGATTGGTAGCAGACGCTTCAAGACCACCGATGACAGTCGCAATAGTTTGACACTCGCGTTAATCACCATGGGCGAGGGATGGCACAACAATCATCACCGCTATCCAGGCTCCGAGCGCCAAGGCTTCTATTGGTGGGAGATTGACCTGACTCACTATGGCTTGACGGCGCTGTCGTGGTGCGGCCTGGTCTGGGATCTGCGCGCTCCACCCGCTGCGGTGTATGAAGAGGCAAAGCGTCTCAGACATACAAGTGAACAGGGGTAGCCCATATCGGCTAGCCCAGTGATTTCACGTATGTTTCGGGCAGGTCTCTGCGCCGAGATGGAGCGTCGATGCTGTCTTAGTTGCGACGGCGTCGGGCGGCAAGGCCAGCGAGGCCGAGCGAAACTTCGCCGGATCCTTACGCAAGGCGTGCGGCTTCTTCACGAGCGCGGAGAATAATTCCCCTCATGAAGTCTCTCACGCCCGACACGCTCCTTCTCGCCCTCGGTGCCGTCCTCGGGGCGACTCTTCTACAGTCGCAGGCGCGGGCCGGGATCGTCCTCGACGAGGCGACGTTCGGGGATTTCTCAGACGATCGCATGGCGCCGACGGCGGTGACGCTTGAGACGGGCATGCACGTCATCGCCGGATTCTCCGGTCAGTCGCTGGTGCCGGAAATGCACGATCTCGACTACGTGCAGTTCACCGTACCGGTCGGGCACGTGCTCACGCGGTTCCTGGTGCAAGACGCCTTCGTGGGAGGCGCGTTCTCGTTTGTCGGTATGCAAGCCGGGCCGGTGGTGACGATCCCCTGGGACTGGTCGAACGTCAATTCGCCGCTTCTTGGATGGGCGCACTTTGGAAGTTCGAGCGTTGGCTCGGACCTGCTTCCCACGATGGCAGGCTCGCCGGGCTCTGTCGGATTCATGCCTCCGTTGGGGGCCGGAACCTACACGCTGTGGATCATGGAGCTGGACAACTCGCAGGTGAGCAGCTACCGGTTTGGCCTGGACGTGGTCCGGATCCCCGGACCGAGCGCCGCATGGCTCGCGGCCGCGCTCGCGCGACGCCCGCGGCGACGGGCAGTGTGAGGCGAGCTGGCTGACGGGCCAGTCCGGACAAACAGGAGGCGCTGCGGGGCTTCGAAATCGCCGGAGGCAAGTATTGCCAAGGGTTTAACGAATGTTATAATCTAGTCACGTCCGCCCTAAAAGTGACCGCCATTGGCAACTCTCTCGGGTTGATCCTGCCCAAGGAACTCGCTGCGCACCTTGGCATCCAGAAGGGGGATCACCTGCACGTGCTCGTCACGCCGCGGGGCATTGAGTTGTCGCCGTTCGACCCAGCCTTGGACGAGCAACTGACCATCGGTCGGTCGGTGATGAAGCGCTACCGAAGCGCCCTTCGGAAGTTAGCTGAATGACCGCCGCAAAGTCTGCCCTTCGGTTTCTGTCGCGCGACGCGGTAGTGGTGTTGCATCGCGAATCGCTTTCCGAGCACGGTGGCATCGACGGCATCCGCGACGAGGGACTGCTGCAGTCAGCGCTGCATCGCTGCGTGCATAAGTCCAACTACGAGCCGGATGCTTCCGTGATTGAACTCGCTGCGTCACTCGCGTTTGGCTTAGCGATGAACCATGCGTTCAATGACGGAAACAAGCGGATCGCCATGATCGCTACGTTTGTGTTCTTGGAAATGAACGGCTACGTCGTTGAAGCGCCGGAGCTTGAGGCGTACACGATGTTCATCGGGCTCGCTGCGGGTGAAGTGAGAGAAGCGGAGTTGGCGGCGTGGTTGGCGGATTCATGTGCGTGAGGGTGAGTATGCAGCGCTGCAAAGCTGCAGCGCGCATGTGTGATGACATGGTTTCGGCCTAGCACCCCCGGTCACCCCAACACGCGGCGCAATACTTCCACCGGATGCAGCGCCTCGCGCCCTGCTCCGTCGTGGATCTGGTGGCGGCAACTGGTGCCGGGTGCGCAGACCATGGCGCCGGGGCGGGCGCGGACGGCTGGCAAGACTGCTTGCTCGGCGATCTTCATGGAGAGGTCGTAGCGCTCTTCGGTAAATCCGAAGCTGCCGGCCAAGCCGCAGCAGCCCGTTTGCAAGACTTCAAGCTCCGTACCGAAATACCGACGCAGGATGGCGGCGCTTGACTCGGCGCCCCACAATGCCTTCTGATGGCAATGGGCGTGCAAGGCAAGCTTGCCGGGGTTGAATGCAGGCTTCGCGGGGCGGGTTGGGTGCGCGTCCCACTGCTTATCTAGGAATTCTTCGACCATGAAACTCTGCGCAGCCAATGCGCGCAATTGTTTCACGTCAAGGCCCATCTTGAGTTCGAGCCAATCGTCACGAATGGCGCTCATGCAGCTTGGCTCGCAGCCGACGACGGCGACGGCGTGTTCGCGTTCCATCACTTGCATCAAACCCTCTGCGGTGGCGCGACACGTGCGCGATGCTTCGGCAAGCATGCCGGTGGAAATGAGCGAACGGCCGCAACAGCCGAGCGTCGGTAGCACGACGCGGTATCCGAACGCTTCAAGCAATTCGATCGCCGCGTGACCGATGCGCGGCTCGTTGTACATGGCGAAGCAGTCCGGGAAGAGGACCACGGCC
>JBBAOD010000294.1:0-3082 GCA_040401635.1 Phycisphaerales bacterium
ATCCACGCACGCCAGAAGCAGGGCGACACCGGTACCTACCACTTCGTCGACAACCTCGCTCGCGGTGTGCGGATGATCTCGCGCCAGATCGTCGACCTCATCCCGAAAATCTACGACACGCAGCGCATTGCTCGGATCATCGGCCTTGACGGCGAAGCGGGCATGGCGAAGATCGACCCAACGCAACCGCAGGCGGTCAAGAAGATCACCGACCCGAATGGCGTCGTCATCGACAAGATTTTTAACCCGGCAGTGGGTCGCTACGATGTCCGCGTCACCACCGGCCCGAGCTACCTGACCAAGCGTCAGGAGTCGATGGAAGCGATGCAGCAGATCCTGCAAGGCAACCCGCAGCTTTGGGGTGTGGCAGGCGATCTGTTCATCAAGAACATGGACTGGCCGGGGGCGCAGGAGATGGCTGATCGGTTCCGCAAGACGATGGACCCGAAGCTGTTTACTGATGAGGACGACCCCGCCCTGCAAGCCGCGCAGCAGCAGATCCAAGCGCAGCAGCAGCAGATCGCGCAGTTGGGCGAGATGGTCAAGCAGGTTGGTGAGTCGATGCAGATGCGCGAGATCGAGATCAAGGAGTTTGAGTCCAAGATCAAAGCATTCGACGCCGCAACCAAGCGAGTTGTGGCGTTCCAGAACAGCCTTGGGCCGGAACAGATCCAAGACATCGTGATGGGCACGCTGCACGGTATGATGAGTTCTGGCGACCTTATTACCGAAATGCCGGGCCGCGAGCAAGAGATGCCGATGGAGCAGCAAAAGATGCCGCAGCAGCAGCAAATGCCACCTGAGATGCAGCAACCGCCTGAGATGCAGCAACCGCCTGAGATGCAGCAACAGGAGATGCAATATGGCGCATAAAGCCGCCGATTTTGTAGGAATCTTGTTTCTTGCCCGCGATGTCGCGCACAGTGTACATCTGAACACCCGCAGCTTTGCAAAGCATATGGCACTTAACCAGTTCTATGACAACATCATCGAATTGGCTGACAAGTTTACCGAAGCGTATCAGGGTAGGCATGGCCTAATCGGGGCTATCACCTTGATGTCGGCCAAAAAGACCGGCAACATTATTGAGTTCATTGAGGACTCAATGAAAGAGATTGAGGAGTGTCGGTATGAGGTTTGCGAAAAGACCGACACGCCGTTGCAAAACATCATTGATGAGATCGTGGGGCAATACCTTTCGACTCTCTACAAGCTCAAATTTTTGGGGTAAACGATGGCAAAGTCAGTAATCACCTGCAACAACCTGCTCAGGCTTATCTTCAATGCAGTGGCGTGGGCGAACATGGCAGACAATGCCGCAACGTCGCCCTACACCAACCTGTACATTGGCTTGTACACCGCTGACCCCGGCACTGGCAACAACCAGACCACCAACGAGACAAGTTACACCAACTACACGCGGATCGCGGTGGTGCGGACATCGGTTGGCTGGACGGTTGCCACCAACACCGCAGTCAACGCTGCGTTGGTGCAGTTCCCGTCATGCGGGGCGACCGGCGCAACTCTGACCCATGTGGCCATCGGCACCGCTTCCAGCGGCGCAGGCAACGTCCTGTATTCGGGCGCACTGACCAGTTCGCTGGCGGTCGCCTCGGGCATTCAGCCGCAGTTCAACGCATCAGCCTTGACGGTCACGGAGACATGATGGATCAGCCGAACCTCGCAGCGGGTGAAGAACTCTTGTATTTGTGCGCTCAGTGCAATGCGCCGGTGTTTCTGGTTGAGCAGATCATCTACAAACCCTGCGCTCATAAAGAGTCGCCTGTACTGGCGAATTTGTCGGCCATCCTGCGCGGAACCAGCACCGTAGACTGATGGCAATTCGGTCATTCAAGGATCTGGTGGGCGCTGAGGAGAACGGGCAGACGTTCTACGGAGGCTTTCGCAAAAACATGAACGCTGCGACAGGCGTGGGTTCATGGTTTGACACGACCCTGAGCCCCGGTAATCCGCTGCCGTTCTACTACGCATCGACGCCTTTGATCGGGGCACCCTTGGGGCAGTCGGCAAATGGTGGCATTGCCCACAATCAGCCTGTCGCAAGCCTTGGCTACAAGACTTATCTCAAGACTCTGACCGTCGTTCCCCTCACATCAGTAAGTGCCATGACTGGACCGATGATCTTGATGGATTATCTGTTCTACTACCCCTTCATCGACACCGGCACCACCGACGAACAGTTTCTGGGCAACACGGCATCATTGACCCGGTACACAGATGGCGCGGGCGTCAGCGTGATGGCAGTGCAGATCGCGGGCTTGATTGGCACCGGCAGCCCGACGTTTCGTTTCACCTACACCAATCAGGACGGTGTTGTTAAAACCTCACCGCAACAGACTTGTGGCTCGGGGTCGCTTGTGGGTGAGTTGGCGACGGGCAATAACAGCAACGTCGCAACGCCAAAAAGCAACTACCCTTTTCTTGCGCTGGCACCGGGCGACACCGGCATCAGGAACGTGCTGAGTGTGACCTTTGAGACTGTTGACATCGGCCTGCTGGCCTTTGTGCTGGTCAAGCCGTTGGAACACATTGCCATGCGAGAGTTGAACGTCATGGCCGAGCGCACGCCAGCATTGGACTTTTTCGATCTGCCGGTTATTGCAGACAACGCCTACCTTTCAATCTTGCTGAACACCGGAATAGGAACAGCGAACGCGGGTAGTTACATCGGCACAATTCAAACAGTTTGGGGATAGATCATGGCATTGCAGTCGATGGACCAGATCATCTCTGCCATTACGGCAGGGCAATACAACAGAGCGGATTGGAACAAGAATGCCTTGCCCGTCACCGCGCAAACTGCTGGTGCTTGGTACGACTTGTCCACCGGCGCGGGCAACCCCTTTCAGAACTCAACGCACGGCGCAACGGCAAACCTTGCTTTCCAAGCGTTGTCGGATTCGACCAGCGTCACCGCAACGACCGCAGCACTCGGCGGCTCGATAGCGACAACGGTGTTTACCGACACCACCCACGGCACCAACCGATTCACGGTCGGTATGCAGTTGACCGGAACGGGTGTCGCGGCGGGCACCTACATCATTTCGTTGGGCACCGGCAC
>JBBAOD010000295.1:0-3064 GCA_040401635.1 Phycisphaerales bacterium
TTCCGCGACCGGCGCAGGCGTTGGCTCCGGTGCCGGCGCGGGCGCAGGCTCCGCAACTGGCGCCGGCGCAGGCGTTGGCTCCGATGCCAGCGCGGGCGCAGGCTCCGCAACTGGCGCCGGCGCAGGCGTTGGCTCCGGTGCCGGCGCGGGCGCAGGCTCCGGTTCACGGGCCGGTGTTGGCGCGGGTTGCTCACGAACGCCCGCTCTGTCAGCGGCCGGAACAATCGCCGTGCCAGTCATGAGTACAGGCGCAACGGGGTTTGCAGCCTTCACGCTCACCCGGTTCGGCATCGTTGGTTCTGGCGGAAGCTCAGCCGCGCTTGCGGGCGCTGCCTCGGCAATGCGTGACTCTTCAACCGCTGGCGCAGGTGCGACCTCAACCGGTACGACCACCGGGGCCACAACCGCTACCGGAACAGCGGCAACCGCAGGAGCCGATTCAGCCACCGCTACCGGCACAGCGGCAACCGCAGGTACTTCAGCCGCGGGCACCGGCACCGGCTCAGGCAACAGCGGTGGCGGCGCAGTGTCGATTGCGCGCATGGTGTCCACCGGCATCGCTTCTGCTGACTGTGGCACGGGCAATGCTGCCATCTGCATCGGATCCGATGGAGCCAATGTCATCTCAAACATCGGTAGAGCGGAGGGCCGAACACTCGGCGCACTTGTACGCGCAGCCACCTGTGAATCAACACGCCGCCGCGTATCGGCCTGCGGCAGCGGATCAATGGTCTCGCGAATGACGACGGGCTGCGCACGCACCGGAGTGATCGGCGGAGGCGCGGTGGGCTGCCCCGATGAACACGCCGCCAATGCGACACATGTCGTGAGTGTGGTGAACGAAAGCAGCGTGTCTGAGTATTTCATCGAATGCGATCACCGATGGTAACCACTAGCGCCTCAAAGGTTCGAGCGCTATCCGAACTGAGGCCCGACTTTGTGCGCGCATCAGTACGCACACTCTCCGCTAACAGCGCGGCCGCGCCAGCACTACCAAGGGCTCGCGCCGCGCGACATACCAGCGCCTGCGCATCGCCCCAAAGCTTGAGCTGCTTGGAAATTGCAAAGTCGTTCTGTCCATCGTCCATGAGTCGCGCTGCATCGTGCGCCTTGCGCAGGAGGTCAACGATGGTCCACCCAATCAACACGTCGGCGACCCCTGAAACACGGACCAATTCGTTCAACTTGACCAGCGCCGCGGCCGCGCCCTGCTGAATGAGTACCGACTGCAATCCCCACGCCTGTTCCTCGCGCGATAGGCCAACAAATTCTGAAACAAGCGCGCGAGAGATCGGCTTGCCCTCACCGGCTGCGGTCGCCAACTTTGCAAGTTCAGTATCGATGCGCGCCAAGTCCGGCCCGATCTTTTCCACCAACAGTTCCGCCGCACCCGCCGCCAACTTTGCGCCATGGCGCTTCTCTACACGCACGCCACACCAACTGATCGCGTCTTTGTCTGATGGTGGTTCGCATTTGATCACTGCGCCACCACTGGCTTCAACGAGTTTGTCAAACTTGCCCGGATTCCACCGTGCGCCGGCTCGCATCAAGAGCGTGCTCTCGTGTTGCGGATTCGCTGCGTAGCGTTCCATGGCACGGCGCCGATCTTCAGCGCCCATGAATCCTTCAGCATTGTCAATCACGATGAGCTTGTGCTGCGAGAGCAACCCGTAGGAACGGAGTTCATCCATCACCTGCGCAAGGGTTGCTGATGCTCCATCAAACTCAAATCGATCCACCGATCCAAATTTTTCGGTCAGCACTGCATGCAGTTGCCGCGAGTGTTCAACGCGGGTGAACGAATCCTTTCCCGTGAGCACCACGATGCGCATGGAAGCGTCGGGGGACATACGGGATGCCTTCGATCCGGAAACTGCTGAAGCGCGTGCCATCAGGCTGCGGAGTGTAAGACGGGCGCGCGGTACGCTCCAATCCGTGCCGGAAGCGAACTTTGACGGAATCGTCGGCCCCACCCACAACTACGCCGGGCTGTCGCCCGGAAACGTGGCAAGCACATCAAATCAAGGGACAACCGCTCGGCCACGCGACGCGGCACTGCAAGGTCTTGCCAAAGCTGCCGCACTCGCGCGGTTGGGTCTTGTGCAAGGTTGGATTCCGCCCCACGAACGACCACACATTACAACACTGCATGCGCTTGGATTCACTGGTTCTGATGAGGTGGCTATTGCAACTGCCGCCCGCGATGCACCGCATCTCTTAGCGCGCGCATCAAGTGCCAGTGCTATGTGGACCGCCAACGCTGCCACGGTCACACCTTCGAAGGATTCCGGTGATGGCCGTGTTCATATGACTGTGGCCAACTTGCGAACCATGCCACATCGCGCCATCGAGGCGCCGCAGACCGCGCGCACCCTGCGCGCCATCTTCCGTGACGAACAGCGATTTGTCATTCATGATGCACTTGCGGCGTTTGACGCCTCGGGCGCGCCGTCACCGTGGGGCGACGAAGGTGCAGCAAATCACACGCGGTTCACCGCATCGGGTGGCAATGGCGGTGAAACTCCTGGAGTACATCTCTTTGTATTCGGCGCGCAAGCCAGCGGCGCCGGCCGGCGTCCTTCGCGCTATCCAGCGCGGCAAACGCTCGAAGCTGGTCAAGCGATCGCAGCGCTGCACGGCATTCGCAACGATCAATGCATCCACGCCCAACAACATCCCGCCGCTATTGATCATGGTGTATTTCATAACGATGTGATCTCTGTTGGAAATGGATCGTTCTATCTGGTGCATGAATTAGCGCTCCTTGATCAAGATCGAGTCCTTGATGATCTTGCTGCCGCGGTGGGGCCAAATTTCCAAGCGCTGGTTGTGCCGGAATCGGAAGTGAATGTCGCCGACGCAGTACGCACCTACCTCTTCAACTCGCAGTTGATTTCGTTGGCAGACGACACCATGGCGTTGATACTGCCTGTCGAGAGCGAAGGCCACCCAGGCATCGCAGGGCTTGTGCAACGCATGGTGGAAAGCGAGACGTGCCCGGTGAAGTCCGTCATTTACCTCAACGTTCGCGAAAGCATGCGCAACGGCGGCGGCCCAGCATGCT
>JBBAOD010000296.1:0-3061 GCA_040401635.1 Phycisphaerales bacterium
AACGATGGTGACGATCGGCATGGCGCCCGGAACGATCATCGCACTGGGAACGAACGTCCCCACGTCCACCGCGCGCGCTGCGATGACACCAGCAAAGGGCGCGCGCAACTCGCCAAGTGCCACTTCTGCCGGAGTGCCTTGCACTGGCTCAATGACCACCACTTTCTCGCCCTTGGTCACGGTATGACCCATGTCCTTCTCAAGAAACGTAACTGTTCCAGCTACTTTGGCAAAGAGATCAGCGCGGTAGTACGGCGCAATGTTTGCCGGCTGCTCCACGCCGACTGCAAGATCTAGGCCAGTCTTGGGGTGAACCGACTTCACCCGAATGGGCACGGTGTCCGCGGCTGACAACGCAACGCGGGAATCGCCGGTTGCCTTCGCGCCAATCTGCTGCGCACCCGCGCGCTCCGCGGCATTCAACACTACGCCAACAGAGAACGCCACAGTGCCGATCAACCGAGCCGGTGCGTGCGCCAACCACTGCTGTTCAAGATGGTTCTTCATGGAGTGACTCCTTCGCCTGCAAGCGGCGCTTTCATTTCTTCTTCAATATCAATCATTGGCTGAACGCGGCGCACCAACAGCGTGTACATCACCGGCACCAAGAACAAGGTCAGGAACGTGGAACTCAGCATGCCACCTACCACTGCACGCGCCAGCGGAATGTTCGCCTCATGACCACGCCCGATGCCGATCGCCATGGGCGTCAGCGCCAGGACGGTGGCAAGAAAAGTCATCACAATGGGGCGAAAGCGTGTCGCTGCCGCTTCGCTGATGGCCTGGTGGGCCGCAACACCTTCAAGCTGACGTTGATTGGCAAAGTCAACAAGCAACACGCCGTTGTTCACAGCCACGCCTACCAGGAAGATGGTTCCCATGAGCGACTGCACATTGAGCGTGGTGCCGGTCAGATACAACATCCACGCCACACCAATGAAACCAAGCGGCACGGTCAACATGATGACACCCGGCCCGATCCATGATCGAAACAGTGTCACTTGCAACAGATAGACCAAGACGGCTGCAAGCGCCAGACCCAATGCCAGCTGCGTAAACGAGTCATTCATGCGCTGGAATTCGCCCTTGTAGGAAATGCGCATTCCTTCCGGCAGTTCCAGCTTGGAAACGCGCGCTTCAATGTCGCTTGCTACGGAAGCAAGATCGCGCCCTTCGATATTCACCAAGACGTTGGCAACGCGCCGCAATCCAGCATGATTGATCTCCACTGCACCTGACGTACGCCGCGGCGTCACCACGCTGCCAAGATTGATGGGCGTTGGTTGCAGCGCGCCCTTCACGGGCAGCGAAAGCACATCGTCCATGGTTCGGTCGATGTCCTCCGGAAACTGCACGCCCACAAAGTACTGGTTGCCCGATTCTGAGTCTATCCAGAAATTGCGATTCACCGACACGCTTGAGTTGAGCGCCACCACTACTTGCAGCACCACGTCTTCAGCGGATAGACCCAACTCTGCCGACTTCACACGATCAACATCAAGCACCAAATATGGCGCATCGTCGCGCTGTTGAATCCGTACATCGGCCGTTCCCTGCACAGGAGCCACCAGATCACGCACCTTGCGCGCGGTAGCGAACGCGTCGGCGTTGCTGCCGCCCTCAATCTCAATATCAATCGGTGAAGACGCGCCATAATTGAGCGCGGTGGAAATCATGCCCCCCGTATCAAGGTCAATGCGCAAGTCAGCAAATGCTGGCGTTGCCAAGAATGCTCGGCGAATGTCCCCTGCCCACTCCTGCGAACTCTTGCTGCGATTCTTACCTAACTGCAGACGAATCACCGCATCTTGCTGACCAGAATTGGTGGTGTATGCCGCGGACCAATCCGGATTCAGACCGATCTCTGAAACAATCATCTCTCGCTCAGCGGCGGGGACGGTCTCTTTCAGGAATCGCTCCACTTCCTTGACGCGCTCCTCAGTGGCATCCAAACGCAGATTGGACGGCGCACGCAGGCGCAAGACAATTTGCCCGGCGTCCACTTGCGGAAAGAACTCGCGGCCAATGAACGGCACCACTGCCAGCGAACCAACAAAGAGCAGGCACACCGCCATCACCACCTTGGCGCGGTTACCAAGGCACCATCGCAGGGCTGCCAAATATCCAGCAGCTAACCCATCGATGCGACGCTGAAACCGCGCCGACAATTTTGCCACTGCACCCGGCGGACGCGTTGCACGCTCATGTGCATTCACCTCATCACGCGCGCGTCGATGGTCATCAGGCAGAAACTTTGCGCACATCATCGGTACAAAGGTGCGCGAAAGAATGAACGAAGTCAGCATGGCAAAGCCAACTGCCAATGTCAGCGGGCGGAACAGAAATCCGCCAATACCGGGTAACAACGCAAGTGGCGCAAGCACAATGAAGGTGGTGCACGCAGCCACCATCACCGGCACCATGACCTGTGAGCAACCATCAATGGCTGCGCGAATCCGCGATTTACCCATGTGATAATTGCGGTGGTTGTTCTCCAACTCCACAATCGCCTCATCAACGAGCGGCCCGATCGCCAAGGCCAATCCACCAAGCGTCATCGCGTTGATGGTGTTCCCCGTGGCATACAGCCCAATGATGGCGCCCATGACAGCAAGCGGAATGGACATGGTGGCAATCAGCGTCATGCGCCAGTCACCCAAAAACAACAGAATCATGATGGAAACCAGCACGGCGCCCACAATTCCCTCAAACACCAGCGAGCCCAATGCCGAACGCACCGCGACGGTTTGATCCATAACCAAATCCAGCTTGGTGCCCTTGGGAAGCCGCTCTTCCATTCCTGGAATATTGGCGCGGACTCCATCCACCACACTCAAGCTGCTTGAACCGCGCTGGCGGTACACCGGCACGAACACTTCATTACGGTCATCAATGCGAACGCGCGATGTCTGAATAGCCGATGCGTCCTCAGCGCGCCCGATGTCCCGCAACAGCACGGTGGCCTGCGCGCCAAGCGTAATGGGAAGATCGTTCAAATCTTCCACACGCTCCACCATGGCATTACTGTCCAGCAGAACCTGCTCAGATCCAAAGTACGCCG
>JBBAOD010000297.1:0-3057 GCA_040401635.1 Phycisphaerales bacterium
TAGCCGGGAGTTTCCCCATTCTGAATTGGGGGCCCACCACCGCTGCCAACCGCGACGGCTGCCGTTGGACCCACCATATTCATGTGATATTCAGGCGCAAGAGCCGCGTTTTCGGAGTCGGTTCGTGAAACCTCTCCGCCCGCGTGGTTGTAGCCGACACCCCATGGAACGCCATTCCGGGTTTCGCCCGTGACGCCTGAACCGCCATACCCGGCGCCTTGCCCCTGCTGCCCTTGCCCCTGCTGCTGCCCTTGCCCCTGTTGACTGTTGCCCGCGCCTTGCTGCCCGCCGCCTGCGCCGTAGCCATACCCACCGCCGCCGGACTGCGACTGCAGAGCCGTGGCCGGGCTGATCGGGGCAAGTATCAGGGCGATGGTGGCGATTGTGAAGTTCATGGTGGTAGTCATCGGCATCGGGAGGTCCTCTGGCTAAAAGCGTAGCATCCTCGCCTTCCCATGCGAATCGTTGTTGCTTGTGATCATGCTGGATTTCACTTGAAGCAGGAGATGCTTCCGGTCATTGGTGCCCTTGGTCACGAGGTGACCGATGTCGGCACGCACACCACCGCCGCCGTGGACTACCCCGATTATGCGGTTGCCGGTTGCAGCCTGGTGGTGGACGGCCGCGCCGATCGCGGCATCCTGTTCTGCGGCAGCGGTGTTGGCATGAGCGTTGCTGCGAACAAGATTCCGGGCATTCGCGCGGGCAACGTGGAAGACCACTATTCCGCCCACCAGGGCGTCGAACACGATGACATGAACGTATTGGTGCTTGGCGGTCGGACCATTGGTCTGGCGGTCGCTGAGGAACTGGTGCGCGCCTTCTTGGGCGCTCACTACACGGGTGAGGATCGCCATGCGCGACGCTTACTCAAAGTGCTTGAGATTGAGGCCAATCCGGAACGGTTCCGGGCCATGGCCATTGGACAGACGGTCAATACCGGCGCGGCCGGTGTTCCCTCCCCACGGGTTTGACACTCACTTCACGGCGCGCTCAGCGCGCAGGAGATTGCTCGATGCGTTGCTTCGCATGTACTGCTTCCACTATCGCTTCCATGTTGGTCTGCTCATCCGTGTTGGCGCAGGCGCCAGCCGCCCCAGCCGGCCCTGATTACACAACACTCCCGCCAGAGCCAGTTGAAACGCAAAAGCAACTTGAGGCAGCCAAGGTTTCCATGATGCAAGCTGTTGAAACTGCTGAGAAGGCAATGAGCGGACAGTCACTTGCTGGTCGTGCCATCACCAAGGATGGCGTGGTGACCTCCTATGAAGTGATCCTTACCTGCAACGG
The DNA here is from genome assembly GCA_040401635.1 of Phycisphaerales bacterium. GTDB lineage: Bacteria > Planctomycetota > Phycisphaerae > Phycisphaerales > SM1A02 > UBA966. The sequence goes on from JBBAOD010000297.1 coordinate 1,291, forward strand.
GCTTCAGAAGCGCGTGCTGGTGGACGCCGTGAACGGCAAAGTCACCGGCGCGGTGGTCACCATGCCTGCGGCCGTGACCAAGGCGCTCGAAAAGACCAAGGGTGGCGTGGTGCGCGAAGCCGCCATGAATCCAGCCGCTGAGCCTCCGGTGATCACCTGCGCCGTCTTCAAGGACGGTCAGCGTCATGACGTGGTGGTCAATGCCGTGGATGGCAGTATCGTGAGCGACACCATGATGAGCAGATTCCCAGGCGACGCGTTTACAGGTCAGATCGTCACTCTTCCCAGCGGTCTCCAATACGTGGACCTCAAGGAGGGCACTGGCGCCACTCCGGCTGACAAGAATGCCGTTGTCAAAGTTCACTACACCGGCTGGCTTGTCGACGGCAAGAAGTTTGACTCGAGCGTTGATCGCGGCGAGCCAGCATCCTTCGCGCTCTCAGGCGTGATTCCTGGATGGACCGAAGGCGTTGGTTCAATGAAGGTCGGCGGCAAGCGCAAGTTGATCGTTCCGTACATGCTCGCTTACGGCGAGCGTGGACGTGGTCCGATTCCTGCGAAGGCGACGCTGGTCTTTGACGTTGAACTGCTGGAAGTGCCGAACGCACCGCAGCAGTAAGTTGCCATTGAATTGAAGAACAACGCCGCGCGCGTTCCGATGATCGGGACGCGCGCGGTGCTTTTTGTTGCGCTGTTATTGAGGGTTGCGCGGCGTTCAGTGTTCCGTGCTGTTCAATGCTTCGCGCTGTTCAATGCTTCGCGGCGTTCAGCCTTGCGCGGCGTTGCTGTCACCCGCGCAACCAAGTCACGGATTCTTGAACACTTCGTCGGCCTGCTTGGAAACTTCCTTCTGATACGCGTCGGACTTTGCTTTGGTGCGCACGGCTGCGTCGCGCGCCTTGCCGAGTGCTGATCCGCTCTCCCAGTTCGGGTCGCCGGGAGTGGGGTCCGTTGCGGGATCGCGATTCGCGGTGGCAGCGGGCGCGGCCTCTTGCTGAGCTGGGGCTGCCACCGCCGGGCGTGGAGTCATTGGCTTGCAAGCCATCAGGGTGGAGCTGCCAGCGAAGATCACCAAGAGCACGGTGGATGCGTTCTTCATGGATTGCATCGTACGCACGGGCGGTACAGTGACCGTGTGACCCAAACGCAGCCATTTGCAGCCATCTTTGATCTTGACGGAACACTTGTGGATAGCTTTGACGCGCATTGGCGTTCGTGGCATGCCATGTGTGCGCGGCACGGCGTGAACCTACCGCGCGAACTCTTTGTGCGTAGCTTTGGTATGCGCAACGATCGGATCATCGATCTTTACTGGCGCGAGGATGGCAAGGTGCCGCCCGATGCTGCACTTGCTGCGCAGTACGCCGACGAGAAGGAAGCGCTGTACCGCGAGATGGTGGCGCATGACTTCCCCGCGATGACCGGCGGCCGCGATCTGCTGGCGCGTCTGCACGATGCCGGATGGATGCTCGCGGTGGGGACCAGTGGACCGCCTGAGAACCTGCGCGTGGCGGTCGATGGTCTCGATGCCGGTCGCTTCTTCCACACCGAGGTGTGTGGGCGCGACGTGGAGCACGGCAAGCCGGCGCCGGACATCTTTCTGAAGGCCGCCGAGCGGATGGGCATCCCGCCTGGCCGGTGTGTGGTGGTAGAGGACGCCGTGCCCGGCATCCAGGCCGCACACGCCGCTGGCATGCCGTGCATTGCGATCTGCAGCGAAGGGCACACCCATGAGGAACTTGCTGCGGCCGAACGAGTGATTGATCG
>JBBAOD010000298.1:0-3047 GCA_040401635.1 Phycisphaerales bacterium
ACCCTCGTGTGGATCGTCGTTCCGCCTGCCGACCGTGATTCCGTGGACGAGTCGCCGCGTGAGCGCGCGTTGCTCTCCGTGGCGCGTCGATTGGTTGCGCAGGGTGAACCAGTGTTGCTTTCAGTTGGACCAAGCCTGCTTCCGTTACTTGGCCAGCAGGATCCATGGGGTGCGTTGTTGCGCGGTCGCGGCATGGCGGCGCAGACCGGGCGCACCGTGTTGGAACTGGTGCCGACTGGTCCAGATCGCGCAGAAACCAGCGCGGTGCAGACCACGGTGGCGGGCGGCATCGATAGTGCCGTTGGGCGGGCGATTGACGGTCAGCGCCTGCGACTTGATCGACCGATCCCCCTTGAATCAGACCCTGCCGCGGTGGGCGTTTCCGTAGTGGTTGGCATTGAACCCGCCGCGGAACGTTGGATTGAAGACGATTGGCGTCGCGACCTCAAGGGTCGCATGGAGGCGCCAGAATCCAAACGCTTTGACGCCGACGTTCCAGTGGTGATGGTTTCCGATGCTCCACGTGCCATGCTGGTTGGTTCGCCCACATGGATGACCACGGCAGTTGCTGACTCAGCCGACGCTCTTGGCGGCGGGCGGATTGCGCTTCGCAACCCTGGCAATCGTGATCTGCTTGTCAATGCCGTGGCGTGGCTTGCCGGTCGTGATGATTTGCTGGCGGGATCGGGTGCTGGTCGTGAAGTTGGTCGACTGCCTCGATTGTCCCGCGCAACGGTTGGAGTTGTTGGATCAATGGAAGCGTTCGCGGTGCCGGCACTCATTGCCGCACTCGGCGCGTCGGTCGTCGTTCGCCGGAGGATGCGCACATGAAAACGCGTTCCATCTACATCTTGGCGGTCACGGCGTTGCTCGCGGTGCTCGGTTGGTGGTCGGTACGCGGGCACAGCGACGCATCGGCGGATCGTTCCGCGCGCGCCTCGCTCTTTGCAGCCGATGAAATTCCACTTGAACAAATTGATCGCATTGAACTGACGCGCAGCAATGAAGAATCGATCGTCTTTGTTCGAACCGCAACGGGATGGATACAACAGTCCCCGTTTGCGCATCCAGCAGATCCTGCATCCATCCGCGAAGTGATTGACGTCAGCGCGGCACTGCAAACCACGCGCGCCGTTGACCCGGCGTCCATTGATCCAGCAGCACGCGCGGCGCTTGGTTTGACTCCACCCGCCGCGACATTGAAATTGACCTGGCCGGGCGGTGAACGCAGCGTTGAACTTGGACGTCGCACGGTGGCAGGGCGAGCATGGGCACACGTGGTTGGCCGTGCAGAAGCTGCCAGTATTGACGCATCGCTCCATACCATTGCCGTTGATGGCGATCCACGGCAATGGCGGTCGACGCACCTCTATGAGCCGGGTCCGACTGATGTTGGCGGTATTGAATTGCGCTACGGATTGGCACCGAGCCAGCGCTTGACGCTTGGTCGTGCGGCGGGGAAGTGGCGCATTGAGTCGCCCGTTTCCACACGCGCCGATGCCGACGCAGTGCGCGGATATTTGGAGGCACTTGCGCGCGCCGAGGCGGATGCATTTGTCACCGACAGTCCAAACGACTGGAGTACTTTCGGCCTTTCCGCTCCGGAACGCAGCGTGCGTTTGTATGCAGCGAACGCGGCGGCTGTGTCAACACCCGCGGTCACTGTTGGCGCCGTTGATGTTGGCGTGACCGCCGCCGAAGGTGCACAGGAACGGTTCGGTCGTATCGCCGAACGCGAAACGGTGGTGCAACTTGGAACCAAAGCATTGGCGGCACTCTTTCCTCCGCCGGCATTCTTTGTTGATCCGCGTGGATCCGATGTCGTGCAAGCCGACGTACGCGCGGTGACATTCACTGCGTTTGCTCCGACCGGCGTAAGTGATGCCGCTGGCACCGCTCCAGGCGCTGCGCCTGCGCCAGCATTCCGCCTCGAACGCACCCTTGATGGCTGGAATATCACTACTCCGGGCGCCGATCCGCGCCCCGCCAGCACCGAGCGCGCGCGCAAACTCCTTGCACAACTCTGCGAAGCGCGCGCGCCAGCAGTGGCTTTTCAGCGCATGCCGGAAGCGCTTCGAATTGGTGAATTCACGCTCTTTGGAGCTGGCGGCGTGGAACTTGCGAGCGTTCGCCTTGCTCATGAGCCCGACGGACAGTGGGCTATTGATAGTGACGACGGAGTACTACGCGTATTCCCCAAGGGCTTCGATCTGGCGATTGATGCTGCTGCGTACCAAGTGAATCGGTAACGAGTACCGCGCTCCGCATCATCATCCGCCAACTCGACGCACTTCCACCGCATCAACGCCGCGCGTCCCGTGCCAGATACATGGCAACCCTGCCAACTCTGCTGCGCTCAGCGGCGCCATACTTCGCGGTCCAGCATCGCCGATCGTGTGCGGTGCCGTAAATACCCACACATCATTGATCAGTCCTTCCGCATGCAATGATCGAACTAGTCCCGCACCCGCTTCCACTAATACGGTGGATGCACCGGTGCGGTCGCTAGCTGGAAGCGTTGCGCACTGCGTTCGAAGGGAAGCAAACAGCGCGCGCAGTCCATCAACCGCTCGTACTTCAACACCGCACTCGCGCAGCGTGTTGGCGTGCGCACTTCGTGCGGCAAGCGCTTCCGGCGTGCACGCCACCACCGTGGGAGTTTCACGCGCGGTGCGAACCAACGCGCGATCAACGCCAATACTGAGGCGCGGATCCCAGACCACCCGGACCGGCGTGCGACACGCCCGCACCTCGCGCACGGTGAGTAGGGGATCATCAGTCAGCACCGTGCCCATTCCAGTGAGAATGGCATCCACCCGACCGCGTTCCCGATGCACCATCGGGGGTTTATTGGCAAGATTGCATTTAAATGCGGGTGTATACCGCGATCCTTATGCAACAACCGTTAATTTTAAAACTGAAGATCTTGATAAAGTAAATGAATACACTACCAAAATAATTGGTTCTAATCAATTTGCTTTTTCAACTGATTATTGGGCAATGTTTAATGATGAAAATAACACCAACAAAGAATTGATCTTTGTTGC
>JBBAOD010000299.1:0-3045 GCA_040401635.1 Phycisphaerales bacterium
TGGCACAGGACTTGGCAGCACTGCGCAGTGGCGCTGGCACCAACATCCCGCTGTGGACTTTCGCGGAACATCGACGCATTGGCGAGCAACACGTGCAAACAGCAGATGTGGTGGTGGTGGAGGGATTGCATGCCCTCCATGCGCTTCCGCGCCAGCATATTGACATTGCTGTCTTTGTTGATGCTCCACAACCAACTCGATGGCAACGCGCCGTCGCCCGTGAGCAAGCGGGCGATCGACCGTGGCCGATTGAATATCTGGATAAATTCTTTCACACGGTGGCTGAACCAACGTTTGCGCTGCATGCGGACAGCTACCGGCGTGCCGCACACTTCGTAGTGATCAATGACGCAGCGCACGCACCGCGGAGCTGAGAGCCAATCTGCTAGCGTCTGCAACACGCGCGCCAGCGACACTGATGGATCATGCGTGCGACGTTTTCGAACAACACCTACTACCTGCGCCTGTGCCACAAGGATTGCCAGATGATGCACTGCTTCACATCACGTTTCATTGCTTCCCTGCTCAGCGCGGCAGTCATTCCAACGCACGCTCTTGCCCAGGCTGGCGCGCAGCAAGCAGCCGCAGTACCAGCCACGCCGTCGGCGGCACTGGCCGGCCCGGCGTCAGTACTCAGTAAGGCAGTGCGAACTTCCGCGACCATGGAACCCGCAGTCCCACATGCAGAACAGGACAAGTCTGTAGCGGCACGCCTGGCTGCATGGCAAAGCACATCTGGCAAGAAGCCAAACATTGTGTGGATGATTGTCGATGACATGGGGTACGGAGATCCAGGCTGCTTCGGCGGCGGTGCGGCCATTGGTGCAGCGACACCGAATATTGATGCGCTGGCACAGAGCGGATTGAAACTCACCGCGTGCTACTCGCAGCCGACCTGCACGCCGACGCGCTCGGCGATCTTGACCGGTCGCTTGCCGGTTCGCACTGGTTTAACACGCCCGATTCTTACGGGCGACAAACTCACCAAGAACCCGTGGGCTGATGAGACTTCCCTGCCCGCGATTCTTGGAGCGGTTGGCTACAAGACCGTGCTTTCCGGCAAGTGGCACGTCGGTGAAACCGAAGGCATGCGCCCGCAGGATGTGGGGTTCGATGAGTTCTACGGGTTCTATCCAGCGCAGAAGGAACTTTCACAGGGCGTCGACAAGCGGCGCTATCCGGATCTTGTGCTCAACCCCGAGCGGCTGGAGATGCTCCACAAGACCGGCGCCAGCGAAGGATTGATGCACGGATTTAAGGGCGGAGCCACGACTGAAGTGATGCATATTGACTGCATTGAGAATGTTGCCGAAGGTGATCGCATGCTCAAGGAGTTCACCGTTGCCAAGATTGCGGAGCTTGCTAAGAGCGGCCAGCCGTTCTTTCTTGAACATGCATTCGCAAAGGTCCACGCAGACAACTTTCCGTCAAAGGCCTTTGAAGGCAAGAGCGCAAGTAAGTACGCCTACAAGGATGCGGTGGTTGAAGTCGACGCATACGTCGGCGAGATTGTGGCGGCACTTGATAAAGCCGGTGTCCTAGAAAACACCTTTATCTTCCTGACATCGGACAATGGTCCGCAACTCGACTCTTGGCCAGATACTGGCTACACCCCATTCCGTGGCGGCAAAGCAACCACGTGGGAAGGCGGCGTACGCGTCCCTGGCATTGCATCATGGAAGGGCATGATCACGCCCGGTCGCCAGAGCGATGACCTGTTCGACTTGATGGACTTATTCAATACATCGCTTGCACTTGCTGGCGCAACCGACCGCATCCCTACGGATCGGTACATCGACGGCATTGATCAAACTTCGTTTTTACTTGCGGACGCTGGGCTCTCGCACCGAGAAAAGGTCTACATGTGGAATGAGGGAACACTCATGGCCATGCGCATGTACGAGTACAAAATGCATTTGCACGTCACTGAAGCGGAATCGCAATGGCTCGCCATTGACATGGCCACCGAACGCCAAGTTGGAATCTCGCCGTGGCTCTTCAATTTGTACATCGACCCCAAAGAGGAGTGCGCTGTGGGGCATCGAATGAACGCGTGGCTGGCATCAATGGGCGCCGAAATGAAGGCGCATGGTGCTACCTTCAGAAAGTATCCGCCCAAGGACATCGGACTTGGCAAGTGATCCGAACGATCGTGCCCGGAAGGCTGCGCGGCGAGCGAGCAACACTCCGGTCGTGGATCAGCAAGCTGCGCGCCGGCTACTGATTGCTGGCTGCGGTCTGGATCAAGCGCCGACCAAAGCAACTCGCGCGTCGGTGCTGCGGGTCATTCGGCAACTGGGGTTCGTGCAGGTGGACAGCATTAGTTCAGTGGAACGTGCGCATCACCTCATTCTGCACGCCAGGCTTGATGGCTATGCCCCTCCATTGCTTGCGCATCACACGGAGGTTTCGCGCACCGTGTTTGAGCATTGGACGCACGACGCAAGCATCATTCGCCGCGACTGGATGCCATGGTGGGCACATCGCTTTGCAGGTAGCAAGCAACGCATGCTGCGCGACGAATGGATGCGCGACCGACTCGGTAGAAATTGGCGCGCCACGCTTGCTTCTGTGAAAGCCACCATCACCGGACGCGGCGCGTTGGCAACGCGAGACTTTCCGCGCCCCCCACGCGCGGGCGAAGGATGGTGGGACTGGTCACCACACAAATCCGCACTGGAATTTCTGTGGCGTGCCGGCGAGTTGGCGATCCACTCGCGGATTGGGTTTGAGAAGGTGTACGACCTGAGCGAACGCGTCTATGGCACGCCATCACCTACTTCCACACGCGCAGAACTGGTGACGTGGGCATGTACCGAAGCACTGACGCGGCTCGGCGCCGCCACCTCGCGCGAAGTCTCACAGTTCATGAACGCCGTGACGGTGGCAGAAGCGAATACGTGGTGCCAAGAGCAGGCCACTGCGGGCACCGTGGTGCGGGTCCTACTTGAACGCGAGTCGAGCCGCCATATCCCCGGCTTCGCGCAACGCAATTGGCAGGCCGCCGCTGCGCGAGTCGATCCAGATACAACACCACGACTTCTC
>JBBAOD010000300.1:0-3016 GCA_040401635.1 Phycisphaerales bacterium
ACGGTGGGGTTCAAGGTTCGCTTTGATGATCGCACTTCAGAACATTCCTTGGTGCGCGTAGTCACCGACGGCGTTCTGCTTGCAGAGATTGAACGCGACCCATTGCTGTTGCGCTCTGACACCGTCATCGTTGATGAAGCGCACGAACGAAGTCTGAATATCGACTTCTTGCTTGGCTATCTCAAGCGCCTCCTGCCCAAGCGCCCGGATCTCAAGGTGATTGTTGCATCCGCAACGATTGATGTCGATCGCTTCAGTGAGCACTTTGGAAATGCACCAGTAGTGCAGGTGGATGGTCGATTGCATCCGATTGAAACACGGTGGCGGCCGCTTGATGATGAAGCGTCGGACAGTTCGCCAGCCGAACGTGCGGTGAAGGGCGTTGAAGAATGTCTTGATTCCGGCCCCGGCGACATTCTGGTCTTTCTTTCTGGAGAGCGTGATATTCAAGATGCTGCCGATGCACTCTCGCGTGTGCCCGCGGCGCGCGGTGTGGAAGTGCTGCCGCTCTATGCGCGCCTACCGGTAGCGGAACAGGATCGAGTCTTTCATGTTGGTCGTTCACGCCGGATCATTCTGGCTACCAATGTTGCGGAAACCAGCGTCACTGTGCCCGGCATCCGCTTTGTTGTTGACACGGGAATTGCACGTATTGCACGGTGGTCCGGGCGCACCCGCGTCTTGCGTCTGCCGGTTGAACCGATCGCGCGCGCCTCGGCTGATCAGCGCAAGGGTCGCTGCGGCCGCGTTGGGCCAGGAGTGTGCATTCGTCTGTATTCCGAAGAGGACTTTCTAGGGCGCGAACCATTCACCGCCCCCGAACTGCTGCGCACCAATCTTGCCAATGTCATCCTGCAAATGAAGGCACTGGGGCTTGGCGAAATTGCCCAGTTCCCGTTCCTGGAAACGCCCAGCCCGCGTCTGGTCGCGGAAGGCCTGGAAACACTTGCCGAACTTGGTGCGGTTGACCGCCGCGGTGATTTGACGGCGCTCGGCAAGCGGATGGCCACGCTGCCCGTTGATCCGCGTCTCGCTCGCACCGTTCTTGCTGCTATCGACGAAGGCGCCCTCGCTGAAGGCCTGGTCATTGCCGCTGCGCTTTCGATTCAGGATCCACGCGAACGTCCCGCCGGGCAGGGTGGCGCGGCAGACTTTGCGCAGTTGATCTTTCGCGATCAAGAAAGTGACTTTCTATCGCTTCTCAAATTGTGGCGGCGCTGGCGAACAGAAAGCGCGGCGCTGGGAAGTTCCGCGCTGCGTCGTTGGTGCCGTGAACACTTCATTTCTCACCAACGCATGCGGGAGTGGGCGGAACTCCACGAGCAGTTGCGTTCCATGGTCTCCGAACGCCTGGGTATGCGCGCTGCGCCACTTGCCGATCAGTGCGATGCCAACCGCATTCACCGCGCCATGCTTGCTGGGTTTGTTTCGCAACTGGGATTCCGGGGTGAAGACGGCGAGTATCGCACCGCTACCGGCGGGCGCTTCGCCATATTCCCGGGTTCAACCTTGGCGCGGCGCACACCCAACTGGGTGGTGGCGGCAGAAATTGTGGAGACTTCGCGCCGGTTTGGAAGAACACTGGCGCGTGTTCAAGGTGACTGGGTCGAACGCATTGCACCACACTTGGTGGAGCGCATCCGATCAGAGCCGCACTGGGTGCGCGCCACTGGTCAGGTTGCTGCCTGGGAGCGCGTGCAGTTTGGCGAACTCACCATCATTCCGCGCCGCCGCGTTCCGTGGGGTCCGGTGCAGCCGGAAGATGCTCGCAACATATTCATTCAATGCGCCTTAGTAGACGGCGATTGCGATCTTGATGCTCCATTCATCAAGCACAATCACGCACTGCGATTGCGTATCGAGGCCATGGAAGCCAAGCGACGTGAGCGCGGGCTGCTTGTTGATAGTGAAGCTCGATTTGCATTCTTTGACGCGCGCGTCCCCGCCGACGTGCACAGCATTCCATCATTTGAACGATGGCGACGCCGCGTGGAATCGCGCGACAGCCGAACCCTCTTTATGCGCGAGTCAGACCTGCTCGCCAGTACTCCGGATGCGGACATGTCCATGCGCTTTCCTGATGCCATTGATATTGGCGGCGGAGCGTCTGCGGAGTTGCGCTATGAATTGTCGCCCGGCACCGCCCTGGACGGAATTCATGCCCGTATTGCGCTTGGCGACCTTGGCTCAACCACCACCGACCGGCTGGAGTGGCTGGTACCTGGGTTGCTTGCAGAAAAGATCGAAGCGCTCATACGGACGCTGCCCAAGCGGTTGCGGGTCCGCCTCTTTCCATTGCGGGAAGTTGCTGAGGCGGCTGCAGAATCGATCCCATTTGCTGAAGGTTCGATACTTGAGTCCGTTGCAGCGCACCTTGCCAAGGTAGCTGGTATGGCGCTCACGGCTGGCGACTTTGACCGCGCGCAACTACCGCCACACCTGCGCCTGCATATTGAAGTGGTATCGGATGCGGGTGACGTCCTTGCTGCTGGCGATGACATTGCCGCGCTGCGTCGATCGTTGGCTCCCAAGGCGGCGGCCCATCGCGAAGGACTGTTAGAGCGAGCCTTTCATCGCCAGTGGAACCGCGCTGGATTGCGCACCTTTGATCTTGACGAACTTCCAGATCGCATCGAAGCCACCGTTGACGGACTGCGGGTCATTGCATGGCCGATGTTGGTGGATAGCGGCGATTCCGTCTCGCTCGGACTTGCCGCTGATCCAGAAGCGGCAGAACGCGCGACGCGCCTCGCCATGCGCACGCTGCATTCTATGGTTGCTCGTGACGCCATTCGGCATCACTTGGAATACGCATCTGGATTCCAGGAATTACTGATGACGTGGATTGCATCAACGCAGCTTGGCCGTGAGCCACTGATGGCTGCGCTTGTTTCTGCTGTAGCAGGGCGGGCGTTTGTTGATGATCGCCCCATCGTGCGTACGCCCGCTGAATTTGAAACGCGGGTCGATCAGGGTGCGGCCGTCCTCAGTACTGCCGTGCAGGAAGTGGTTCGTG
>JBBAOD010000301.1:0-3007 GCA_040401635.1 Phycisphaerales bacterium
GCTATCGATTTGCAAGAGCTTGGCTAGGTCGCTACGTGCGGCGATCAGATCGGCCGCGTCTATGGCAACTTCTCTCAGGGCGCCACCCCTTCGGACAGCGCCAAGAAGTTCATCGAGACGAACGCACAACAACTCTTCGGCGTCCAGCCAACGGACTTGGCTCCGTTCGGACCCTTTGAGTCGGGCGAGCACTTGGTGCAGATCATGCCCAACCGCGATGTTGATGGCTTTAAGTTCACGGGCGTCTACTACACCCAACAGTTCCGCGGCATCACCGTGTTCCGAAGCAACCTGATGGTGCTCACCCGCAACGAGCCGGGGTTCCCCGCCGTGTTGGCTTCCAGTTCCCTGTGGGATGTCACCGGCGTTGAAAAGCAACTCGACAGCGTCGATGTGACGAAGTTGCCAAGCGCCAAGATCTGGACGCGAAATCCATTGAGTGCATTCCGCTCCAAGCCAGAAGTTGGACCGGCGCAATACGTGATCTGGGCCGGCGTCGATCGCGTCAAGGCGGAACCACGCCTCGCCGTGCTCTTCACTGCAGAAGCAGGCAGCCCTGCTGACCCGGATAATCATCAACGCATTGAGTTTGTTGTTGACGCGCAGAACGGATCGATTCTCTTCCAAGAGAGCAAGATCTATCACGCGGTGAGCGGCCGAGTGACTGGGGTGGCAACCGCTGGATACGGCGCGGACACCTGCGCGACCGAAGTTTCCACCGGAATGCCCTACTTGGCAGTACAAACTGGCAGCACCACCGTTTACGCGGATGTTGACGGAAACTTCTCGATCCCTGCTGGAGCGGCCGGAGCCACGTACACAACAAGCTTGGTCGGTCGATACTTCACCACCACCAACAACAGCGCTGCAACCCTTCTACTGAGCACCACCGCGAACGACGGCGCCAACTGGAGCCCAGTGTTCAACGCCGCTAACAACGTGGCCAACGACCTGTCGCAGGTCAACGCCTACTACATGGCGAACAAGATGCGCGACCTCGCCGTGGTCTCATCGCCAGCCTTCCCGTCGGTGTCGACGCAGAACAGCACATTCTTGATCAACGCCAACCTAGCGAGCACGTGCAATGCGTACTACTCCGGCAACACCATCAACTTCTATATCGCTGGTGGCGGATGCGCTGCCACCTCGTTCGGTGATGTGGTTGCTCACGAATACGGCCACAACATGGTGTCCAAGGGCGGATCGGGTCAGCAACAGTACGGCGAAGGTATGGGCGACATCTGCGGCTTCCTTTTGTCGGATGACCCACGCACGGGCGTCGGCTTCCAGACGTGCACCGCTGGTATTCGAACCGCGGCAAATACGTGCCAGTTCAACGCCACCTCATGTGCGACTGGTTCCACTTCGGCCGGCGCAACCTGCGGCAGCGAGATTCACTCCTGTGGTCAGTTGATCTCGGGCTGCTGCTGGGATATGCGCAACCGGTTTGCAGCCACCTACCCGAGCACCTACCGCACTGATGTTGCTGACTTATGCGTCAACTCCATCCTGCTGCACGGCAACATCTCCACCATCGCTGCGGACATCACCATCGACTTCTTGACGCTCGATGACGACAACGCAAACATTGCTGACGGAACCCCAAACTACTCCGCCATCAACGACTCATTCACGCTGCACGGACTGGCCGGCCCACCGCTCGCGCTGCTGCAATTCAGCTTCCCTCAGGGACTTCCAACCGTGATCGCACCGGATGGCAGCACCTCCATGCAGGTGAAGATTGATCCGAGCGCGGGGGTCCCGAACACTGCTACCGCCAAGCTGTACGGCAAGATCAGCGGAACAAGTACGTACACGCAATATCCAATGACCTACCTTGGATCAAACCTCTACCAGGTGAATCTGCCTGGCGGAACGTGCCCTTCCACGCTGAACTTCTACGTCTCGGCTCAGTCCAGCAACGGCGTCACCAACTATTCGCCAGCGACTGCGCCTACGGCCTTCTACATCGGCACCGTAGCGAACGGCGTTACCGAAGTGATAGCAGACGACTTTGAAGCGACCACCACCGGTTGGACCGTCGGCGCTGCCGGCGATACAGCTACCGCTGGCATCTGGACCCGCGTTGATCCGCTCGGAACGATCGCGCAGCCAGAGGATGACCATACCCCGAGCCCGGGCGTCAAGGCATGGATCACTGGTCAGGGAACTGGCGGCGCGGTGGGCGAAGCCGACGTTGACGGCGGTATCACCAGCTTGGTGTCTCCAGCCTACAACTGCGCTGGTCTCACCGAGGCATACGTCAGTTACTCACGTTGGTACTCCAACAACACCGGTGCTTCCCCGAACCTCGACACCATGCCAGTAGAGATCTCGGCTGACAACGGCGCCACTTGGATTCAGCTTGAGAATGTTGCTGAGAACGCTGGCGTGTGGGTAGAAAAGTCCTTCCGCATCAACAACTACGTCACCCCTTCGGCACAGGTGCGCCTGCGCTTCCGTGCGCAAGACTTGGGCGCCGGCTCCATCGTGGAGGCTGGTGTTGATGATGTGCGCATCTACGGTGCCAACTGCGTGCCGCCGCTCATTGGCGACCTTGATGGCAACCTCCGCGTCAACGGCGCTGACCTTGGCATCCTGCTCGGCGCGTGGGGAACACTTACCTACGACTTGGATCATGATGGCGGTCCGGTGGCGGGTGGCGACTTGGGCGTTATGCTCGGAAACTGGACCGCCAACTGATCAAACTGATCAGGTCTGTCCTAGGTAGCAACTGACCCAGTGTCCGTAGTTATTACACATGCCCCCGCCGTTGAACGGCGGGGGCATGTTGCTATACTCCTCGACCCTCCGCAGCAGGTTTCGCCTGCGCGGTGGATCCATCGCCCGGATGGCGGAACTGGCAGACGCGCCAGCTTGAGGTGCTGGTGGGAGCAATCCCTTGGAGGTTCGAGTCCTCTTCTGGGCACTCGCGGGAGGCGCCGACGGCGCCTCCCGCTGCATTTTTGCGGGTTGGCCGTACCTTGCGCCCACGCCGCTGCAGACG
>JBBAOD010000302.1:0-2713 GCA_040401635.1 Phycisphaerales bacterium
GACTTGCGTGGATGAATCAAACCCATGACGGCCAGTACCGATGGCATGTCGGGTACAAACTGGCACGCCTTTCCTTCGGGCGTATCACCCATCTTGTCTGCAGCGACACCAACTTCACTCATCTTTCCAGGCATCATGATCAGCAAGTTGTGCTGCATGGTGTCTGTGTTTTTAAGGGTGATTTCCAGGATCTCGCCCGGCTTCGCCTTCATTTCCTTGATGTCGTATTGCATTGCGCCAGGGATTGTTCCAATGGCAATCTGTCGCACCGTGACTCCCTTGAGCGCCGTGGGGCGTTGCTCAGTGGTCATCGCGGCGATTGTGCGAAGCGCGGCGGTGTAGGCGGGGTCCTCAGGAGTCTGTGCACACTTTGTCAAGCGTTCAAGTGCGGCGGGATCCTTAGCGGCCTCCGCAGCAACCGATACCAACACGTCAGCAAGATCTCGGGTGGCACCACATGTACCCCCACACTGTGCGATCGCGTCAAGAAGTATCAACACTGGTGAGGCCCCAAGCGTTTTTACAGCGCGCATTCGGAGGTCTGCCGGGATCCCATTTTCTATAAGCATCCGCTTTGCCATTACCGCGTCCTTTGAAGGATCAGCAGCAAGCACGGCTGGAAGATCTTCAGGCGGCGCGGGTGGAATCAATCGTGCTGGTGGGCTTCCAGCCAACACGGTTGCAATTGCACCAATCAGTATGAAGCAAGTCATCATGGCAAGGTACCGCTCTCGGTCCTTTTTAGTCCAAGCCAAACCCCCACAACGATGGGGTGGAATTTAAGTTGTTGCACAACAGCGGTATTTAGTGGCTATTTATGCTTTTTTAGGTAAATCAACAACAAACCTCCCAAGGCCAAGAGCAAGGTCACTCGGCACGTGAGCGCTGGTACCTGGGGCCGGCTTGTGATTGTCCAAGTGGAGTTCAAGGACCACCCTCTGTCGGTTGACGTAGTTTAGGAAATCACCAATGGCTGTACATCACATCTCAGACATCAACCATCCCTATCTTGCGCCGTATCAGCAAGTACGCGATCGCGACGCACTTGGACCCGATGGCAGACCAGGTTTGTTCATCGGCGAGAGCCAACTGGTCATCGGAGCGATGTTGCGCGCTGGTGTCGATATGTTGAGCATCCTGACCAGTGATCGGCATGCACAGCGGGCGGTGGCGATGGTTGATGAAGCGCGTGTGTTTCGACACAACATGCCCGACCCCGAGGTTCTTCTTGTTGCGGATGACATCCTTGATGCCACTGTGGGGTTCAACATTCACCGCGGATTTCTTGCGGTGGGAAGGCGCCCAACACAGCACACCGTTCGCCAGGTCGTTCCTGCTCTTGGGCAAGATGCGTTGCTTCTTTTGGTGGAAGAGATCAACAACATTGACAACATTGGGCAGCTGTTTCGAAATGCAGCGGCGTTTGGTTGTAGCGCAGTGATTCTCTCACCTGGCTGCCATGATCCGTTGTATCGAAAGAGCCTTCGTGTGAGTTGTGGTTGTGTGTTGCGTGTGCCGTACGCGCGCAGTGATGCTTGGAACGCCGATCTTCGATACCTCCGTGATGATCAAGGATTCACCCTGCTTGGTGCGACAGGTGGCGGCGAACACACACTCCGAGAAGTGGCTGAGGGGTTAATGCACAGACAGGCTCAACCCCGCAGGATTGCAGTCATCATGGGCGCGGAATTCACCGGCCTCTGTGCTGACACCCTTGCGGTGTGCACGGCGCGGGTGAAAATTCCCATGGCGATTGGGGTTGATTCACTGAACGTTGGTGTGGCGGCGGGCGTATTTCTTTCACGCCTGACTGAGCAGTGAGGCCTACCGAGCAGATGTTTCTTGGTCTGTTGGGTCTGTCATGGTTCGCTGTGTCCCACCCCGCTAGTGTGCAATAATCCGATTTTCGTCTACAAATCCGCTGATTGCGCGAACAGGACCGGCGTACCCGCGTAACGAGCCCATGCGAAACATTATTTCGTCAGCGGTCGTATTGGGCGCGCTCGCAATGATCCCTGCCATGACAGTGGCGGCTGAACCCCCTACCCCAATCGGAGGGGGCGAGCAGCAGGGACCTGTCACAAAGTTGTCAACAGAAGATCAAGCAGCGATCAGGCATGCCAAGAGCATTTCCCGAGCGTTTCGGGCGATATCCAAGCTAGCGGGTCCTTCGGTGGTTTCGATCGAAGTGACCCCTGAACAAACCATCACGCGCGGCCAGGGTGGACGTATGGGACCACAAGGAATGGACCCAAACAGCGCCCCGATGGGTGTTGGCACTGGGTTCATTGTGGCAGAAGAGGGGTATGTCGTCACTAACAATCACGTCATTCGCTCGGGTGGCGTGTTCAAAGTGCGGCTGAACGACGGCCGGGTAGCTAACGCAGCACTAGTTGGTTCTGATCAAGAAACTGACATTGCAGTGCTAAAGATTGATATTGGTGGCTTGTCCTCCATCGAATTTGGCGATAGCGACGCAGCGGAGGTTGGCGACTGGGTGATTGCACTCGGATCACCATTTGGATTGAAAGACAGCGTCACCGCCGGCATCATCAGTGCTCGTGGCCGCGAGGTTGGCTTGAGCCCGCTCGAGAGTTACCTGCAGACCGACGCCACTATTAACCCAGGTAACTCCGGTGGACCACTTGTTGATATGGATGGTCGTGTGGTTGGTATCAACACCGCCATCGAAAGCCGAAGTGGCGGTTCCGAT
>JBBAOD010000302.1:2723-2975 GCA_040401635.1 Phycisphaerales bacterium
GATGGGATCAGCTTTGCGATCCCTTCAAATATGGCGAAAAGTGTGGTCGAGTCAATCATTGCCGGAAGTGCGCCGTCGCGGGGATTCTTGGGAATCCAGATGCAGCCACTCGATGCGCGCACCGCAGCACAGGTGGGGTTCAATGGTCAAGGGGTACTTGTAAACCAGGTTGTTCCTGGCGGCGCAGCCGCAAACGCAGGTGTGCAGGTTGGCGACATTCTGCAAAGTGGGCAGGGTTCAGACATCCGTCCG
>JBBAOD010000303.1:0-2974 GCA_040401635.1 Phycisphaerales bacterium
CATGAGGAAGCTTGACACCTGCCGCAAGCACCGCTCCTCAAGCCGCCACGACCCCAGCTCTGTGATACGATAAGCCCAAGCGCCACTCTTCAGCTCGTTCCTCAACTCCTTGTCTTCCCAACGGCGAGAGCCCATTCGCAACAGCGCGTCCATCATTCGCGCTTGCGGCTCCATCACCAAGCGCAACAATAACAGTTTGTCGCCTGGTCGCTCGGCGCGCGCAATGTACGCCAGGGCTTTCGCGCGGAACGCCTTCTGCTCCCTTCTCCATACGTCAACAGCGTCGACGTCGGGGTCGATGTCGGGCGCGGACGTCGCGGTTGCCGAGCAGCCTGCTGGCTCGGGCGCGGCCAAGTCTTCGCCCCCACTTGGCGGTGCGTCCTCGTCGCATCCCTCTATGTCTGCCAGCGGAAGCATCGGTTCGGGGCGTTGCGATGCCGAAGACTGCGCGCCGCGAGACAACTCCCAGCGGTCTTGTATCCTCGCCCAGCGCTCGTACACGATGCCGAGTAACCCGTGAAGGTTAGCAAACAACCCTTGTTGGTCGATGGCATTGTGGCTGCCTTGCCAGCGGCTCTGCGCGAAGATTGCAAACGTTCCCCCAGCCAACGCTGGTACCAAATAGCGGAGGAATTTCGCGAGGGTCGCAAGCGCGTCCGCGCAGCACCAAGGCCCTGGGCAATAATGGTGAACCGCATCGTCGTCGAACCATTCTAGCTCCCACGTCCCGTTCGCAAGGAGCGCCAGCATCGCGACCATTCGGCGCCGCTTAGGCGCATTGCGAGCGAGGAAGCTGTGCGCGAGCTGCCTATTGCGAGTCTGCACCGCTACTGGCGGATCCCCGCGCTTCACGCGGAGCCGCTCTTCGAACACCTCCGCGAGAATCCGTCTGAGCACAGACATCGCGCCGCTGGCCCGCAAACTCAAACCCATGTTCAGCACGCCCGACGCCGTGGTAGGGACGAGGCGGGCGGTCGACTTGATCACGGCTTGGGCGCGGTGCACGGCGCAATTCGTTCGCAAGCTCGCGACTGGGTGTCCAGACTCTGCGACGCGAGGGGGCGCCTCTTCCAGAATGGCGCCCTCGCATTTGGTGTTCGACGAAGCCCCGTCCATCGCCACGATGTGCACCTTCTTCTCCGCGGCGCAATCGTACAGCGTCGGGCACTGCAGCTCAATGGCTCGCCGCGTACACTCGGCAGTGGTCCTCTCGACGGCTTGCAACGCTGCGTAAGACCGCCCCCGAATCAGAAGGTACTCGACCAAGTCCGCGCGGACACGCACCTTCAACAAGAAGCCCCAATGCACGTCGGACTGTAGAATCTTCGCGGTCGTCTTCCCTTCGCCCTTGATGCGCAACTTCGTAGGGGTCTCGTCGTAAGATCGCCCCGCGATGTCCAATACGACACTGAAGTCCTCGGGGTGTTGGAGTGCAAGTGACCGCAAGTCGCAACGCAACTCGGCGAGCTCTGAGTGCGTCAAGGCCAAGACGCTGGCTGCAGCCCAGTGTTTGAGGCGACGCATGCGTTGCCTGCTGCGGCTGTGCTGCTCACCTTCCACGCGGCCAAACATGCACGCCCGCCCCACAACGGCGCCCAATAAGCTCTCAACCACCGCCGCCGTGCTCGGGTCCACTTGAAAGGAGGGGTCGTCTGCGCGGCTTGCCTCGAGAACAGCATGTAGGGCGGCGACGCTTGGCTCGTAGATGCCCATATTCTCAACGCGAGGCAAACGCACCGCCAACTCCAACGCGGGCAAGCCTCCGAGAGCCCGATCCGAGCTTGTGCGTGGGAGCCGTAACGACGTTGACGACGCCGCTCGACCCAGCGCCACGGCAGCCACGGCTGGGGCGCTCCTTGTCGCAAGCTCGTCGACGAGGAGCGTCTCCTCGCTCCTCAACGCACTCGTTGCCGTTTCCATCCGTCGGGCGGCCGCGCGACCCAAAGGTCGTCCCCTTCGCTTCGGGGCGGTCGCCGCCGCAGACGCCGCAGACTCTTCGCTGCCAGCGCTGCTGACAACATGGTCCGTCGCCGCCACCCTGCGCGAAGGCGTCGCAAGCGCGACCAAGCTCTGCCGCCACCCAGGATGGACACGTCGCGGCGCGGCGGGAGGCGGGCTGGTGTCGGCCCCTTCGGCCGCGCCGCTTGCGCTGTCCTCGTCAGGAGCAGCTCGCCGCCACGCGCCAAGCCCCGAGAGCGCCGACGGAGCCGCGTCGGGCTCGCCCTCATCACTGCTCGAATGGTCCACAACGGCGGCTAACCACGCCCTCTTCATACTGGCCGACGGGGGGAAGAGCTGGGCGGCGCGCGCGCCGCGCGTGGCCTGGCAAGAGAGCGGCGCGGCGTGTGCTTGAGGCTGTGGGCGAGGCTGCGGCGGGCGGCGAGTGAGCGGGCATGCGGACGTTGGGAAAAGGCAGACGAGACTGGGCACGTGCGGGTGATGTTGGTGGTCATGCGCTCGATGTGTGCTAGACTCAACCCACAGACGCGATTGCTTCGTCCAGAATGCATACCCCAACGCGAACGGTGTAATGTGAAACGACGTCTTTCAACGCGACCACATGCGGCTTCATACACACGGACAACAAACGTTGCGGTGCGCGCGCGAGCATCAAGCGAACGCGCGGGGGCGTACGCTGCAATCTGGCGACGTGCGCGAGCGGGCTGCGCGAATCATCAAGCGTTGGATGTGGCTCTTCACGGCCGCAAGCAATAAACAAACGAGACCCGCTGAAACGTTTCCCTCCAAAGCAACGCCGCCGCGCTCCAACATCACAGCGTCGAGCATAAAGCACGCACACCCGAAAAATTCGGCCATATGATTGGCAACGTGCGCCCGCGCGAATACGTGTTTTCAAGCCACATTGTTGGGGTCGGAAAGCATGCGCTGAACCAAGGGAGGTTCCAAGGAACAATCATGCGTAGGAACCCTGATTTCAATTTGTTGGCAATCTGATACTTAAAATCGCCCTCAC
>JBBAOD010000304.1:0-2967 GCA_040401635.1 Phycisphaerales bacterium
AAAGGTGCATCCGCACCAGCGGCGGCAAACTTGACGCAGGTTCCGGCGCCGCCGTTAGCGCAGCCACCAGCATCCACGCCTGCTCCGGCTCCAGCGCCGAAGTGATTGCATTCGGTCGCGGCGATCTATTTATCGATCGCTCGATGATCAGTCTTTGGTGATTCAAAGGGTGGCAGGCCAGCGAAGCCGCGACCGGCGGTCCAGGTCATCGTTGCAAATTCTGCAGGCCACGCGCGCGTGAGCGAATGTTCGCGTAGCTCCGGTTCGCTGCGCCGCATGCTGTCAACTTTGCTGACGAACGATCGTTCGTCGAAGTGCATCATTACCAGGCCGGCGGCGACGCCCATCGCCCACGATGGGAACACAATCCATAACGTGCGCCGCAGCGTGTACCAGTCGGATGCATAGGCAACCGGCGGCGCAAACGGTGTGCCACACTCGGGGCAAAGCGTGCGATGTGCGTCGTATCCACACGTTGGGCATCGACCCGCGCGCCATCGGCGTTCCGGAATCCAGTGTTGCCAGAGTGCTTCCGGTAGATCAATCACCGCGCCCATTGGTAGCACTGCAAGCGTTGCAATCAGCGTGGAAATAGCGATCACAAAGCAATCGACGGGTCCGAGTCCGAAGCCGCCGATCAACCCGCGCACCACGAGTGTCGCCAGCGTGCAGTAGATGGTGATGATCGCAATCAGCAGCATGCGCCACGTCGCAATGACGCGACCAGGAACGGCGGGCATGTTGACCGGATCGACCGGAATATTCGCCGGAACGGCAGGCGAATTCACCGGAACAGCAGGCGTATCCACCGGAACGGCCGGCGTGGTCACGGGTGCGCTCCGCGCGTTGGCACGGGAGTTCCCTCAAACCCATACTCGCGCCAGCGGCGGTCGACCAGTGCCGCGGTGGCGGCGTCCATGGAAACCAGCGGCGGATACTCACGAACCGGCAGATCGACGCGACCGATGCCCGGTTCCTTGCGTGTTGCATCAAAGGCGATGCGGCGCGCGGCGCGGAAGGTATCGCGCGTTGGATCAGCGTTTGATGCCAGGAAGAAGAATGGCGCGCGCCAACCGGCGGTATGCGTGGGTGCGAGCGCATTGTTGTGCGCGTTGTCATGCGCGTGCGCGCTGTCCGGAGTCTTCGCATCCGCGTGCGTATCAAGCACAATGATGAAGTCTGCTGCGCCGTCGTGTGGAGCGTGAACATCGGCTGGACCAGCGGCGTCAACGGCGGCGCGTGCGATGGCGGCAGCAATCGTTTCGCCGTGATTTTCGGGTGCAGATCGCTGCTCTGGAGTGGCGCTGGTATGCGCAGGAAGAGTGATCGTGCACAATCGACCTGCAGCAACGGCGGGGAATTCAATGTGTGCGCCGGGTGCCATGGCGTGCACCGCGGCTTCAATCCGCGCGCGTGCACTGGCAATGCCGCTCGCTGACGGTTGCGCGGGATCGCCAAGCGGCACGCCGTTCCATGCCTCGCCAGTGATCTTGGTGGTGCAGTCGAAACCAAGTTTCGTACCAGCGCCGATCCACGGTGCGCTGTGATCCAGAATGTCGAGCGGCCCTTGCACGCTCACCACATCGCGCAGGAAATCGCAGTGTGCAAAGAAGTGCCGCATCGCAGCGTCTTCATCATGGATCGGTGCGTTGGCATCAAACACAAACACCATCTTGGTCCACGCCATTTGCCCAGCGCCCCACACGCTGGCCATGACGCGCCTGCCTTGCAGCGGGTACGCCTTATGAATGCGCACGAACGCCGCGTTGTGGAAGCACCCGAACATCGGCAGGTGGTAGTCATCAATATCGTGAACGATGGTCTTCAGGAGCGGCAGGAACACGCGTTCGGTGGTCTTGCCTAAGTAGTAATCCTCTTGCGGCGGAAGTCCAACCACGGTGGTCGGGTAGATGGCATCGCGGCGATGCGTGATGGCGGCAACCTCCACGCGCGGGTACCGGTCCGGCAGGCTGTAGAACCCAGTGTGATCACCAAACGGGCCTTCAAATACAGCGCCGGGGCCGAGTGGTTCGCCGCTGTCCGGATGCCAACCGATGGTGCCGCATTCAGTGCTCACCCAACCTTCGATCACGATTTCTGAATTCGCGGGCACCCACAGCGGCACGGTCTTGGCGCGCACCAGCGGAATGCCGCGTCCATGCAAGAAACCGCACATAAGCAGTTCGCTGATGCCCGGCGGCAGCGGGGCGGTGGCACCGTATGGCATGACGCTTTCGCCGCCAAGGCAGATGGCGATCGGCATGCGCTGCCCAAGTTTCTTCCAACTGCGCCAGTGCGAGGCGCCGTCATGGTGCATGTGCCAATGCATGGCAAGCGATGTTGGCCCGAGCAACTGGCTGCGGTACATGCCGATGTTGTGACTGGCGGGGCGCGCCGCGTCGCGGTCATCCGCATGGACGGTGTGCATGCCAGCTAGCGTGATGTAGCGACCGGAGCCGGCGGCAGTGCCAGCGGCGCGCGCGTCGATTGGATATCCAACCGCAGTGGGGTTGCCATCAAGTGGCCAGCACTTGAGGATGGGAAGGCGCGTGAGATCTACTTCATTGCGCTCGGTGAGTTTCACTACTTCTTGGCACGGTCCGCGGCGGACGCGCTTGGGGCCGATCTTGAGAAGTGGTGCAAACTCGCGTGCCTTGGCAAGGAATTCGCGCGCGGTCCGTGGCGGCACCGGCTTGGTGAGGCTTGCAATGCGCGCACCGATTGATGAAATGCCGCGCGGATCGGCGGCGCAGCCGAGCGCGTGTTCCATGCGGCGATAGCTACCCCAGAGATTGATCGCAAGCGGGAAGTCACTACCGGTCACGCGTTCAAAGAGCAGGGCGCGTCCGCCCATGGCGGCCATGGCGGGATCAAATTCGCGCGCGCCGCTACTTTCACGGGCAGGCATACGACTGACCCGGTCGGCGATCTCCGTGATTTCAAGTTGTGGGTTCACTTCCGCAGTCA
>JBBAOD010000305.1:0-802 GCA_040401635.1 Phycisphaerales bacterium
CCGGCGACGAAGACAATAGCCACCAAGACAGCGCTTGCGAGCACTGCATACGAGGCTGCGATCGGATCGACCTCCCAATGGAGCGGCCCGATGGCGCCTGCGCGCGTCGCTTCCCTCTCCACCGTGAGCCACTCGTTGATCCCGAACTTCACTCGCCACGCTGTGGCTTGCGCAGGTGGGTTGATGCTCATCACGCTGGGCGTTGTCAAGAAGCCCAAGAGGACTGGCATCGCCGCGAGGCCGACGCAGCAGTAGATGAGCCGAGTTCGGCGTCGGCGCGTCATCTGCCTCCGCCCGCCGATGCGCATGCGGAGCACAGAATGGCAAGCAAACGAACAGGCGCCTTCATAGCCATTTGGAGTCTTTTTCTGTTGTGTCCGACAAGGAGTCGTTCGAACATCTCATCACGATTCGGCTGTAGCCGCACTCGGGACAGCGCGTCGCCTGTCCGCTCGGCGCGAGCGGGTGCCCGCAATATCCGCAGATCTTTCCAGCATCGACTTCACGTTGCTTTGGAAAGTGCACCAGACATGCACGTAGCCAGATGATTCCAAAGCTGGTGAGGAAGATCGTCACGCCGAGTGACAGCGCTATCGGGAGGCTGCCTCCAAGTCCACGTACGCCGGCGCATGACGCCGCTGCTAGGAAGAAGCCGCCGGGCAGCAGAACCCACACATCTCGCATGAAGTTTGCCTTCACGGCTCGGTGGGCGAACGTGCGTTCTTGGTTGCTGATGGATCGCGCAACTTCAGTCAGGCTATCTTGGTCGGGCACGTTCAAGGAAGCAATTTCGTTCTTGTGA
>JBBAOD010000305.1:812-2956 GCA_040401635.1 Phycisphaerales bacterium
CTTTCACCGGGGCCTGACGCAAGATGAATCATCAGCATAACGAAACGGTCAGTGGCCAAGCATGGAAGCTTGCGGTGCATCTCCCAATTGGGGCGGCCACTCTGGAGAGATTGGCTCGGCACTGAGCTCAGTATCCAGCAACTTCCCGGTTACGGATTCAACAGCAGTACGCACCGCCCTCGAGATTTCAATGCCGCTGCTGCCACGCTGAGTACCAACCACTCGATCGATCTCAGCGATCAGCGCAAGCGCGTGCTGTTGCGACTGCGCGGCGATCCTTCGCATCTCCGGCCGATATCGGGCTCGGTCTGGATGGGACGGCGTGGCTCCGAACACGATGTTTGCGCGCCAGCCTTCACACGCGGTCATTCGCATTTCCTGGGTCAGCGACCGGAGAGCGCCGTCGGTCGGCTCGATGACAGCCCGGATCGCTGGATCAGAGGGTGCAGTGAGCAGTCGCTTCACTCCGAGCCATGCGTCGATGACCTCCTTGGCGTTTGGGTTTCGGCGCACCAAGACTCCGCGCAGCCAGCGGAACGACGGATCGCTCACGTATTCCGCCACTTCATCAAGCGCGCGCGTGTCGATGTCGTTCATCCAATCGACCATCGCGGCAACGAGGCGGAGCACGCGCGGCGTGTCGCCAGGGCTCGTGAATGCTCGTGCCTGCGCATTGATCATGTCGCGAAGTGCCTCGTCCCACGCAGCTTCGTATTCGCGAAGTGCGCCTTCCAGCGCCTGCGCCTTCGATTCCGCCACCGGTACGTCCGCTACATCGTCCCTCAGCGACATGTACACGATGGGAGGTACAGGTATTGGCGCGGGATCACGCAGAAAGTGCGTGGCGCGTGTCCGCCACAGGAGTTTGGAAGATCGCTCGCCAACTTGCTGATCGATTTCGCCGCCGCTCACCTTTGCAAGTGCCACCGCGAATGCACTGGCTTCGGCATCGAAGTCCGCCAGCGACCCGCGAACACAATCGCGGCTGTATTCGCTTGCAAGAGCGATGGTGTTGTCATCGTCTCCGCTCCCACGCTGCGCATTCTCGAACATGAGCGCATTGATCCGGTCGTACTGTGGCTGCCAGTCGCGTTCCCTGCGCTTCGCCAAAGCCGAGCGAAATGCTTCGGCCGATGCTAGAAGTGATGCAAGCTCATCACTTGTCGGATCGAGATGCAGGTTTGTGGTTCTCCGGGCAACCGCGATCCAGGTGTCCGGCGCAGGGAGGTTGCTCAACGGAGCATCGAGCTGGCCAACGCCAACCACGCCGACGAGACCATTGCGAAATACGAATCTGCTTCCAGCCTGGAAGTTCGGATTCTCGACCACCTTCAGCGTCTCAGCTGGCGGCGATTCTTGCACGAGCACGAGTACGTGCACCATGATCAGTACGCTGAGCATTGATTCCTGCACTGCCTCATGTAGGGAGCGACGCCGCAGTCCTTCGATGTCTTGGGCTCAGCCAATGAACCACATGGATGCGACTTCTTGACGGGAAACGAGGTGGTGCAGGCCCCTGTCGAAGACTTCGGGCAGACTGCTTCATAGAACGAGCAGTAATGCTTAATGGGATCCTGCGGCAGCGGCGAAGACCAACCGGGTGCGCCAAACTCGCCGAGATAGATGGTCATGTCGCCACCTGGGGCGGGCATCCAAGGGCACCATTGCCCGATGATCGGACACCATATGGTCTTGAATGCGTAGGTCGCGCAGCACGACTCGCCCTTGCCCAAGGTATGGCAGTTTGGCTGTGGACCGGTTTGGGCGAGGCCCCGGTTTGCGGTCAGAGTCGACAGTATGAGTACACCGCATGCCACGGACGGCCAATTCTTCATGGTGCATTCTCCTGCTTGAGTTGGTTGGTCATCGTGACCGGGTCACTCTCATCGTTCCATCTTGCGTGAGAGTCGGATTTGGTGACTTACCCGTAGCCTTCGCCACCCGTTGTCCGAGCTGCCCAGATTTCCCAGGATTCATCGAATACAAGACAGCCGCCCAGATGGAGGGCGACTTTGCGGAGGATGAACGTACACGTTCCATCACCCCTAACACCGTCTGACCAGCCCCGCTGTGACAGGCCAGTCCGCCAGATTTCGTAAATTCTTTTTAACTCCCCTGATCGCGTTCTCCGTTTCACGGCCGAC
>JBBAOD010000306.1:0-2917 GCA_040401635.1 Phycisphaerales bacterium
GAGCCGAAAGACCTTTTTGAAATCGCCAACGGCAATCTGGTTGGCAACCAAGCGGCGGCCCGCGAAGCATTCCGCCGCCTCGGCGAATCCGCGGGCGATGCAGTCGGCAGCGCGCTCACGCTGATTGATGGTCTCGCCGTGATCGGTGGTGGTGTTTCCGGTGCGTGGCCGCTGTTCCTGCCAGCACTCGTCGAAGAACTCAATAGCACCTACACAAGCCCCGCCGGAAACACGTTCCGTCGCCTGATTCCCGCCGCCTTCAATCTTGAAGACCCGGTTCAGTTGGAAACATTTCTCAAGGGTGAAACCCGCACCATCAAGGTGCCCGGTAGCGGCCGAAGCATCGCGTACGACCCGCTCTTGCGCGTCGGCGTCGGCATGTCACGCCTTGGAACCAGTCAGGCTGTTGGCATCGGCGCCTATGCCTTTGCCTTGCAGAAGCTTGGACCCGGTTAGCGCCACGGGCAATCGACATCTCAGTGGATGGGGCTGTCGCTCTACTTCGCCGGCACCACCAACATCCCGCCGACCCCCGCCCCTTTCCCCGCGCCAGTCCGGTTTGGCGTTCGGCGGCCAGTGAACTCAATAAACCAGATAGTTATGAAGCCCGGGTATTTGTGAAACCACATCCTTGACCCGCCGCGCTCAGTGGTCATAATGACGCCCATGCGTACAGCGAGTTCTTTTGGGCATTCTCAGTCGATTTCTCACTTCGCTTCCGGGGCAGCAGCGCTGCTGTTCGCCCTGCAAGTCACGGCCGGCACCGGTGTATCCACTGCCGTGCGTCCCGCGCCGTCAGCGCAGGCAACCCGATCAGCCCAGCCCGCGCAACCAGCCCAGCCCACGCAAGCAGCCCAGCCCGACCTCGGCGCCCCTGCGATCGCAGGGCAGGCCATCGACGAAGCAACTGGCCTGCCGTCGTACCTAGTGCAACTCCGCGCTCGCGCGCGCAACACCACTCCCGCCGCCGCAGCTGAACTCATCGACCGCGTGCTGGCCGACACCATCGGTGCCGCCCGCGCGCGCTTCCGTTACGAACACGCCGTCATCGGCTTCGCAGCATCCATGAACCCGGCCGATGCCGCCGCGGTGCGCGCGCACCCGCTGGTGGCACGCGTGGAGCCAGACATGATGGGCGCCGTCGTCAGCATGCCGGAAGGCGCGCCCGCGGATCCCAACACTCCCAATCCGTGGGGACTGCGCCGCATCTCCCAAGCAAACGGCCTTGCGCCCGCCTTCACCCCGTGCGGTGCCGACGGTACTGGCGTCACCATGGTGATCATCGATAGCGGCATCAACCCGGATCACACGGAGTTTGCCGGACGCGTTCAGCAGGTCAAGAATTTCTATCCAGGTGCTGGTTCGAACGGCGGACGTGACATTCGTGGCCACGGCACGCACGTCGCCGGTTGCGCGGCGGGCACAACCACTGGTCCGGCCCCGGGCGCGGGCATCATTTCGCTGGCAGTCACGGATGCGAACGGCAGGTTTCAATTCTCCACCGCAGTGGCGGCACTCAACTGGGTTGTCATCCCCGGCAATGTGCAACTTCCGGCAGTGGTCAACATGTCACTGAGCGGCGAACACCGCGGCGCAGCGGCAGCGGTGTTTGAAGAGGCAATCTCGTGGTGGTGGCGGCGGGCAATGAGTCTTGGCCAGCTTCGTGGATGTATCCGGCCGCATCGGCGTTTGCGCTGACGGTTGGTGCTGCGGACGCGGACGATCATCCCGCGGTCTTCTCAAACTATGGTCCGGACGTGAGCATCTGGGCTCCGGGTACGGGCATCTTGGCTGCTGATTGGATGCGCCCAACCTCCGGACTCAAATTGGATCGCGGCACTTCCATGGCGTCGCCGATGGTTGCCGGCGTTGCCGCGCTCTATCTGCAGCGCCACCCGCCCACCACTGAGGAACGCAGTGCGCCATTGACGATCGCGTCGCGCACCTACCTCGCCCTCATGTCTGCTGCAGCGCCCGGCAAACTCACTGACCTCACCGACCCCGCACGCGTAGCGCCCGGTGGCAATGCCACACTCGCCGGTTCCGCCAACCGCTTACTGCAAGCATGTGACCGCGTGGCGCCGATCGCATGCGCCGATGACGAACTATGGATCGGTGAATCAAAGTCGATCATCCTGGGCGACGGCATCACCCCGATCGATGCATCCTTTGCGTGCATACGCAACGTGCGTCATCCGTCTGGTCCGGTGTCGATCACAGTGAACGCTGCGAGCATTGGGATTGCATTCCAGAACGGCTCGCCGGTTGGCGCCAAGGCGCGCCTCGGCATCATCGATGCAGCCACTGGCGCGGTGCTTTGGAACAGCGACGTTGTGTTGATGCAAGACGCCATCGATGTGATGGCAGCACGCACGGTCCGCTCAAGCAGCGTGGCGGGCGTGTACGTGGCATGGCAACCAGTGGCAACATCGGGCACCGTTGGATTCGGTTACGCCATGACGGCCACCATGGGCGGCGGCAGTTGCATTGGTGACCTCGATGGAAATGGATCCGTGGACGGTGCCGACATCGCCAAGTTGCTGGTTGGCTGGGGCGCTTGCCCAGCGGCGCCGCCAGCGTGCATTGCGGACCTGAACGGTGACGCCGTAGTGGACGGTCAAGACATGGCCACGCTGCTTGCGCATTGGGGCCCATGCGTGGCCAGCAGCGCGCCCGGGTACGTGGCTGACTGCAACGGCAATCCGGTACTGCGCAGTTACTACGGCGACGTGTTCCGCGACGGCCCGGGCACGAATGTGCGTCCGATGCGGCCAGATCCGATCAACTCTCCGTACCTTGTCTATCCAGTCACGCTTGATTGCGCAGCGCTCGGTTGGGATTCGGATGCCGGCAACCAAAACGTGGTGTCCTTTGACGATCCGCGCACCGGTGCTGGAACGTTGAGCAGTGGTCAGTG
>JBBAOD010000307.1:0-2867 GCA_040401635.1 Phycisphaerales bacterium
GTCCATGACAGCATTATGGAAGGCGAAACACTCGCCGGTCAGCTGCGCAAGGCCAAGGTCTGCGACGCCATCGTGGTCAACATGATCGACGTCGGTGAAGAGACCGGAGACTTGGACGTGATGCTGATGAAGATCGCCGACAACTACGACGAAGAAGTGGACGTGGCCGTGGCCAGTCTCCTGAGTCTGTTGGAGCCGTTCATGGTGGTGATCCTGGGTGGCATCGTCGGAACCATCGTTCTGGCGCTGTTCCTTCCGCTCGTCAGCATGATTGAAAGCGTCTCCGGCCAGAAGGGCGGCAAGTGATGGGTTTCGCCCGTCCGGCACAGCGTTCTGTCATCCGCAGCGGCTTTACCGTGGTGGAGATCTTGGTGGTGCTTGGCATTGTGATCGGCGTGATCTCCACGCTGATTGTGGGCCTTGGCTACGGCGCGCGGCGTGCTCGGATTGCGAATACGGAGTTCCTGATGAACTCCATCGTGGCAGGGCTGACGCGCTTCCGCGCTGAAACCGGATACATGCCTCCCATCCTTGGCGTGCCTTCGCAAGTGGGTTCCGGCGTCTCCGGCACGGCGTTTGGACAGCCTGGTTGGTGCCGCGATATGCTGGATCCGCCATCGCTTGCCGGAACGCAGAACGGTGGTCCCACCTACGGATCATGGTCCACCATCCAGCGGCAGAACCTGCAGAAGTGGTGCTCATCGACCACCATTCCCGAGTACTTACTGGGTCTTGGCGATCGCTCACAGGATGGCTACGGAGTCATCATGGAAGGAACCGGCGCGCTTCCCACCAACACCAACACTCCTGGCTACCGCGAGCAACC
The DNA here is from genome assembly GCA_040401635.1 of Phycisphaerales bacterium. Taxonomy (GTDB): domain Bacteria; phylum Planctomycetota; class Phycisphaerae; order Phycisphaerales; family SM1A02; genus UBA966. The sequence goes on from JBBAOD010000307.1 coordinate 827, forward strand.
CGCTCTTGGCATTCGTAACCCAGGCTCCGATGGTGGATGGGGCTCGCTCCTGAATCCGCGTACGGGAACGCAGGGGAAGGGCGTCTTTGGTTCGCGCAACTTGGCTGCGTCCGCGCCTGCCACCGGCAACGCAGATTCAACCAGTGCATTCCTGCGCGGCAAGTCACTTGGACCGTACTTAGAGGTCAAGTCAGACAGCGAAATCGGCGGCATCACCGGATTTCAGACGGACGGCACGCCGATCGTTGCCAAGCCGGGCGAGATCAACAACTTTGACTTGGCACCCAAGTGCCTCTTGGACTTCTTTGGAAAGCCAGTGCTCTTCTATCGACGCGGCTACCTGAACGGCGACCCGCGCTCCACGGATCGCACCTGGTCGTTGGCGGACATTGTTGCACTGCGTCCACAGCGTTTCGGTCCGGGTGAAGATGTGAACGCCATGCCGGATGGAAACAATGACACGGGTGCAAGCCGCGCTGCCATGTCATCCGAGTTTGCGCTGCTCTCCTTTGGACCGGATCAGCGTTGGAATCCAACTATTCGCGCTGATACCGAGGGCTACAACGAAGACAACATCGTGAGGTTCGGCCCATGAGTAGCCGCCGCTCACGCCATGCAGGACGCGCCTTCACCCTGATTGAGATCATGGTGGTGATCAGCATCATCTTGGTGCTGGCGTCCTTGGTGTTGGGCGTTGGCTCGGCGTTGTTGCGGCGCGCCGAGCGTTCGCAGGTTGAGAGCGCCATGACCATCATGGAGAGCGCGTTCACCGAATGGGAAGGGCAGACGGGGCGACCAGTGACGTACAACGGGGCGTTTAACTCGCTGACGGCGCCGACCACGGAGATCTTTCCATCCGGAGCCACGCTGGAGGTCTTTGATGTCCGCGAGCCAGGAACGCCGCCGGCACCAAACAATTCTGGCAACCGATTGATTTACACGCGCGCACGGGGCGCGGGTGTGTTCACCGTCAACCTGCTCGCACAGCTTGAATCAATCCGCCCAATGCTGGCGGGTATCCCACCGAGCATGTTGCGCGCGGAGGCGAATAGTTCCAGTTATCCCGCCACCAACATCTTGTCCGGCACGCCGTCAGTCTTGTACGCGCCCTCGGCCAAGTCCACGGCCAACACCAAGGATTCGACCCGATCGGAACTGGTTGACACGTGGGGCGGACGTATTGCGTTCGTGTTCCCTGGTCGAGCCTGGCGGTACGGGGCGGAGCCGACTTCATCGCTTCCTGATTCGGACGGAACTGTGCGGACTCCTGTTGAGAATCTTCTTGGGGTCTGCACTAATCGCCGTATATGTCTGGTGTCAGCTGGTCCCGACGGTCTCTTTGGAGTGCCCGGCGAATCCACCCCGGATTCCAGCACCATCCAGAACACCGCCGCTGCCGACAACATCTACCTGTACGAGTTGGATCCTCCAAACTGACGCCCATGCCCAGCGCCCGCACTTCATCCTCCGCACGACGGCTCGCCCCAGTACGCGCCTTCACGCTCCTTGAGCTGTTGGTGGTCATGGGCATCATGATGATCTTGGCAGTCCTAACGGCTATCAGTGTTGGCAAGGTCACCCGCGATGCCAAGTTGGCCAACGCCACCAATGGCGTGGTGGCATCGCTTGGCGCAGCGCGCGCGATTGCGATCCGAGATAACGCGTATGTCATGGTCACATTCCGCGTGGCGCCGAGTCGCCTATCGCGCGCGGTGCCGCGTGAGCCCCAGGTGGTTCAGATCGTCACGGCACGGTGGACCGGCGAAGTGGTCACCGCGAATACGCCGCTTCCCACGCCCAACACCTACGGCGCGGAACTGATGGTTGACGATGTGTTCGCGGATCGATTCGTTCCGGTCCCCGGTGTACCGACGCGCGATTTGCCCGCTGGCGTACTGATTGCGGGACCAGCGTTTGGATTTGTCACGGATGCAGCGGTGGGCCTGAACGATCGCCAGTGGCGGACGCAGCCGCGATTCGCAGGCACCACGAACTTGGCCGCAACGCCACCAACATTTACGCCGGACCTTGCACGCACTGA
>JBBAOD010000308.1:0-2862 GCA_040401635.1 Phycisphaerales bacterium
TCCAAGGACCTGCGCGCAGCATCAAGATCGGCCTTTGCCTCATCCAGCATCGCCCGCGTTTCTGCCACCAGTTCCGGCTTGGCCTTGGCCAGGTAGCCCGGGTTACCGAGTTTTCCCTCAAATCCGCTGATCAATCTGAGTTTCTCAGTGACCACCTTGTCGAGCCGGACGCGTTCCGCGCCCAGATCAACGGCGTCTGCAAAGTTCACCAAGAGCAACTCTTGACCTTCAAAGGCGATCGGAACCGCTCCGGCCGGACGCTCGGTGGGCAAGTTTGCCACCTCGCCAATTCCAGCCAACGCTTCGATCACCCCACCAGCTTCCGCCACCAGCGCTCGAACACCCGCCGGCGCAAGCAAGGTGATCTTGCGCTTGGGCAGCACCTGCCGCGCACCACGGAGCGTGCGAATCTCATCCACCAACTGTTGCACGCGACCAAATGTTGCCAGCGCGGCGCGATCCGTGACGGATGCATCCACGGCCGGCCAGCCTGCGCGTGCACACAGCGGCGCAGCAGGCACATGAACGCCACGCAACCCGGATTGACCAGTTGCCGCCACCGCCGGCCACAACTGTTCCGTGATGAACGGCATCTGCGGATGAAGGAGCCGCAGTGACGCATCAAGCACCGTGCGCAACACCTGTTGCTGCGCAGCATCCGTCTTCACGGTGGGCTTGATTGCTTCCAGATACCAATCACACACCTCGCGCCACACAAAGTCATAGGTGGCGTCGGCGGCGTCGTTGAACCGGTATCCCGCCAGTGCGCGTTCGTAGGTTGCCAGCGCATGCGAAAGACGCGCGACAATCCATCGATCAACAAGCGGCCGCGTGGCAGGGTCAACGGACGGGTCACCAGGGACGGGCGTTAGGTTGCCAAGTGTAAATCGCGTTGCATTCCAGATCTTATTGGCGAAATTCCGACCAACGTCAAAGCGTGCGCTGGTGTTCAACGCCAGCGGCGCATCAGTGCTGGGCGTGGCTTTCCCGGTCGCTGCGCCGTAGGCACTGGTGATTTTTTTGGAAGGATCCTTGGGCGAAACCTGCACCGGATCAGCCACCGTGTAGCCGGCGGCATCGGTGATGGTTCGTGGCGAGAACATTTCACCAGACCACGGATCGACCATGTCCACCGGCATGCGAACATCCTGCGTGTCAGTGGTCATCTGCACCAGCGTGAATCGCATGGCATCAGCGCCGTGCGTTTGAATGATGTCGCGCGGATCAACACCGTTGCCCAACGACTTGGACATCTTCTGGCCGAAGCCATCCTGCACCATGGCATGAATGAACACATGCTTGAACGGAACTCGCCCACCAAGGAAATAGCGATTGAACATCACCATGCGGCTCACCCACAGCGTGATGATTTCACGAGCCGTGGATAGCACCGCGCTGGGGTTCCACTTCTCGAGCAGGCCCTGCATGTCAAAGCGCGCGGGCTCTGGCCAACCCAACGTTGAAAGCGGCCACAGTGCGGAACTGAACCAGGTGTCAAGGACGTCCTCATCCTGACGGAAGCCAGCGGCAGTCAGTGCGGGAATCGCCACGGAATCGGCGTGTTCTGCCACGCACACGAAGCGCTCGTAGACACCATCCGGGCGACGGCGCACTGCTTCGGAGCATCCCATGGCGCGCCATGCACCGTTGCAACCAACAAGCTCGCCGCGTGCAGCATCAACGGCAGCACGATCTGCAACATCGTTCGCCGCCACTTCTGCGCTCCACACCGGAATGCGGTGACCCCACCACAGTTGTCGGCTGATGCACCAATCACGAATGTTCTCATGCCAATGCTGGAATGTCTTTGCGTAGCGCGGCGGGTAGAAAGTGATTTCACCGTCACCGACAGCTGCCGCGTTGGCAGCGGTGCTGCTGGTGGCGCCATGTGCAGCGCCAGTCGCCGCCGCCGCACCACCATCACGTTGCGACGGATTCATCGCACGCAACGCAGCGCCGCGCAGGCGGTCATCGGTGACGCGGACGTACCACTGTTCGCTCAGGTACGGCTCAACAGGCACGTGACTTCGATAACTGTGACCAACGCTGTGCCGATAGGGCTTCACGCCCTCAAGCAAGCCGTTCGCCTTGAACCACGCAACAATCGCTGCGCGCGCGTCTTCACGCGAGAGGCCAACAAACGCGCGTGCCTCTGCGGAAACGTCTTCCCAACCATGCCGATCAGAGATGGACGCATCGGGCGCCATGACATTGATCGCGGCAACGCCGTGACGAATGCCAATTTCCCAGTCATTGGGGTCATGCGCGGGAGTGACTTTCAAGAATCCAGTTGCAAATTGCGCTTTGGTGTCGGCAGGGTCGCCGCCCTGCTCTACGGCCATGACAACGTAGTCGTCTTCCACAATTGGAATGACGCGGCCAACGATGGGCAAGCGCAACTTCTTGCCGCGCACCGCCGCTGCGCGCGGATCCTTCGGGTTGAGCGCCACAGCGGTATCGCCAAGCATGGTTTCTGGGCGCGTGGTCGCCACCGTCACGTAACCGGATCCATCCTCAAACGGATAGCGGAGGTACCAGAAGTGACCGTCCACTTCTTCCATCTCCACTTCATCATCAGCCAGCGCGGTGCGTGACACCGGATCCCAATTGACCAACCGCTTACCGCGATAGATCAGGCTGTCATCAAAGAGTTTGAAGAATGCAGCACGCACTGCAGCCGCGCACACTGGATCCATAGTGAAGCGCACGCGGTCGTAATCACACGAAGCGCCCATCAATTCCAACTGACTCAGAATGGTTGCTTCGTATTCATCTTTCCACTCTTGCACCTTGGCAATGAATTGTTCGCGCGTGAAATCAGAACGGCGCTTGCCCTGTTGCAACAGTCTGCGCTCCACCACT
>JBBAOD010000309.1:0-2837 GCA_040401635.1 Phycisphaerales bacterium
GTCCATAGCGGCGAAGCGGTTTGGCACCTCGATGTCGGCTCATCACATCCTGGGGCTGAAGGCGGTCCCAAGGGTTGGGCTGTTCGCCCATTAAAGTGGTACGCGAGCTGGGTTCAGACCGGCGTGAGCCAGGTCGGTCCCTATCTGCTGTGGGCGTAGGAATGTTGAGAGGAGACAATCTTAGTACGAGAGGATTGGATTGGACGTACCCCTGGTGTGCCAGTTGGACCGCTCGGTCCATAGCTGGGTAGCTACGTACGGCAGGGATAACCGCTGAAAGCATCTAAGCGGGAAGCCCACCTCAAGATGAACATTCCATGTCGCAAGACGAGAGACCCCCGGTAGACCACCGGGTTGATAGGACGCGTGTGTAAGCGGAGAGATCCGTTTAGCTAAGCGTTACTAACGGTCGACGTCTTGGCCATGTCTACCAGATTCCCTCTGGTGGGCATCCCGACTCAATCATGAGAGATCATGATCGCTTCGGTTCACTCATCTTACTCATCCGAAGTGGCGAGTAGAACAATTCAGTTGAACGACCAACTCTTCACGCAAACACGCCGTCGGTGGCTGGAAAGCCTCCTACGGATTTGCCGGTGAATATAGACAAGGGGAAACACCTGTTCCCATCCCGAACACAGCAGTTAAGCCCTTGTCGCCGATGATACTGCTCCGCGGGAAAGTAGGTCACCGCCGGCTTCATGGGCCCTACCAGTCACAACTGGTAGGGCCCTCTTTATTTTTGGGGTTGTATTTCGCTGTTGGGGTAGAGCTGTGTGGAGTTGGTCGCTTGCACTTTCGCTGCCGCTGCCTGGTTTATCTGTGACCTACTTACACACTGCCATGAGATTTGTCGCAATTACTGCTTGCCTTTATGTGCGTGTTGTGATTCAATGACGGTGTTCGTAGAACACGTTGGTCTTGGTTTGAATGACGGTGGGTTGGGGTTGTCGTTTGTTGGTTGCAAATCGTGAGCCGGGGTGCGGCTTTTGCCGCAGTGCGCACATGATGGCGTTTGCACGACGCCGAATCGCTGAGCAGGAATACATCCCGTGCCAATGTTTAAGATCTATGTCGGAAATCTCGACCCTCGTACGACGGTCGAGGCACTCAAGCCGTACTTCGAGCCATTCGGAGAGGCTGTTGATGAAATCATTCTCGTCATGGACGAGCAAGGGGAGCCGCGCGGATTTGCGATCGTGCTCTTCCGCGATCCGCAGCTTGGTCAGCTCGCTGTAGAGACGCTGACTGGGAAGAAGATCAACGGTCGCGAAATTCAAATCAATGAAGCCGTGAAGAAGGGCAAGCGAATTTTGCCCGTTGAAGAGAAGGCGCCACGAACATCGCCGCTCGGGCCTCGCGCATTTCAACGACCGGGTACGAGTGGTGGTCTCCGTCCTGGCGCTCCGCGCTCCGGTGATTTGCGTCCGAGCGGCATGGCGAGCAGCCGCCCCGGATTTGGCGCATCTGCAGGTGGCGCGTCATCACGTTTCAATCGCAATCCACGCCGCGCTCCAGGTGCGGCGGGTGGACCAAGTTCGCCAATGAACACCGGTAGCAGTATTGCATCAGGGAGCGCTGCAAACCCGAATGCAGAGCAGGGCGCAACTCCATCAACAAGCGGGCCTGGCGTTACTCCGAGTGCAGGATCTCCGGCCGATCACGGCACTCCGCGTCCGCCACTGAGTTCTGGTCTTCGCTCTCGTAGTCTTGGCCAATCGCCGAGTGCTCCAGGTGTTGCTGGTGCGTCTGAATCAACGCCAACGCCCGGTCCAACGAGTCGACAACTCGGCGGCGCGCCATCGATGCGCCCCGGTGCACCGCGACCACCGGTTCCTGGTGGTTCATCAACGCAAAGCCGATCGCTTGGCAGTTCATCGCGACCGATCGGTGGTGGTGGACTTCCACGACCAACGGTAAGCGGTACATCGCGCCCACTCGGCGCGAGTGCACCGCGTCCGATGAGCCCACCAACTTCGATTACTCCGCGCGCTGCTCCGTCGACGCCATCGATACCACCCGCTGCGAGCGCGGCGCCCGCACCAGCGAGTCCAGCAGCTCCCGCAGCACGGAAGAAGGCAACCAAACCATCAGCTCCGGCTGATGCTTCCGATGCCACTGCGCCAGCAGAGGTAGCGCCCGTCGCTCGGCCGCGTGCAGTGAAGAAGAAACCCGCGCCTGAGGCGTGAGTTTGGATGAATCATCGGCGTGGCACCGATTGATCGCCGCACGCTTGCCTGATAATAATGTGACCCAAGGCTCTTTCGCGGTATTCGTGTCGGTAGACCCGACCAATCTACGCAAATTCGAAAGATCTTCGGTTGCTAACGGCAGACTGTGGTATCGTTCTCGACGAAGCAACCCGGACTGATTGTTGAACCGTTCGTTGTTTTCAGGCATTGGGCGCCGCCTGGGTCGGGCGCTTTAAGAAAGTTGGAGCAACGAATGTTTCGCATCTATGTCGGCAATTTGAGTTTTCGCACCACTCCCGAAGCACTTCGGGAGCACTTCGCCGTTTACGGAGAAGTTCTTGACGTCTTCATCGGTACTGATCGTGAAACCGGTCGCTCACGCGGCTTCGGCTTCGTGACCATGGCCGAGAAGGACGCTGGCAATAAGGCCATCACCGAGCTGAACGGCAAGGACTTCGAGAGCCGCGCTCTCGTCGTGAATGAGGCTCAGCCACGCGCTGAGCGTGGTCCTGGTGGCGGCGGTGGTGGTGGCGGCGGCGGCGGTCGTGGTCAAGGCGCCGGCGGTGGATTCCGCGGCGGTCGTGGCGGCGGCGGCGGCGGTGGTGGTTACGGCAGCGGCGGCGGCGGGGATTACTCCCGTGGCCC
>JBBAOD010000310.1:0-2834 GCA_040401635.1 Phycisphaerales bacterium
CATTCGCCTTACGAGGACGGCCGCTGAGCGCGGCCCTGTCCTCTCCGGCGCCTGCCGGCCAGATCATGATCTTCGGCAGAAGGTGATGTTGACGCCGTTGGTAGGCAATGGAAACCCTTCGAAATTACGGACAGGGGTGAACGGCACCTATTTAGTCGTTAGCCTGTCGATAGATGGACGGACTTCAATCAATCATCGTTCGCACTGACGCTTCAACCTATCCCGTTGAAGTGGCACGCGGCGCCGTTCGCCATGTTGCGGAACGGATGGCAGCGGTGGGATTGCGGCCTTCGTCAATAGCCATCATTTGTGATACCGCGGTGGAGTCATCCGCAGCCGCAGCCGTCGATCGTTCCTTCCGTGATGCCGGCATTCGCGTTGCTCGCATTGCGATGAATGCATCGGAAGACATGAAGACGCTTGGCACGCTTGGTGATCTCTGTGAGCGCATGCTTGCTGATGGAATCGATCGCGCCGGAGCAGTGGTTGCTGTGGGCGGCGGTGTGGTTGGTGATGTTGCTGGATTTGCCGCTGCGACGTACATGCGTGGCATCGCTTGCGTGCAAGTTCCAACAACGCTCCTTGCCATGGTTGACGCCGCGGTTGGTGGAAAGACCGCAGTGAATCTGGCGCGCCCCGATGGATCGCTCGCAAAGAACATCATTGGCTCGTTTGCGCAGCCGGCCCTGGTGATCTGTGATCCGGAATCGCTCGCAACACTTCCAGTACGTGAATTACGCTCTGGCCTTGCCGAGTGTGTGAAGCACGCAGTGATCGCAGACCCAAGCATGCTGGCATGGATGGTGGAACGCATCGATCCGATTCTTGCGCATGACCCAGTAACGCTTGCGGAACTGGTGGAACGTAATGTGCGCATCAAGGCTGATGTTGTTGGGGCCGATGAGCGTGAGCAGGGTCGACGCGCTGTGTTGAATCTTGGGCACACGTTTGCGCATGCCATCGAAGCATTGCTCCATGATGAATGCACGCATGGCGAAGCGGTGGGGATTGGCACCGTCGCGGCCTGTCGTTTGGCAGTGGAACTTGGGGTCGGTACGCCTGACGCCGAACACGCCGTGCGAACCACGCTGCAGCAGCTTGGATTACCAACCGTCATTCCGTCACCGCGTTCCGTGGCCGCCCTCACCGAGGCCATGGGCTCCGACAAAAAGAAACAAGGCGGCGCACTCAGACTGGTGGTGCCGTTCAGCCTTGGTGATGTGCGGGTGGTGCGCGATGTTGCCGATCCCGCGCTCGATGCAGCCTGGCGCGCCGTGGGCGCCCGCTGATCGCCCACTGATCGCCACGTCCAATATCAAGCATCCTTCCCCGAAGCGCCGATCTACCTCGCTCAGGCGCTCGCCGCACGGATGCGGCCGTTGGACACGAATCCTCGGATGCGAACAATAGCCGTCGTCAATCAGAAGGGCGGGTCTGGCAAGACCACTACCGCCATCAACCTTGCCGCCACGCTGGCAGAGCGGGGCGAGCGCGTGCTGCTGGTTGACATGGATCCGCAAGGACATTGTGCCGCCGGACTTGGCGTCCCGGATACACGCATTGAATTTAGTCTGGCGCAAGCGCTCCTGTGTGAGCCGCCGGGTGGCAGCGATCCGCTCGGATGGCTGTGGGAAGTGGCGCGTGGGCTGCGCCTGGCGCCCTGCACGGTGGCGCTGGCTGGCTTGGAAAGCGCGCGCGGGGGGCTGGTTTCGCTGCCAGACCGCGACCGGCGTCTCCTGAGATATCTCGAACGCGTGGCACCACACTTTGACCGATGCGTCATCGACTGCCCGCCCACCATCGGCTACCTCACCTTCAACGCACTGCGCGCCGCTGACGAGGCACTCGTGCCGGTGGAAACCGGCTTCTTTGCCCTCCGCGGCGCCGAGCGGCAGGTTGCCACCATCGGAGCCCTGGCCGATCAAGTGGGGCGAAAGCTCGCCGTCCGCATCGTTCCCACGCTGCACCGCGACGGCAGCCAGCTTTCCCACGACATTTTGGGGGCGATCGGTCGCAAATTCACTGCTCACATTGCGCCCACGCCGATTCGTGAGCATGAAGTCCTGCGCGAAGCGGTGAGCTACGGTCAGTCCGTGGTGGCGTTCGCCCCCGGTTCCCCCGCCCATGACGACTTTCGCGCCCTTGCCGAGTGGATCGTGGACACACAAGCCACGGTTTCCGCAGAATCCCAAGCGGTTGACCATGGCGCTGCCGCCGCTGCGGTGTATGTTGCCGACGGTTCCGGAGATTCAGTCATGACCTCCGACGGCCACACCCTTCCGAGACTTGCAGGCACTGGCCGCGCGGCGGAGCTCGCGCAGCGCATGCGAATCTCGGGCGCCCCGGCGTCGGGGCGCGAGACCGGTGCCGCCGAAGCGTCAGCCTGACGCGCGCGGTGCCCCTTGAAGGTGATCCTTGTGTGTGCCCGGAAGGCCTCTGGCCTTGCGGGCGGCGCGGCTGCGGAGGCAGCGCGGAGGACCGATGAGTTCGAACGGCGATGCGTTCGGTAGTTTGGCGGCGCTCTTCACCTCCGGTCCAGCCGGCGGCGCGCCATCGCCCCAGCCATCCGCGAAGGAAGGCCCGAGCCTCGGCGCCGTCACCACCGTCCTCGTGGGCAACGTGCCCGTGATGGCCGGCCTCTGGACCACGCAGCTTGCCGACGAGGTTGCCAAGACCGGCGGCCCCACCGCGCTGGTGCGCTTTGAACGCGACGACGTCACCCTGGAACTCCTGCGTGCCGACGGCCGCCAGGTGCCGCCCGCCGGCCCGGCTGCCGTGACGCGCTGGCTGCCGCGCGCGGCCACCACCATCCGCCGCTGGCTGGTCTGCATGCC
>JBBAOD010000311.1:0-2833 GCA_040401635.1 Phycisphaerales bacterium
AAATCGCGGATCTCAGTGGATGAGCCCGGTTCCTGACCACCAAAGTCATTGCAGGGGAATCCAATCACTACCAGGCCCTTGTCCTTGAATTCCTTCCAGACCGTTTCCAATTCTGCGTATTGCGGCGTGTAGCCACACCGGCTCGCCACATTCACCACAAGTACCACCTTGCCCTTGTACGTGGCAAGGTCCACTGCAGTGCCATCGAGCGCGGTGGTCTTGAATGAATACAAACTGGTGCCCTTCACTGCGGCCGGCGGCGCTACGGCCTGACCTGCGCCAAAGCCGGTCAACAGGGAGACAACACCAAGCGCGGAAGCGATCATCTTTTTGGACATGTGGTTCGAATCGTCGTGGGAGGGAAGAGGGGGAGAAGCGGCGAAGCAATCGCCCGCGCTTCATTGCGCCGTTAGCGATGCCGCATAGTAGGCAGTGCAACGGCGCCCCAACCTGTTCCAGCAGCGAGCGGAGCGGAGTGTCCCACGTCGGCGGACCGCCGAATGCCGCGAGTGGCCTTGTTCACCGGACTCGTAATAACCTTGCAAATGCAGGTCGTATGTGAAATAACTGGCGGTTTTTAACCGATTATCTGACGCTTGCTACGACTGCTCATTGTGCTATTACTTACTTTCGGCAAAGTTCTCATTTCAATCAAGATTCCTTGAGGGGTTAATCCGGGGAATGCGCGTTGTATCCGGGGGAAAAAGGTATTTCCCGAAGACGCCACGAGAGCATGAGTAGCACGACCGATCCGAACCCCCGGCCGCAGCACGGCTCCGACCCAGACAGGCAGGCTCAAGATGGGCGCGCTCCGGATGGGCAGTCTCAAGATGGGCAGTCTCAAGATGGGCAGTCTCAAGATGGGCAGTCTCAAGATGCGCAGGCTCAGGATGGGCAGTCCGTGGAGGGTCGGTACGACGTGCCGCTCGATAACCCTGAATGTCCAATTCCCGCAAGTATCTCACTAATGGTCGCCGACCACTACGGCGCACTCCGCGCACTGGCCGAACGGCAAGTAACGGCGGAACGAGCGCGGACCGGCCAACAGACGATCAGTCCAACGTCGCTTCTGGGTGAGACATTCCGTCGTCTCGTCCAACAAGAAACCAAGATCGCCAACCCTGATCATCTGGCAGCCATTGCCACGATGCTCTTTGTCCGCATCATTGCCGATCGCCGTCGCCGAAGACTGACGATAAAGCGCGGTAAGGGGGCAAAGCAGTTGCCACTCGGCGAAGCGCTCGCCCAGAGTGACGCACGAACCCCCGCTGAAGAATCCGCACACATGTCTGATGTGGATGTCCTGCATGACAAGCTCGCTGAACTCGCACAGATTTCGCCGCGCCGAGCGGAGGCGCTGTCGCTGCACATGATTGGTGGAATCACCATCCCCAACGTTGCCAAATTACTCAAGGTCTCCGTCGCGACCGTGGAGCGCGACTTAGCGCTCGCGCGCGCGTGGCTTGCTGCGCAGATGGGGTGATGCGGCGCGGCGACTGAGCGTTGTGCAGCAACCAGGCGTTGTGCGTTAACAAGACGCGGCACGGCGCGACGATGCAGCGCACTGCGAAATCTACTTACGCCGGAACTGGTCGAAACCGCAACAACGACGACCCGCACTCGATCAACAGCGCCGTCTCTTCGTCGGTGAATATTCGCTCGCCGGTGTTCGCAATGCCAAGTGTCCCCACCAGCGCGCCGCCACTTCGAACGGGCACCACAATCGAACCCGCTAGGCCAAGCGAGCGCGCTCCGGACTGCACTACCCCGGAACCATCGCGGTTCAGGTTGCACCACGAAACTGGCTCATTCAATTCAGCGCAGGCCCCCGCCATACCCTTGCCGATTTCGATGGTGCGGATGTGTTCCATGACCGGTGCTGGGATCGCTCCATGGATGGCGGCCAAATGCAACATGCCATCAGTGCCCAAGAAGTGCAGCGTGCCGGTATGGGCGGCGAACGCTTGAATGATCGCCGTAAGAGCGACGGTGGCGTCGGTTGCCAACGCAATGTCTGAGGGAATCGTTGCCATATAAATTTCGCTTGCATCCAAGATGCTGAATCAGTCGTGTTCATGCAGCGCGCGCGCCAACTGCATGGTGGCGTCAAAGTGCGCGCGCACTTCAACCATCGAATCGCCACCAAATTTAGCGAGAAACGCTGCCGCAATTTCAAATGCAACCACACACTCCATCACCACACTCGCTGCGGCGACGGCACTGATATCACTGCGTTCGTACTGACTCTGTACCGATTCATGTGTGGCAAGATCGACGCTGGGCATGCCACGCAGCAGCGTTGCTATTGGTTTCATCGTGCCACGCACAACCACCGGCATACCGTTGGTCATGCCGCCTTCAATTCCGCCTGCGTTGTTACTGGGGCGAGTAAATCCCAGATGCGATTCACCAGCCAGTGATCGGTCGTATTCGATGGGGTCATGCACGTCACTACCGAAATGCCACGCGCAGTCGGCACCCATACCGATTTCAACGGCTTTGAATGCTTGAATGCCCATGACGGCCGCGGCTAATCGCGAATCGAGCCGCTCATTCCACTGCACGCATGTACCAAGACCGGGCGGAACGCCCAGGACGTGCACCTCAACGCGACCGCCCACGGTGTCCTGCTCCACCTTGGCCTTATGAATGTGATCGATGATCCGCGCGCTCGTCTCCGAGTCCGGGCAGTAGACGTCACTGGCGTCGCGCGCGGCGCGCAGTTCGGGCAGTGTTTCTGCGTCCACCTGTAAGACACAGGTGGCATCGATGGCGCCGCTGACAAACCCAAAGACTTCGATTCCAAATTCGCGCAAGAACACTTGGGCGAGCG
>JBBAOD010000312.1:0-2831 GCA_040401635.1 Phycisphaerales bacterium
ATGACCACCAACAGCGCGGCTACGACGTGGAGGTCGATGCGGAAGTCTTGAACATGTAGGAAATGCCCAAACTGGGTGTCTCCGAGCCACTTGCTCATCGCCAACATTCCAAGGCAAACGGAAATATTGAAGACGACACCGATGACGGTTGCCACTGAATACAGGAGCGAACCGAATCGGATCCAGATGTACACCAACATTCCTACGCAGGAAAGCAACACTGCCAAGGTGGCCTGCGACGCAAGATCGCGTGCCACCGATGGGGAAATGCTGGAGACTTGTTCGAGTGACGCCTGCTGACTCAACGCTGAGGAGATCAAATTCCACTCCAAGTCGGCGTAGTTCTTCTGCCACGCCACGTCAGAGAGTTGCGCGCCGGCAAGATCCGGGTCGGCAACCACGATCGCGAGAGACTTGAATGTGCCGTTACCTGCAGCGTCAAGGCCCACCACGTCCACCGAACGTCCGCCTGCTTCGGCGAATGCCGGACTGCTGCGCATACGACGAATGCGCTCCAATGCATCTGCCGGAACGAGCGGCGGCTCAACGTCAGTCACCACGATGGCAACGCCACCGATGGCCGAATCAGTTGGGTAATCGAGCGTTGGGCGCCCGATCACTTCACCGAGTCCTGGGCGATCAATGCGGAACGAATGCCCCGCGGACGCAGCAACGCCGAGTCCGGCAAACTTCACCGGACGACGGATGTCCATGTCGTCCTTGAATGCTTCAACCACTGCCGAGACCAAGATGTTGGCAATCGGCGTGTCTTCGGAAACTCCCGATGGATTGGGAACCTTGATCTGGAAGGCAGACGACTCCAGCGCGGCGTTGGTCTCACCGACCGTGAGCACCGTGGAATTGCGCAGCTCCGAAAGCACCGGATCAGCGCTGTTGGCTGCGCCGAGTGCGTGCAGGCGTTCTTCCACTGCGCTGCGCGCCATGGCAAGGTGGCCACCGAACGCATCCTCGCCAGGCCGCGCTGCACGCGTGGCCATGGTCATGGTGGTTCCGCCGCGGAATTCCGTCTCGAAGATGTCACTACCGCGACCAAGGGTTGCGGAGATGCAAATGATTGCCACCACAATGGCGCCGCCCCAGAAGATGAATCGGTAGCGGAGCCAGTCGATCGATGGGTGCAAGGCACGCGAGATAGCGGGCACCACGATCGGCAGCATTGGCATGGTCTTGGCCTTGAGACCAAGTGCGTAGAGGCGCAGGAGTACCTGCGTCACAATCAAGCCGGCTGCAAGTGTGCTGAATACGCCGATTCCCATGACGAGCGCAAAGCCCTTCACTTCAGAACCAGCGAACCAGTACAGCACTACCACCACGATCAAATGCGTCATATTGCCGTCGATGATCGCCGTGCGCGCGCGGCGCATGGCGGTGTCGATGGCATCAAGGAGCGGCTGTTTGCGATCGACCAATTCTTCACGAAGGCGCTCGTAGATGAGTACGTTGCTGTCCACGGCAATACCCAAGTTCAGCGCGATACCGGCGAGGCCGGGCAGCGTGAAGCTGGCATCAACCAACGACATGGCGTAGAAGATGATCAGGGCATTCACTAGGAGCGAGATGTTCGCAATGATTCCTGGGATGAAGTAGTAAAGCGCCATGATGGCGAAGGTGGCAGGCACCGAGATCAGCACGCTGTTCAGTCCGCGCTGCAGGTTGTCCTTACCCATCGCTGGTCCAAGGACGCTGACCGACACCGGTTCCGGCGAAAGTCGCGCACCGAGCGAGCCCGATGCAAGGACGCGCACGAGGTAATCAATTTCCTTCTCGCTGAAGTTGCCACTGATCTGGCCGCGGTCATTGATCTTGGAGTTGAGGTTCGGCGCGGTGTAGACCTGATTGTCCAGAACGATGGCCATCGGCTGAGCAACATTGGCGCCGGTGAGACGGCCCATCTCTACACCGCCAGAGTCATCAAGCTCAAAGCTGACGGCAACACGACCGAGTTCGTCGCTGGTACGACCGACGCGCTTCATCGCCCATTCCTTACCGCCTGGTTCGTGGGTCAGGCTGCGGTCGGGGGTGATCCAGAGCAGGATGTAGATGGACTTGTCGGGACCGGTTCCTGCCGTCAAATTGCGGCTTGAAGCGAAGAAACCAGCCGGGTTTGCTTCCAGCGCTTCGCGCTGCGCGGGCGTGCTTGCCCACTCATCAATGCTGTTGATCTTGAACCAACGCGCCACTGGGCTCTCGGCCGCAAGGGGGCCGCCCTGCGCAAGTTGCTTGCGCAGTTCTTCAACATTCACGCCGAGCGAATTCTGCGTAGTGACCGCAATGTGGAAATCTAACACGCCGGCGCCGCGCAACAGGCGCTTCAAATCTTCGGGGTCATCAAGCACGGTACGCAAGGCTGCGTAGGCGTCGTAGTTCAAGAGTGCTGCGTCGATCTCGGTCACAGCGGATGGGAACTCCGCCTTGAGTTGCGCTACCGCAGCGGCACGATCTTCGCCCTTCTTGGCCAACTGTGGCAATGACACGACGCGTGTCCAACGACTGGAAGTGAGCGCGCCGGTCTGCACCTTGGCGCGCTGTTCGTCGTAAGCCACCTCAGCCGTTGCAGCCGCTTCAGCAGACGCGTCAAGATCAGCGCCCTGCTTGCCGGCAGCAATCGCCGCGTCATAGGCAGCGCGACCATCGCGAGCGACGCTCCATAGCGATTGCAATTTTGTCAATTCTTCTCTTAATAACAAGCCCATTACTTCTGCATTTTCAGCCATTTTTTCGTCTTTTAAAACTTGTAAAGCAGCCATTGCAACTGCACAAGCCAAAGGATTTCCACCATAAGTGCTGCCATGTTCTCCTGGTTTAATGTT
>JBBAOD010000313.1:0-2814 GCA_040401635.1 Phycisphaerales bacterium
GAGATAGTGTTTCTCAACCTCGCCATGTTCAAACTGCGGCTGCACCAAGCTTGCAAACTGCCGCGTCTTACACAAGACAGTGACGCCAGTGGTGTTTGCATCCAAGCGATGCACGCTGCGCGGCCGGAGCGGATGCCACACAACGTTCAATTTGAATTGCAACGTGTTGCGATTGAACCGCCCGCACGCATGCACTGGGAGCGGCGCGGGCTTGTTCAGCACGATGATCGCTTCGTCTTCAAATAGCACACGGATATCTGCATTCACATCCGGCTCGCATTGCGCGGGCTTCAGGTGCCGGTAGCGCTCCCCGGCGCGGACGATGTGCTGCGCAGAGACAGGCGTGTGGTCATCAGTGACAATGCTGCCCGCCTCGCACACTGCAAGCCATTCCTCACGCGAGATGTGCGACATGACCTGGCACAAGCAGTCAAGAATGGTGCCGCGATCGCAAGCCTCCGGCACGTTCAGCGGGCGTGCCTGGTCATACGGAACGCTTCCAGGGAGCGGCGTCACCGCGGCACGAATGGCAGCGTGGCGCGCTTTGATCTGCTGTTCCTGCTGCTCTTCGGTTGCCTTGAAGCAGTAGGGGCAGGACACATTCTCCACGTACCGCTGATCGGTCTTCTCCTCAGTGGTGAGCGGCGCCCGGCAGGCGAAACACAATGACCACGCCGTCTCCTGCAGCCCCGGATCGACGCCCACGCGTTGATCAAACACAAACAGCTCGCCTTGGTAATGCGAGTTGCCGCACTCCTCAAAGTACTTCAAGATCCCGCCGTCAAGTTGCCACACGTGTTCGAAGCCCTCACGCTCCAGGAACGGCGCGGCTTTCTCACAGCGAATACCGCCGGTGCAGAAGGACACCACCTGCGCGTGCTTCATCTCGGGCGGCAATTTGGCGACCGCCGCTGGAAAGTCGCGGAACGAATCAATACCCGCTACCACCGCACCTTTGAACGTGCCGAGCTTCACCTCGTAGTCGTTGCGGGTGTCGTAGAGAATGACCGGGCGACCTTCATCGAGCCATTGCTTGAGCACCTTCGGATCCAAGCGCGGCGAGGTGTACTTGGCCGGCTCGATGCCCTCCACCCCAAACGCAATGATCTCTTTCTTGATGCGCACCAGCATGCGACGGAACGGCTGCTCGGCACTTTCGCTGTACTTGGGCTTGAGGCCTTCCAGTCCCGGAATGGCATGCAGCACGGCGACCAGCGCATCCACATGCTCGCGGACGCCAGCGACAAACATATTGATGCCCTCGGTACTCAGCAGGATCGTCCCCTTGAGCTCATTGGCTTTGCATTGCTCCAAGAGTCGCTGACGCAGCACCTTGAGATCGGAGAGCTCGGCGAACTGATAGCAGGAGATGTTGGTGATCGTGTCCGCGGGCATGCGTAAACGAAAATCATATGAAACTTGGCGGCGAAGGTCTTTCAACTACGATCAGTCAACATGCCCGTCGACAAGACATTGATCCTGCACGCCATTGAGCACAGTCTCTTTGCATTTCCGCAGCTGCCCGGTCAGTGGGACGTACCCACCTTCCCGGGGCTTCAGGCACATGCCACCCCGGAGGTGTCGCATCCGTTTGGCAATATGGTTGGTGTTTCGACGCTCACCAAAGAGAACGCTGATGCCGTCATCGCAGAGGTGCAGGAGTTCTTTGGCAAGCGCGGGCACATGGTGGGTTGGTGGCTCAATCCGTCGTCCACGCCCGTTGACCTCGTCGCTCGCTTAGAGGCTGCCGGGTTCTCCAGAATCGTTGAGCAAGCCGGGCTCGTCCTCACTGACATGGCGAAAGGATTCCGGAGCAACCCGCGCGTCACCGTGCGCCACGCGACTGCAGCAGATCGCGAAGATGTCATCCGCCTGTACTCCGTTGCGTACCCCATGCCCGAGCGGCTCGCTGCCATCTACTACGACGTGTTGCCGTTGGCTGGATCGGGCGGAGCGCACTACCTGGCGTTCGTGGAGGGCGTGCAAGAACCAGTGTCGGTCTCCAGCATGTTCTCACCAAAGAACAGTCGCGTGGCAGTGCTACAGGGCGCGGCCACGCTGACTGACTATCGCGGGCACGGCATCTACACGGCGATGGTGGCGGCACGGGTGGCCGATGCGCGCGCCTTGGGCAAAGAGGCCGCGGTACTGCAGGGCGATCGGAAGACGTCTGCACCCATCTGCGTCAAACTCGGATTCCAGGAAGTATGCAGCGTTGACCTGTACGTGTGGGCCAAGGCATGACCGTGCGCTGCCTACGCTCATCCGGACGAGTAGTGACTCTGTGGTACGAGACCGTCAACTCCTAAGCCGATTTCCTTTCAGCGCAGCCAACCCGGACAACCGTCATGCCCCCCATTCAGCGACATCTGCAAGCAATCAGCGCCATTCTCCTGTCGGTTCCGTTGATCGGTTCCGCGGCCAACCATGTCTTCAAGTGGGTCAAGCCGCCGTTGAGTGACGGCTCGCGGGGCGCTCAGATGTGGGAGCTCATCCGTGACGGCGGCCTGATGGATTGGCTTGCGGTGGGGCACTTGATGCTCGGCATCCTGCTACTCGTGCCGCGGACACGTTTCGCGGCGGGAGTAATGCAACTGCCGATCACCATCGGAATCGTCGCGTTCAACGTGACGATGTTCCCGCGGGGCATCGCCCTTGGAATCGCAATGCTTGTATTGAATCTCGGTGTGGTGCTGAAGCCACGGGACATTCGTCGCCTGCTGCTACCTACGGCAGACTGACCGCTGCGGTACGAGCCCTGTTACAAGCGAGAAATCACACAGATGGCGCCGCTCATGGCCAGCATCAGCGTTG